>PWTK01000004.1 GCA_003563895.1 Syntrophomonadaceae bacterium
ATGGGCCAGTGAGCCCACAACGAACAAGTTGGAAGCAATTTGATATGGCCAAAGTATACCCTGAATTGCATCTTCAGAAAAGCGAAGTTTATCTTTGGAGAGAGCTAAAACGTTTTCGAGACTGTGAGAACATTTCTTTTCCACGTGAAAACATTTCTTTTAACGATCGCTTGGAAATCATGGAGTTTCCTGGCCTTATTGTTCGTAGATTGGGTGGTGAAAAATTTTTTGTTGAGTTAGAAGGTTGCACTAAACTTTATGACTTCCATGAACTTGAAAGGAGGCCTGGGAAAATATTGAGGGAAATCATTCGGGCTTGGAAAAAACAATTCTGAAGAGAGTTCAGGAGGGAAAAAGACTTTGGAAGGATGTGTTTTTTGCAATACAGATGACCGGGAAATAATTGCCGAAAACAATTTTGCCCAAGCCTTTTATGATCATTTTCCCGTCAACGAGGGGCACGTATTAATTGTTTCTAAGCGCCATGTGGAAAGCTTTTTTGATGCCGACCCGCAGGAAATAGATGCCATCAACAAGATTGCTTTCGAAGTTAAGAATTATCTCGATGGAAAATACAACCCCGACGGGTATAACATCGGGGTTAACATAGGCCGCGCAGCAGGCCAGACCATTTTTCATCTGCATGTGCACGTAATTCCCCGCTACGCAGGCGATGTCGATGACCCCCGCGGGGGAGTAAGAAGGGTAAAAAAAAGCATGGTCCCTTATTACCCGGAGCGTTAAGCGGGTTGTGCTGTAAATACAAAGAGTTTTTCCAACCCGTTTAAGTTGGACAGGTTTTATGGGCACCGGCAGTTCCTTTTTCACATGCACAGCAAAGTAAAAATGCAACCAAATGAAGAGCATGATGCGATTCAGCAGAGGAGGTTGACCATGACCATTGAAAGAAATCTTGATGACTATTGTCGGAAAGCAATAGCCGGCGGGGCTACCAGCGTCCTGGTTACCCAGCCGAACCGTATTGCAACTGCACCCTGGGTGCTCCTGAAGTGCCAGTTCGGTTGCGGTGGTTATGGCAAGTATTACTGCTGCCCGCCCTACTCGCCCACACCCGAGCAGACCCGCCAGGTGCTCGACAGCTATAACCGTGCCCTCCTTTTCCGGCTGGAATGGACCAAGGGGCAGCAAAGTGGGCGCGAGATTTCCAATTACTTTAAAAACGTGGTGTCCATGGAGATAGAGATGTTTCTGGACGGTTTCTACCGGGCATTTTCGATGCTGTGCGGCCCATGTATTCTATGCCGCCATACCGAGTGCGGCGTGCACAGCAATGAACCCTGCCGCCATCCGGAAAAGGCGCGGCCTTCCATGGAGGGATGCGGCATTGACGTTTTTCAAACCGCGCATAACCACGGCCTGCCGCTAAAAACTGTGCGCACCGAAGAGGAAACCCGCAACTTATATTGTGTGATTCTGGTTGACTGATGGTTGGCCCAGCAGGACGAATTCAATAGACAAATCAGGAAAAATATTGTATTGTTATCCCCTTAAACCAGAGAGGCTGTCGAGGCTGAATTGCCGCCTCTTCCACGCTGCATCTTTCGTTGGTTTTCCCCCGCAGAGACGTGATGGGAATAGAGCCCAACCCCGGGCCTGGGGTCGGGCTTTCTGCTGTCGGCTTTCTTTTACCCCAACTCGTTGCCCAGGATGGCCACGCTGCAAATGCTCATGGCAGGAAAGCCTCCCAGGTTGTGGGTCAGCCCCAGGCGGGGCTCGGGAATCTGCCTGGGCCCGGCCTTCTGTTGGAGCTGCTTGTACACCTCGTAGGCCATGCGGAGCCTATCAAATGTACCATACAGCCGCTTTAAATCAAGGTGGGCTAATTGTACGCTTGCGATGTCTCGCAACACGCTGCTCGCTCTCGAAATTGACCAAACCGAAAACAAAAAACGGTGGTGCAAAGGTGGTACAAATCTAATGCCAAGGGAAGATGTACCCTGCCATGTTTTATCGGTTCTGAAACTCTTCCGGTGGGGGCTTTTCTTTATTTTGCCCTGCAAATTCTT
The DNA here is from genome assembly GCA_003563895.1 of Syntrophomonadaceae bacterium. GTDB lineage: Bacteria > Bacillota > Dethiobacteria > DTU022 > UBA8154 > CSSED11-181. The sequence goes on from PWTK01000004.1 coordinate 2,028, forward strand.
CGTTGATCATGGATGAGATGTACTCCAGCGTGAAAGGGTAATATCTTTCCACACCCACCACTTCCACCCGCACCCTGCCTATCCCGTAAGGCAACAACCCGATTTCCCTTGCCGCCCTTTTTGAGAGGTCGATGATGCGGTCGCCGATGAAGGGGCCCCGGTCGTTGATGCGGACCAGGACGCTGCGTCCGGTCCTCAAAAAGGTCACTTCCACCCAGGTCCCCAGGGGCACTTCGCGATGTGCAGCGGTGTAGGCCTCCTTGTCAAAAATTTCGCCGCTGGTGGTGCGCTGCCCGTGAAAAAGGGAGCCGTACCAGGAGGCCGTGCCGGTTTCATTCCCCACCGCCCGTGCCTTCAGCACTTCCGAGAGGCTTGCTACAAAAGAGGTGTAGCGGAAGCCTTCTTCGTAAGCCGCTTCTTCCCAGGGAAGAGGCTGCCTGACCCTTACTTCCATCCCCTCTTCCAGCGGGTGGTGGAGGGAGGGAAACGCCCTGTCGCCGGGCTCTTTTTCAATGCCCTGCTCGAGAAGCAGCTCTTCCACGTCGCCGGCCCTGGAGAGGACGCGGTGTTTCTCCTGGTCGTAGGGGGCAAGCTCCACGCTTACCAGGTTATAAGCGAGGTGCAGCCAGAGGACTGCCGCCAGCGCTGCCGAAGAGGCGCCCAGAAAAAGAAAGAGATGGAAACCGGTCCGTTGGAAGTAGGCTTTCATCTTGAATGCTCCCGGTGGCGGCCGCCGCCTCTGACATGCGGCAGGTCTTCCGCCTGGTCTGGCAGGGGGAAACCCCCTTTTCCGGCATTAAACAACCTCCGCCGTGCCGCATCCCTGCTGGGCCAACGGGAAGGCTGGTGCCGGCGCGGGGTTAAACGCAAAGTCGCCTGGTTTGCCTGTGCACAGGGTTGATGTGTCTTGACTTCCGGGATGGGGGGATGGGCAACGGGTATGTTAAAAAAGTGCCCGGGTTTTTTTATCTTTGCTTAATAATTCTAACCCGCACCGGCAATTCCTTTAGAAATATTTCCCAAATGGCTGCGCGCGGCCGCTGCGCTTTGAAAAAGGCTGGGGCGAAAAGCCTTTTGCCCCTCCAAACCGGGGCGTCCGTCCCGCGCCGGACGGTCTTTTTCCAGGACTTATGCGTGAGCATTTTCGAAAGCGCAGAGCGTGCCGGGTGGAAAAATGAGAGGGAGCCGAAGGAAGCGGTTTTTTAATGCAGCGGGGTCGGTGGGGCCGGAAAAAGCGAAATTTCTTGCCGGGCTGCCTTGAACCCGGCCGGGCTTTGAGATATAATGAATAATTAGTATTGGAAGAAAAAAAATACAGGAGGAGGCGCCTTCGAGATGCCGAACTGGAGCAAAGAGAGACCGTGCGAGAGCTGCGGCGCCATCAGCGGCAGACAGCTGCAGTGCAATAACTGCGCGACGCTGGGCTGCAAACGATGTTTCGGCGGCACCGGCAAGCGGCACTGCAAGTTTTGCAAGAAGATGAGCGAAATCGTTGAAATTTGAAGGCAGGCGTTAAGACCGGCTCAAAAGGCCGGTTTTTTTTGTTGGGAAGGAAAAAACCCGCCGGTTACAGAATATTGCCGTTATGAAAAGATCATCCTACTGGAAGATTTCCGGTTTTTACTTTTTTTATTTTGCCAGCCTGGGCGCTTTTATGCCTTACTGGGGGCCCTATTTGCGTGAGCAGGGGTTTGCACCCGACCAGATCGGTGTGCTCATGGCTGTCGTCCTGGGGACCAAGATCATCGCCCCGAATGTCTGGGGATGGCTTGCCGATTACACGGGCAAAAGGACCGGGATTATCCGGCTGGGGGCGATGCTTGCGGCGCTGCTGTTTTTGGGGGTAATGCTGGCGCCCGGTTACCTTTGGCTGGCTGCGGCGCTGGCCTTTTTTGGCTTCTTCTGGAATGCGGTGCTGCCCCAATTCGAGGCCACCACCCTGGGCACGCTGGGCGATGAATCTTACCTTTACAGCCGCATCCGCCTGTGGGGCTCGGTGGGTTTTATCTTCAGCGTGGCGGGCCTGGGGGAGGTTTTCGAGCGTTTCGACATGGAACCGCTTCCCTGGGTCGTGCTGGCGCTTCTCGCCGGGCTTTATTTGAATACGCTGCTGGTGCGGGATGTGTCCGAGGAGAACGGGGAGGAGAAGCCGGTTTCTTCGGTGAAAAATGTGCTGCGGCATCCCGCGGTGCAGGGATTGCTCCTGGCCTGCTTTTTCATGCAGGCCAGCCACGGCCCCTACTACACTTTTTTCACCGTTTACCTGGAGGATTTCGGCTACAGCCGCAGTGCGGCCGGGCTGCTCTGGGCATTGGGGGTGGCAGCGGAGGTGGGGGTCTTTCTGGTGGTGCACCGCTGGCTGCTGTGGTTTGGCGCCTGGCGCTTGCTGCTGGCGGCGCTGCTGCTCACCGTGCTGCGCTGGGCGGTGGTGGCAACATTGGCTGAAAACCCGGCGTTTATTACCGCATCGCAGACCCTGCACGCGGCCAGCTATGGCGTTTTCCACGCCGCCGCCATCCAGCTCATATTTCATTATTTTCCCGGTGACCTCCGGGGTCGCGGCCAGGCGCTTTATTCTTCTCTAAGCTTTGGGCTGGGAGGCGCCGCAGGCAGCCTGGCAAGCGGTTACCTGTGGGCCGCTTTGGGCGGTCCCCCGGCGTTCGGGCTGGCTGCCGCCCTGGCTGCCGCCGGTTTTGTGGCCGCGCTGGCGGGTATGCGCTTTTCCGGCAACTCGGCTCTTTTAAAGGCCGTGCCGCCGGAGTGATTGCATAGCGGGGGTGGAATGTCGTGGATGCCCTTTGTGTTATCGCCGTGGCGGTGCTCGTGATTTTGCTGCTGGAAGAGATGATGGGGAATTGAAAGGACTCGCAAGGAAATTTTCGGAAGTTGGCCCAGAAAGGGGCGTTGAACGCTTGGACAGGGAGAGCTTTAAAAAATTTGGCTACGCTTTTGTGGACTGGGTGGCCGATTACTGGGAAGAGGTTGAAAAACACCCCGTAAATTCGCCGGTGAAGCCGGGCGAGGTCAGGGCGAAGCTGCCGGCTGCGCCGCCGGAGGAAGGGGAGCCGATGGAGCGCATATTCGCCGATTTCCAGGAGGTGATCCTGCCGGGGATCACGCACTGGCAGCACCCCGGCTGGTTTGCCTATTTCCCCGCCAACAACAGCCCGCCGTCGGTCCTGGCCGAACTCCTGACGGCGGGGCTGGGGGTGCAGTGCATGTCCTGGCAGACCTCCCCGGCTGCCACGGAGCTGGAGGAGGCAGTGCTGGAGTGGCTGCGCCAGATGCTGGGGCTGCCCGAGGGAATGTCCGGGGTGATCCAGGACACCGCCTCCACCGCCACCCTGTGCGCCCTTTTGACCGCCCGGGAGGCGGCCACCCGCTTCCAGGGCAACGAGAGGGGCGCGCGGGAGCCGATGGCGGTCTATGCCTCGGAAGAGGCCCACTCCAGCGTGGAAAAGGGGGTGGGCATCGCCGGCTACGGGCGGGAATACCTGCGCCGCATTCCCACGGATGAAAGGTTCGCCATGGTTCCGGAAGAGCTGGAAAGGGCCGTGATGAACGACAAAAAGGCGGGCGTCCAGCCGGCCTGCGTCGTGGCCACGGTCGGCACCACCTCTTCGGCGGCGGTGGACCCCCTGGAGGAGATCGGCTCCTTCTGCCGGCGCAGCGGGGTGTGGCTCCACGTGGATGCGGCTTTTTCCGGCTCTGCCGCTTTGCTGGAGGAAGAGCGGTGGATGCTGCGGGGGGTGGAGCACGCCGATTCTTTTGTCTTCAATCCTCACAAGTGGCTGCTGACCAACTTCGACTGCTCGGCGTACTTTGTGCGGGATGCGGAGCTGCTGGTGAAGACCTTTGCCATCCTGCCGGAGTACCTCAAGACGGGGGTGGACGAGCAGGTGAAGAACTACCGGGACTGGGGCATCCAGCTGGGGAGGCGTTTCCGGGCGCTGAAGCTGTGGTTTGTGCTGCGCTCTTACGGGGTGCAGGGGCTGCAGGAGATGCTCCGGGAGCACCTGCGGCTGGCCCGCCTGTTTGAAGGGTGGGTGAAAGAGGACAACCGCTTTGAGTTGATGGCCCCCGTCAACGCCAGCCTGGTCTGCTTCAGGGTGGACGACGGCCGGCGCGACGAGGAGGAGCTGGAACGGATCAACCGGGAGCTGCTGGAAAGGGTCAACGCCTGGGGCGAGGTGTACCTGACCCACACGGCCCTGCGCGGCCGGTTCACCATCCGGATGGCCATCGGGCAGAGAACGACCGCGGAACGGCATGTGGGCAGGGCCTGGGAGATCATCCGGAAGGAAGCTGCCGGGCTGGTCGGCAAGGAGGGATAGGGACGTTGCAGAAAGCGATCCGCATCAGGACCCATTCCAGGGAGGGGCTTTACGACATCACCTCCCAGGTGGAAGCGGTGGTGGCCGAAAGCGGGGTTCGCACGGGGGTGGCGTCGGTATACGCGCAGGGCGCCACCGCCGCCGTCATGATCCAGGAAGGCTGGGACGACAGCGTGCAGAACGACGTGGTGGCGCTGCTGCAAAAGCTGATCCCCCGCGGGGGCTGGGAACACGACCGGCAGGACGGGAATGCCGATGCGCACCTGAAATCCGGCCTGGTAGGCCCCGGAGAGACGATACCCATTGTCGGGGGGAAGCTGGGGCTTTCCACCTGGCAGAACATTTTCTTCTGCGAATTTGACGGCCCGCGGGAACAGCGGAGCATTGTGGTGAC
>PWTK01000011.1 GCA_003563895.1 Syntrophomonadaceae bacterium
CCACCCTGGGCATTTTTTCCACCAATGTAACTTGCGCCCCATGCCCGGCGGCAACAGCGGCGGACATCAGTCCAGCCGGGCCGGCTCCCACCACTACTATCTTCTTCACTCCATACCCCTCCTGTACGGGGTCATTCGAGGTTACATGATACGCTATCCGTTTCCCACCATTTCTATCCACGCGCCGGGCGACACTGCCCCCGGCTTATTGAATGCTCCCCACTGCTCCATCATTTCCCCACGGGCAAAGCGGAGCGGGTGTTCCCTTACCGGGTTACTGCTCTTCGGCGATCCACGTTTTGATCTCTTCCCTTTTCGGCAACCTGCCGGATACCTTATAAGATAAGGCTCTTTTTAAAGGCGTTGTTGATAGCTTTAAATACCCTTTATTGCTTGCCTCATTTCGTTTTCCATTTTCTTGTTCGAGGACACAGCACCTAAACTCCAAACAATATCAACACTTAAATTGAAAAGGGCGTAAGATAAAAACCATGCCTTTTTCGGCAGAATGCCGGGCGGACAGTTAGTGCCTCTCCACATATCCAGAGCAGATATTTAGATATAACTATATATAAAGTTAGTCATAATGTAACATAAAAAAAGCGCCCTGCAAAGTAAGCGGAGGTTCCTGCAGAGCTAACGAATGAAAAATGCTTCAAACCCTTTATATTTCAAAACTTTGTTAGAAAAATGGCGCGAAAAGTTGTTTGGCTGCAATCCCTGTAAACCTTGATATGCTTGTATTATATAAGTCATGCGTCAGTCCTGTGGTTCCTGCAGGGTTAAAAAAGCCGCCCAACCATATTATTGCATTATTTTGCCCTCTGTAAAGCCTCTTCTGCAGCGCCCGGGGCATCTTCGGAAGAAGCTATTTCTTCCCAAACTGCGGCATTTTTCACGCAGCCCGGGTCGGGAGCCAGGTAATCCCCATAAATCACCCCCCTCATCCCCAACAATACCGGAATTTAAATGTACATTCCAGTTTCAAGCGCTTAAGGCCGAAAAGAAAAACCCCCTTCCAGGACCCAGGACAGCAGAAGGGGATGAAAGGTAGTGATATGGGTTTAACAGGAAACTCCCAAACTCCAGGCCAGCTTTATGAGTCAAAAAAGCCCGACCTCCTTTTGGAAGGGCCGGACATACTGAGTGCAAAACAGCATGCACCTCAACCTTTCAACCGAAGGCGAAACAAGTGCGGCGTCAGGAGGGTTTCCTGGCTCGGGTTCACCGCTCGCCCTGTGCCTTCCCGTTTTCGTCTCGAAAACAGTGGCGTCCGGCAGGGAACTCCCCCTCACAGTGGCGGGACCGCCCGGGATTTAAACCCGTCTCCCTATTATCCCATAAAATCAAATGGCACCTGATACGGAATTCTTTCAATTATTTTAAACGAATTACTAATTACCATTCTTTTTAACTGCATTTTCAAATTAAATATTTTACATTTCGGCCTGAACTCCTACCGGCGTCACAATTTATTTAGGATTACAAACACCGCTGGAAAAGGGGGGTTCGAAAATGGAAAAGCGGGCAGTGAGGCCGAACCCTCAAACCCGGGGCAGTTTTCCTTGCCGCTATGACGTCATCCCAGAAGTTAAATCTATTGCAAATCCAGGCCGCCCTTCCCATGTGCTTCTCCCCCTCCCCGGCAGATCAGTTATTTCCCGGGAAATCATCAGAGAGCTGAAGGTATGGCTTTGTTCAAAAACGAAGGGAAAAGTGATATACTGTGAGGTAGGATTTGCCCGATGACGGGTCAGATAATGAAACACCCCTTCAGATTTTCCTGCCTAAAGCCGCTTCTACAAAGCCTGCGGGACGTGCAGAAATAAAAAGCGGTCGAAAGCTCAAGGTAAAAAAGCGCCCCGGTCAATGGTCGGTGATGAGATCTGCCGGAAAAATGGGCTGGAAAGCTCACCAGGAAGGCGATGGCGCCTACTTCCAGGTATCGCATCGCTTGATTACATGCGCCGGTAAAAGCAGCCCCTTTGGACCCGGGTGATAGGACTGAAAGGACGGAAAACCGTTATGGATTTCCACCAGCTGAGGGTATTCGTAGAGGTGGCCCGGCAGAAAAATTTCTCAAGGGCCGCCGAAAGCATTTTTTTGACCCAACCCACCGTCAGCGCGCACATTAAGGCGCTTGAGAATGAGATCGGCGCGCCGCTTTTCGACCGGAGCCAGCGAGAACTGCAGCTGACCGATGCGGGGCAGATACTCCTGCGTTTTGCACGGGAGCTTTTGGGTGTAAAAGAAGAAGCGCTGGCCGCGATTCAAAAGAAATATAATGTGGTCAAGGGCCACCTGGAGCTGGCCAGCAGCAGCGTGCCCGGCGTTTACCTCCTCCCGGGGCTGCTCAAAGGCTTTCATTCTGCGTATCCCGAAGCCACCTTTTCCGTCCTGCTGCGCGATACCAAGTATGTTCTCCAGAATATCCGGGATTACAGCTTTGAGCTGGGATTCGTCGGGGAAGCGGGCAACCGGGAAGGCCTTTCCCAAGTAAAATTGCTGGAAGACGAGCTGGTGCTGATCGCCTCGCCGGAAACATCGATATCGGCGGGCAGAGGGAGCGGCGTAGCAGAAGGAGACCTTCTTCCCTCGACAGCGCTCGATTCCTGCACACACCTGCCTTTTATCATGCGCGAACCCGGTTCCGCCACAAGAAAAACCCTGGAGAAGGCGATGCAGCAGAGCTTTGGAGATCGAAAAATGCTCCGGGTGGTGGCATACGTGGAAAGCCAGGAAGCGATAAAAGAGGCGGTCAAAGCTGGCCTGGGGATCACTGTCATTTCAAAAAAAGCGGTTCAGAAAGAGCGGGAGACGGGCGAGCTGAATGTTTACCGGCTGGATGACCTGGAGCTGAAAAGAAACTTCTACCTGGTTTACCGTAAAAAACGCGTGCTCTCCACCCTCAGCCAAGCCTTTCTGGAGTATACGATAGATTACTTTTCGGCGAGTTCCCCGACTTAATGTCCTGCAAAAGGAAGAGGTACATGGCCTCCATGGAGGAAAAGGAAAAAAAGCTGGAACAGCTGCTGGCAACTCTTGAAAGCGCCGTCGTCGCCTTTTCCGGTGGCGTGGACAGCAGTTACCTGCTTTATAAAGCCAGGGAAGTGCTGGGCGATAAGGTTCTGGCCGTAACGGCCGAATCGGAAATATTTCCGGAACACGAAAGGGAAATGGCCGTCCGCTTGGCCCAAAAACTCGGTGCCGAGCACGTGCTGATTAAAACGGAGATGCTGTCCCGCAGCGATTTTGCCGGCAACCCGCCCCAGCGCTGTTACTACTGCAAAAAAGAGTTTTTCACCCAACTATGGAAGATCGCCCGCGAGCACGCTTTGAATTCGGTCTGCGATGGCGCCAACCGGGACGACCGGGACGATTTCCGGCCGGGGATCAGGGCAGCCGGAGAAATGGGGGTGCGCAGCCCTCTCATGGAAGCAGGGATTACCAAAGAAGAAATCCGAAGTCTTTCCCGTAAGGCGGGGCTGGAAACGTGGAACCTGCCTTCTGCCGCCTGCCTGGCCTCCAGGATCCCTTACGGCGAAACCATCACCGGTGAAAAGCTGAAAGCAGTCGCTCAAGCCGAATCTTTTCTGAAGTCTCTGGGGCACAAAACGGTGCGCGTCCGCTACCACCAGGCCACGGCCCGCATCGAGGTGCCGGCGGAAGAGATTCCTGCGCTGGCGGAAAAAGCAGAAGAGATCGCCGACTGCTTAAAGCCCTTCGGGTTCAGCTACGTAGCCCTGGACCTGGAGGGCTACCGCAGCGGAAGCATGAACGAAGTGCTGCGGGAGGAGGAAAAAAAATGAGCCCTGCTCAAACGAGCAGGGCGGCCGAGAGGTTCCTTGATAAATGAAGGGGGAACTTTTTCGATGAAAGGATGGCCGTTGCAGTAAGCCGCGACAAAGGATGGGGTCAATGGAAAAAAGGGGCGGAGCAAACGCCTCTTTTTTGCGTTTCATTTCAGACTTTATTATGCTCAAGTTTTGCGATGAATGACAGGGTTTTTTCAAAGATGCAAGGATAAGAGAAAAAAGTTTGTTCCTGTCCAGTTAAGGAAAGGCTGGAAAAGTGACACGCCTGAAAAGTCGGATGCCAGGTGGGGGGAAAACGGGGGTTGCTCCCACCCTGGAGAAGAGAACGCGTTTTTAGAGGTGTGAGGACACACCTCCTCCGGGGTATGTCATCTCATTTCGCTGTGGTGAGGCTCGAACCCTTTCCCTGTGGCAAAAAAGGGGCACTTTTTTGCCCTGGACTTGCGCCTCAAAACCTCTCTGCAATCTCCCTCACGGCATCCACGGCCCGCTCCACTTCTTCCTCCCGGTTGTAGTACCCCAGGCTGAAGCGCACCGTCCCCTGGGGGAAGGTTCCCACAGCCCGGTGGGCGTCGGGGGCGCAGTGCAGCCCTGTGCGGCTCAGAATCCCGTAGACCTCTTCCAGCACGTACCCCAGTTCTCCGCTGTCTATTCCGTCAACGGTGAACGAAACCACGGCCACACATCTTTCTATATCCGATGGGCCGTACAGGCGGACCCGCTCTATCTCCGACAGGCCGCGGCGCAGCTTTCCGGCAAGCTTCAGTTCGTGTTCCCTGATGGCAGCGAGGCCCACCTCTTCAATATATTTCAGCCCCTCGTTCAGGCCGGCCAACCCGGGCGTATTCATGGTCCCGGCTTCCAGGTATTCGGGCATCATTTCCGGCTGCCGATCTTCCTCGGATCTGCTGCCGGTGCCTCCTTCTCTCCAGGGCTTCAGCTTCACCCCTTCCCGCACATAGAGCAGTCCCACCCCGGGAACCCCCAGCAGCCCCTTGTGACCGGCAAAGGCCGCCAGCTGGGGTTTAAGCTCCTGCAGGTTCAGGGGCATGACCCCGCCCGTCTGGGCCGCATCCAACAGAAAGAAGACGCCCCTTTCTTCCGCCAGCTTCCCGATTTCCTCCGCCGGCATAAGCGCCCCGGTCACGTTGGAGGCATGGGTGCAGGCGATCAGCCTGGTTTCGGGCTTGAGGGCGGCCTCGATTTCCGCCAGGTCAATGGTGCCCTCCTCCTTCGGTTCAATCATGGTGGAGGTAATGATCCCCTGGCGGCGCAGCGAACCAAGCGGGCGCAAAACGGAGTTGTGCTCGAAAGGGGTGCACACTACATGATCGCCTTCTTCCAGCAATCCCTTAAGGGCCATGTTCAACGAATCGGTGGCGTTCAGGGTAAAAATGATCTCTTCCGGAGCTCCTGCCCCCAAAAAAGCGGCCGCCCTTTCGCGGACTTCAAAAACAAGGCGGTCGGCCTGGATAGAACGGGTATGGCCTGAACGGCCGGGATTGGTCCCCCCGTAGCGCAGGTATTTTTCGGCAGCGGTATAAACCTCTTCCGGCTTGGGCCACGAGGTAGCGGCGTTATCGAAATAAATCGCATTATCTTTCATTTTGTCCACCCTTCTTTTTCTTCCTGGAAAACAGGCCCCACAGCGGAGAACTGCTCTCTTCATTCAGGGCATAGAGGTTCTCTACCTCCACGGAACATTCCTCCAGGTGTTCCCGGATAAAAGGGGCGTCCTCCGGTTGGCACTGCAAGGCGGTCCCACAGCTGGAGCTGATGCTCCGCGGTACGGGAACCATTCTGAATTCCCACTCCTTACCCAAAAGGGTTTTTTCCGCCTTTACCGCGTAGTAGACGCTGGGAAAGGTGAAATAACTTCTCTGGACCATCCTTCTACCTCACTTTAACCGCCCCGGCGGGTGCCATATTCCAGGGCGCTCCCTTTGTTTTCCCTGCTACGTGATCATTATATCAGCCGCCGGTTTTTTATGAAATAGAAATTATCTATAGAAGCGGGGCTGCTATAGTAAAACTCTTTATGTCCTTTTTGAAACAACAACCTTCTGCCCGCGAGGCAGTATTCGGCATTAAAAAGGGAAAGGCTCTTTTGACCTTTCCCTCTCTACAACAGCGGCAACAGGACAGCGCTGGAAATCTGCGCAATTGCCTGCCGCCGGGGAGCGCCGCCATCACCGCCCGGAGAGCGAGCTGCGTCCCGGCAGTCCTTCCAGCCAAAACTGTGCGGCCAGGAAGGGCTGCAAAGAAATCAGCGGCACAACCGCTCCCGCACTTCTTTCGCTTCGCTCATGATGCCCTGGATAATTTCCTCTATGCTCGGGATATCGTGGATGAGGCCCACAACCTGGCCGCAGTGCAAAAGCCCTTTTTCCATGTCCCCTGTTTCCATGAGCTCTTTTTCCCGTTGCCCGCTGACCAGGGGAATCAGCTCTTCGATCCCGGCGCCCCCCCCTTCCATCTCCTGGACTTGGGCAGCGATGCTGTTTTTAATAACCCGGGCCGTGTTGCGCAGCGAGCGCAGCACCAGGGTGGTCTCCGTTTCCGGCAGTGTCGTCAGGTATTCCTTGACCCGTTCGTGCATGGGCGCTTCCCTGGAAACCATGAACCGCGTGCCCATGAGGACGGCCTCGGCGCCCAGCGCCAGGGCGGCCACCAATCCCCGGCCGTTGGCAAACCCGCCGGCGGCGATAACGGGAATATCCACCGCATCTACCGCCCGGGGAAGGAGCACCAGCGAAGAAACATCTTCTTCTCCGGGGTGGCCGGCGCATTCAAACCCATCCACGATAACGGCGTCGCACCCGATCTCCTGGACCTTGCGGGCAAAACGGACTGCCGTAACCTTGTGCATGACCTTTATGCCGTGCTC
>PWTK01000111.1 GCA_003563895.1 Syntrophomonadaceae bacterium
AAAGGGCAAACCACCTTTCCGGGAGAACCGCCTTCGGTACGCTTCAACAACCTGGGAAGGCCCACCAGCGGGGGAACGGTGATCCTGCGGGCTGCGGGAGGGGAGAAACGCTACGTGATACTGGCCCCCGTGACCGGACGGGTGAGAATTTCAAACGAGCCCCCCGAGCACTGGTAAGAATGGGGGAGGGCAAAGGGGTGCGGGAAGGGGAGGAATACATAATGGAAGTGCTGGCCCCGCCTTGCGTACTCGCAGGCTATAATGGTTTTATACCTTTACAGAGCTGCGGTCAAAGGAGGCCAGCGACCAAGATGATAACACATTTGTTGGTTTGGATGCGCAAATGGATTCCATTTCAGCGGCGGTGACAAGAAGGGGTAAGAAGGGGCAATAACGTGCAGGAAGGGAGGGGCGCCGTTGGCCGGCAGAAACGAGCACTCCAACGAGCACTGTTCCGGGAAGGCGGGGGACGCCTTCCGGCTGGAAAAGAATATCGTGCTGACCGGTTTCATGGGTTCGGGGAAGACCTCCGTCGGCGAGCAGCTGGCAAGGCAGCTGGGGCTGGTATTTTACGACTCGGACGAGCTCATCAGCCGCGAGGAGGGGACGACCATCTCCCGCATTTTCGAGGAACATGGCGAAACATATTTTCGCCGCCGCGAAGCGGAGGTGATCGCCCGGCTCTCCCGGCAGCCACCGGGGACATGCGTTATCGCGACCGGGGGAGGCGCGATCATGCGGGAAGAGAACCGCCGGGCGCTGAAGCGAAACGGTCTTTTTGTATTTTTGGACGTGTCGGCGGAGGAGGCATACCGCCGGCTGGCCGAAAAGGATGACCGGCCCCTGCTGCAGGTGGAAGATCCCCTGGAGGCGATCGAGGGGCTGTTGGCAAAGCGCCGGCCGTATTACCTCCAGGCCGACATCCATATCGAAGCGGGCACAAAACCCCCGGAGCGGCTGGCCGAAGAGATCCTGGCGGAACTGGCGAAGATTTCCGGGCCCTGACCCGCAGCGCATATGAACGGCAGTGCCCCTGAACGGTGGAAAGCCCTGCACGGCAGCACACTTTTGAACGGCCCTGTGCCGCGTCAAATAGTTATTTTGCGTTGCCGTGAAGTTGCGGTTTTCCCAAAAAGCTCAAGGCAGCTTTTTTGGCGTGTATGGATATAATAACCAATAGCAGGATATGGTGTGCGGCCAGCGCCCTGACGTCTGACCCGCAGCGCCCCGGAACGGCCGAGGCAGGGCGGACCAGAATGGGGCGCCAGGGAAGGGCTCACGTCAGTTAAAAAGGCCCCTGGAACCGGCCGCCGGAGCCCGTTCCCGGGGGGCGCGCTGCCGACGGTTCTTTTTGCTGTGCCTTTTTTTGACCTTTCCCGGAAGGATTTTTGCGCCGGAAGTGGAAATTAGTTGTATGCTGTGGGGAGAGCAGAGAGGGGTGCAGAGCAGATGGCCGCAGAAAAACGTTCCTTTCTCGTATTGCACGGCCCCAACCTGAACCTGTTGGGGAGCCGCGAAAAAGAGATTTACGGGGACCTCACCCTGGGCCAGATCGATGAGCTGATCGCTCGGGAGGCCGAGCGGCTGGGGGTGGAGGTTGCCTGCCGGCAGTCCAACAGCGAATCGGCACTGCTGGATTACATCCACGCCGCACCGGGGGACTACAGCGGCATCATCATCAATCCCGGGGCCTTTACCCATTACAGCATCGCGCTCAGGGATGCCCTGGCCGGGGTCGGCCTGCCGGCCGTTGAGGTGCACCTCTCCAACATTCATGCCCGGGAAGAGTTTCGGCGGACTTCCGTGATAGCCCCCGTGGTGAGAGGGCAGATCTGCGGTTTTGGCGCCAGGGGATACCTTTTGGCGCTGCAGGCGCTGGCTGAAACCGGGCCGGAGTAGGGCGCGGCTTGCATCTGCTGGGCCGGCCCGGCGGGGAGCCGGGGGAGGTGTTTGCTTTCTTCGAGGAGAAGCAGGAAAAACGGCTGCACAAGGTGCGGCACGGCATGGAGCAGAGCGAGGTTGACGGCCTGCTGATTTTGAGCCGCCCCAACGTGCGCTACCTCAGCGGCTTTACCGGGACCAGCGGCTTTCTGCTGGTGACCCGCGGCTCGGCCTTTCTTTTTGCCGACTTTCGCTACCGGCAGCAGGCCCGGGAGGAAACTCCCGGTTTCGAGGTGGTGGACATCAAATCGCCGGGCTCCTTCCAGGAGGCGGCGGAGGTGGTTCTGGACCATGGACTCGGGTCGCTGGGGGTGGAGGAAGCCCACATTTCCCTGAGGGAGTACAGCCAGCTCAAGAAGGCCCTCGGCGAGGAAATCGTGCCGGTTCCCCTGAGCGGCACGGTGGAAGCGGTGCGCGCGATAAAGGACCGGGACGAGGTGGAGCAGATTTTTGCCGCGGCCGAGATAGCGGATGGCGCCCTGCGGGAGGTGCTGCCGCTGGTCAAGCCGGGGGTGAGCGAACATGAGGTGGCCTGCGAGCTGGAATACCGGATGCGCCGGGGAGGATCCGAGAGGGCGCCCTTTGACGTGATCGTCGCCTCCGGCGCGCGTTCGGCGCTGCCGCACGGGGTGGCCGGCGGCAAAATTATCGGCGAGGGCGAGCCGGTCATTATCGATCTGGGCGCCACCCGGGGAGGGTACTGTTCCGATATGACGCGCACCTTTTTCGTGGGAACGCCCGACAGGGAGCAGGAGGAAGTGTACACCAGGGTGCTCCATGCCCAGGAGGCGGCGCTGGAACATCTCCGGGCAGGCCTGAGCGGGGCTGAGGCAGATCGCCTGGCCAGGGGGTACCTGGAGGATTGCGGGCTGGGAAAATATTTTGGGCACGGGCTGGGCCACGGCGTGGGCCTGGAAGTCCACGAACTTCCCACCCTTTCCCCCCGCGGGAAGGACCTGCTGCAGGAAGGGATGGTTTTTACCGTGGAACCCGGAGTGTACATAGAGGGGTGGGGCGGCGTCCGTATCGAAGACCTGGTGGTCCTGGAGGCGGGCGGCCCCCGGGTTCTCTCCAGGAAGGAAAAAAGCTTGGAATCCAGTATTCTGTCCAGGGGAGTGATGTGAGCGGTGATCTCGACGAACGATTTTCAAACCGGGCTGACCATCGAGCTGGAGGGTGAAATATATACCGTGATCGATTTTCAGCACGTGAAGCCCGGGAAAGGCGCGGCCTTTGTCCGCTCCAAGCTGCGCAATCTGCGCACGGGATCCACCACGGAGCGGACCTTCAGGGCCGGCGAGAAGGTCCCCAGGGCCATTATCGAGAAGAGGGAGATGGAATATCTGTACAGCACCGGCGAGGAGTATTATTTCATGGACACGGGAACCTTTGACCAGCTGGCGCTGCCGCCAGAAAAACTGGGAGACAACCTGAATTACTTGAAGGAAAACATGCGCCTGCAGCTCCTCTTTTTCAAGGAAGAGATCATCGGCATTGAAATTTCCCCCTCGGTAGAGCTCGAAGTGGCGGAAACCGATCCGGGTTTTAAAGGCGACACGGCTTCGGGAGGGAGCAAGCCCGCCAAGCTGGAGACGGGTTTGGTGGTGCAGGTGCCCTTCTTCATCAACGAAGGAGATGTCATCCGGGTGGACACGAGAAGCGGCGAATACATTGAGCGTGTCTGATTAAAGCAGGGCGTTGTGGCATTTTCATTATAACCAAAAGGGGGTTTTACCAGTGGAAAATCTTCACACGAGATTGGGATACCTTCGAGGGCTGGCCGAAGGGTTGGGAGTAAGCGAAGAGACCAAGGAAGGGAAGGTCATCAGCCAGATCATCGCGGTGCTGGACGATATCGCAAACACCGTTGAAGAGCTGCGGGAAGATTACGAAGAGCTTTTCTCCTACGTGGAAGCGATCGACGAGGACCTGACCGGCCTGGAAAACGAACTGATGGAAGAAGAGGATCTCCTTCCCGACATCGAGGAGGACTTCGAGGACGAGTTCGAAACGGACGATTTTGATATCAGCTTTACCGTGGAATGCCCGGAGTGCCGCCAGGAAGTTCCCATCGACGATGACATACTGGAAGACGAGGAATCAATGGAAGTCCTCTGTCCCAGCTGCGGCAAGGTGATCTTTATCAACGACGAAGGATGGGAAGGCGAGGAGCTGGAGTTGGAAGAAGGCGATGAAGAAAGGGAGAAGGAAGAGTAGGGCCTCCGCCCGTTCCAGTAAGTTACCGGGCAACCGGGGCCAGCAGCGCGGACGCTTTTTGCTCGCGGGCACGAGAAGCGTCCTCTTGTTTTTGTTTTTTTTGACGATTCGATTAAATCAGGAAAGGGCAGTTTCGTGGTTGCAATCTTGTAAGTATGCTCATACCTGCACCTGGGGCACTGAAATCCATTTGGCCAGCGCATCATGTACGAAGGGTTCCTGAGCTAAAACGATAAGCAAATTTATTATTTTGCAGCGCAAATTCGGCCTTAATCCGGTCAGAAAGAGATCCGGTCAGAAAGAGGTTTGAAGTGGACAGCTCTTTCTGATATAATAAGTGCAAACAAAGAGCTTGGCATTTTACAACATGGGAGGTATTTTTTATGGGAGAAGGGCGTTCACTTCCTTCCGAACACGGTTCAATCCGCATTGCCGATGAAGTCGTTTCTATTATCGCCGGGTTGGCCGCAACGGAAGTGGAAGGCGTGGCCAGCATGAGCGGAGGCATTGCCGGCGGAATCGCCGAAGCGCTGGGGCGCAAAAATCTGTCCAAAGGGGTTAAAGTCGAGGTTGGCGAAGAAGAAACGGCGATCGATCTCTACATGATCGTCCATTACGGTTCTCGAATCCCCGATGTGGCCTGGAGTGTGCAGGAAAACGTGAAAAAAGCGATCGAAAACATGACCGGCTTGAAGGTGGTCAAAGTCAACGTCCATGTCCAGGGGGTCAGCTTCCCCCATGAAAGAACCGAGGAAGAAGAAGGAGTCAAATAAGGGATTGACCTTACAGCGGCCTCCTGGCTAAACCCAGGAGGCTGGCTTTGATGTCAACGGGAAAGGGGACTGTTCCAATGCAGACCACAGTTCGCATCATTTTCACCATCCTGGGCATTTTGCTGCTGATCGGCGGCGCTGTGCTTCTCCTCGTGACGCTGGGTGTGTTAAGCGGGATGGCCATTATCCAGTATCAATATCCCTGGCTGGTGGGCGATCTTGGCTACACCGGGCTGGGCTTCCTGGCGGTCATTTCGGGGGTGCTTTTGATCGCGTTTTTGTCCCCGCGGCGTGCAAGAACCCGGGAAAGCGGCAGCATTGCAAGCTTCACGGAAATGGGCGAGGTCAGGGTTTCATACAAAGCCATCGAAAACATGGTCCTCACCGCTTCGCGCCAGGTGAAGGGGATCCGCGAGGTTAACACCCGCATCAATTCCACGGAGCAGGGGCTGGTTATCCTCATGCGCATCAAGACCGTCCCCGACATACCCATCCCCGGCCTGGTCTCCGAGCTGCAGGTGAAAGTCAAGGATTATGTTCAGGAAATTAGCGGCACGAGCGTGGCCGAGGTTAAGGTCCTCGTGGAAGATATTGCCCAGGAGAAGCTGCAAAAGAATGTCCGTTAAGGGTGTGATTCGGTGAACGATTACTTCTACAGGGTGTTAAATGAACACTGGGGCAAGGTTTTGGGCGGCGTTGTGGGGCTCATCATCGCCCTTCTCCTTGTGATTTTCGGCTTTTGGCGCGGACTTTTCATCATTATTTGCGTGTTGGCCGGGGTGTATGTCGGGTCCCGCTACGAAAAGAGCGAAGAAGTGCGCGATTTTTTCCGCCGCCTCTGGCAGGGAAGGGAACGTTTTTAGCTTTGCTGCCGCCTGGAAGGTGGCTTTTTCTTTTTATCACATTCTGCGGTGCAGTTGAAGGAAAGGGAGAGCGGCCTTGAAAAGGAGATTGGCCAGGGAATGCGCCCTAAAAGTACTGTTCATGAATGAGATGGGGGCCAATGAAACGGAGGAAGCGTTCGAATATATCACGGAAATGGAGCCGCTGCCGGAAACGGAAAAAGAGTTTGTCAAAATGCTGGTTGAGGGGACACTGGAGCGCAGGGCCGAACTGGACAGCCTTATTTCACAGCACCTGGTAAACTGGAGGTTGGATAGGGTGGCCGCCACGGTCCGCAACATCCTGCGCCTGGCCCTGTACGAAATTAAATACATGGCCGACGTTCCCCCCCTGGTATCGATCAACGAGGCCATTGAACTGGCCAAGGCCTACCACGACGAAGAAGCCGGCCGCTTTGTGAACGGTATTCTGGACAGGCTCTTAAAAGAGACCATTGAAGGCAAGAAATGACAGGCACGAGACGAAGAAGCCGGCCGCTTTGTGAACGGTATTCTGGACAGGCTCTTAAAGGAGACCATTGGAGGAAAGAAATGACAGGCACGAAGCGGCGGGCCTTGACCTGCTTGGAGGTAGCTGCCAGGCACGAAGCGGCGGGCCTTGACCTGCTTGGAGGTAGCTGCCAGGCACGAAGCGGCGGGCCTTGACCTGCTTGGAGGTAGCTGCCAGGCACGAAGCGGCGGGCCTT
>PWTK01000007.1 GCA_003563895.1 Syntrophomonadaceae bacterium
GAGATCTGAAATTTCAGCACGGAAACCAGGATGACAGACACTCCAAGGCCTACCAGCGCCCGCCCGACAAAGGCCGCTCCCAGCCCCGGCGCCAGCGCAAAAAGCAGGGTGCCGGCTGCCGTCAGCATCATGCCCGAGCTAACGGTGCGGCGCGGACCCCAGAAGTCGGCCAGCAGGCCGGAGGGGATCTGCATGATCAAGTAAATGAGGGCGTACATTCCGGCCAGCGCCCCGGCTACTGCAGCATCCCTGATGCCCAGGTCGGCGATGAGGTAGTCCAAAACCACCGCCGGTGCCACGCGGTGGAAATAGGCGACCAGGTACGACAGGGCCAGCAGGGAATACATCAACCAGGCCACGTGCCGCAGGTTGAAGCGTCTCTCTTCCAAAGCCTCCGTCGTCATGGATAAACCTCATTTGCTTGAAGAGTAAAAAAAACCCTGCTGTCCTCGTGTCCCTGCAGCAAAAGGGGAAATTGAAGCCGGCACGAGGGCAGGTCGGGCTGCTCCAGGAATGCAACGAAAAGTTCCCGAGAAAAAAATGCTACCAAACCAGTGGCCCGGCGCAAAGCGGCCTAACGTGGTGCCGGTCGCCGCCTAAAGAAGCAGCTCTCAGCCCAACCGACATTCCGGGGAAAAATCCCTCATTGCGAGCCGTCCGCCTGCCGACGGGGAGGCAGCCGTTTTGGCCAGGAGCAGCCCGCCCCCTTCGGCTTTGCCGGCACCCCCACCGTCCGTCTCGGCAGACCGGAGGCGTGTGACGTCGTTCTTCCCCGTCAAGCCTGCTTTTTTTCGGCCAGCTCCAGGGTTTGCACCCCGTCTGCAGCCAGGTCTATCAGGTGCACACACCCTTTTCCCTCCCCCATGAGGGAAGCGATCTCCCTTTTCTCCATCCCGGCAATCTGCCGGCCCTCCAGCGCTTTGGCAAAAGCTGCCGCTTCGCGGCAAACTTCGTCCGGGATGCGCGGCAGAAAACCCTGCGCCCGGGTTACCATTCCCCCTTCCGCCAGCTCCAACTCCAGCAGTGCCCCGTGGAAAGAATCGTTGAGGCTGCCCAGCAGGTAAAGCTTGTTTTCCGTACTGTAGAGGATCTGCTCCTTGGCCCTGGAGAAGAGGAGTCCCTGCCGGTAGCTGCCTGCATATTCGTCCCAGTTGCGGGTAACCCGCTCGAGAAAACTGTAATAGCGGCAGGAGCCATCGAAGAGCTTGGCGAAGTGCTGCCCGTATTCGCTTGGAGAGGAAAAGCCCCGCTCGCGCCAGAGAAAGGTCTCTGCCTGGACGATCCCCCGCACCCCTTCCGCGAAAAGCTCCCCGACAAATTCGTGCTTCAGGAACTCCACGGCTCGCCGCAGCTGGGGCCCGCAGCCCAGGTACGCTTCCAGGCCGGCCAGTTGGGGAAGCGCGATGCTTCTACCGAACGCCTCCTCCGGGTGGCGGTATATTTCAAAGGATGCTGACAGCACCTCAAAGCTAATGGGGTGCGCCTCCATGCGGGCGCAATATTCCCGATCCTCGTCCAGGTAATACACCTCCACCAACAGCCGCGCCTCCCAGCGGCGCACATGGGAATGCCAGCTGCGCTGGTAAATCGCTTCCCCACCGTTTTCTCCCGGGTTGTGATGACCATTTCCCGTCGGCATCTTCATTTACCCCCCCGGCATTTCTCATATTTCTTTATCCTTTTTTCCGGGAAAACCCTTCATCCGTCCGGTTGACCCGATGAACCGAACTTTTTCTTATGGTTGCCTTCAAAAACCGCCCGCCCCGGCAATATATACAAAATGTTTCACGTCTGCCCGTTTAAAGGGCCTTTCTAAACAATGCGTACAAGGGAATGCGCGCTTTTTTCTTTCCCTCCACACAGGAGCAGACCAAAGCCAATTTCTTTTGAGCATTATAGCACATTCTGGAATTCAATTCCAGTGCGGAACCTTTATTTTCACGACAGCAAACTTTTTGACCCTACCGCCGCCAAATCATCCTGGCACGCCCCCTGTGCCTGGAGAACACTTTTCAATATGGCCCCGTCTGCAGTCATTTCCCGGGAAATATGCTGTCCGACCTGCCGGGGGATGGCCGGCCACCGAAAGGCTTGCGAGCCCTCCAGAGGCAGTAGTGGGAAGGGATCCTTCAGCTTTAAAAGGCAACCTCTTCCAGCAATCCGCTGCCGTCAGCCGCCAGCACCTGCAACGTCCGCAGTTCGGTGTCCAGCAAGCCCACGGTGGCTCTTTCGTTTTTGGGGAGGGAAGGAGACCCCGGGTTGAAGAGGGTGAGCTCCCCGTCACGCCTGGCCACAGGCGTGTGTATGTGTCCAAAAACCACCACGTCCGAATGGAAGCGGCGGCCCAG
This sequence comes from Syntrophomonadaceae bacterium, assembly GCA_003563895.1. Lineage (GTDB taxonomy): Bacteria > Bacillota > Dethiobacteria > DTU022 > UBA8154 > CSSED11-181. The sequence goes on from PWTK01000007.1 coordinate 2,349, forward strand.
TTCTGCCAGCTCCGCCTCGGAGCGGTCGGTGCCGTGGAGCATGAGAAATTTTATCCCGTCCAGGCAGGCATAAAAATAGGGCGAGAGCAGGGGGAGGTTAAGCAAGAGATCGTCCACGTCGGCATCGCAATTTCCCCGGGCAATAAATACGGGCACAGGGCAGTCGTTAATGCGCGCCGCCAGCCCCCGGGGATCATAGCCCCCCGGCAGGGGGTTGCGCGGCCCGTGGTAAAGCACATCGCCGGCGTGGAAGATAAGCTCGCAGCCTGCAAAGAGATCCAGCGCATCCTCCCAGGATTCCCGTGAGCCGTGCGTGTCGCTGATAATGCCGATCTTCACTTTTTTCAACCTCCAGAGAAGAAATGCTTTGCCGTTCCGGCAGAAAAAAGCCGCCCTAAAACCACACCAAAGAGAACCGCGTGGATCTCGGCCTTATACCGTTGGTGCGGCCGGGCATTCTTTTGGTCATGAAGCGGCGGCTCACAGGGCCTCTTCAAATGAACCTTCGGCGTGCGTGGTCGCGGCCGCCTCCCGGCCCAAAATGGCCTTTTTCCGCGCCGAACCCCAGCGATACTCACCGAGCACACCCGTCTTGCGAATAACACGGTGGCAGGGGATCAGGTAACTGACCGGGTTTTGGGCCACCGCACCCGCCACTGCCCGGCTGGCCCGGGGGTTGCCGAGGGAGGCCGCCACGTCCTCATAGCTCAACAGGTTTCCCTGCGGGATCCTGAGCAATGCCTCCCAAACCTGTACCTGGAAATTAGTACCTTTTACGTGCAGTTTCAGGGGGCCATCCTTACCCGTTCCCCCTGCGGCGCTGCAAAAAATTTTTTGCACGTAATGGGAGGTAAAGGCCGGGTCCTCCTCCAAGGCGGCGCCGGGCCACCTTCCTTGCAGATCCTCCAGGGCTCCTGCTTCCCCTTTTTCCAGGTGGAAGCTCAAACTGCAGATCCCCCGGGAGGTTGTTGCAAGGAGGCAGGCTCCAAAGGGCGTGTCGTGAAAGCCGTAGCGAACGGAAGTGCCTGCGCCACCCTTTTTGTATTCCCCCGGGGTCACGGCCACCAGCACCACAAACAAATCGTGCAAACGCCCCGGGGAGGAAAGCCCCGCCTCATAGCTCGCTTCCAGTACGCTTTTTGAACGTTCCAGGGCGCTCTTGGCATGCCGGACCGTTAAAAACTGCAAAAAGCGCTTGGGGCTGAGTCCGGCCCAACGTCCGAAAAGGCGATGGAAATGGTAGGGACTGAGCCCGACGTCCGAGGCGATCTCCTCTAGCGATGGCTGGCGGCGCCAATGGGCCTCCAGGTAACAGAGCGCTTTTTCTACGAGGTAATAATCCTGGCACTGCTGTGCCAGCTTGGCCGACTTCACCTTCATTCCCTCCCGCTTCCGATAATTGTCTCCTTTGCCCCCATGGGGCACTAAAAAGATGGGTCGAAGCGTTCCAGCTCTTTCAAGGAGATGGCCAGCCCGTACCTTTCACCGCCCCTCTCCACCACGGCAAACACCACTCCCACCGCAATTCCGTCCCGGTCAAAAACGGGGCTGCCGCTGCTGCCCCGGTAGATGGGAGCGCGGATCTGCATTAAGGGTTCGGAGAGGCCTTCCACGCTCATCTGGTCGGCAACTTCCCCTTCTGTCGCCACCCAGCGGTAACCCAGGGGGTTCCCCACCACCAGGACCTTTTCCCCGGCAGGCAGGGACGGGCGCAGTTCGGCCTCTACCGAAGGAAAATTTTCGCCTTCGATATCCAAAAGCACCACGTCCACATTCTCGTCGGGAAAATACTCCGGCTCGGAAGCGCGGTGCGTCCCGTAGTCCTCAAACGCTACGAAAACAGCCCCGGCGCCTTCCACCACGTGCCTGTTGGTAATGATGGTTCCGTCAGGGCTTACGTTGAATCCCGTTCCCTGGCCCCTCGCCAGTCCAAAAACACCGGACTGCACGGTGGAAACCCGCACGACCGCGCTCTGCAGATCCCTTACCCACGGGTCTTCCTGCAGCGCCTGGGATTCTTCCAGGAACTCGGGGGTGGGCTGGACCAGGGCCTGCAGGACCCCCATCAGCATGAAAACGGGAAAGGCAAAGAGGAGCACCATCACGACAATATGGAACAAGGAAAAAGAACCTTTGGCTTCTTCTTCGCCCATTTCCAGGTCTCCATACTCCCGGTTCAGCCATTCGGCCTCATCGGGGTCGGGCAGACTCCTGTGGTTAAGCTCGCCTTCTTCATCGCGATATTTTCGACCGCCAACCACCGGCTACACTCCCTTCACGGCAACAGCCTCCCGTTCACTCTAAAACGCCGGCGGATTCGATAATCTGCGCCAAAAAAAATGTCTTGCAGTTAGCCCCATTATAACACAAACTGCGAAATTCCCCCATGGGCTCCGAAAGCAAAAAAGGACAGCCCCCGGACATGCCTGGCTGCTACTTCCAGGCAAGCAGGGGCAGTCCTCGACCCGGTCGGGCGGCGTTTCTCAAACTGTGCAGGTTTCCCCTTGCCCGACCGAATTGCCGCGGGCCACGATAACGGCATCTTCAGACATTTCAAGGGCCGGAGGCTTGTTGCCATTTTTGCAGTGTTTGTGGCATTTATTTTTCGACCGAGCCATTGCTCAAAACCCGGTTGACATCACATCTCAAACCTTCCAACCAAACATACCGGGATACCTAAAACGCTTCATGCCCGGGACACACCGCACTGCTGCGCCGCGAGCCTTTTTCTTAAAGGGAAAACATTTTGCGCTCGTTGAACTCCTGGACTTTGCCCAGGTTCCAGTTCTGGACGGGCCGGTAGTAACCCACCACCCTGCTCCAAACTTCCGCCTCCTGCCCGCAGTAAGGGCAGAGGAACTGTTCTCCGGGCAGGTAGCCGTGGCCCCTGCACACGGAAAAGGTCGGCGTCAGGGAAACGTAGGGCAGCGAGTAGCGCTCGCAGACGCGCTGCAGAAGCTTTTTGGCCGCCTCCACGTCTTCGATCCGTTCCCCCAGGAAGGCGTGGAAAACGGTGCCCCCGGTGTACTTGCACTGCAGGTCGTCCTGGAGATCCAGCGCCTCGAAAATATCGTCGGTATGTCCCACGGGCAGCTGGGTGGAGTTGGTGTAGAAGGGAGCCTCTACGCTTCCCGATACGGCAATGCCCGGGTAAAGCTCCCGATCCAGCAGCGCCAGGCGGTAACTCGTCCCTTCGCCGGGGGTGGCCTCCAGGTTGAACATCTGCCCGGTTTCCTCCTGGAACCTGATCAGCAGCGAACGCAGGTGATCTATTGCGATATTGGCCGCTTCCTGGCCTTCCCCGGTGGTGATATCACAGCCGAAAAGGTTCTCCAGCGCCTCATTCATGCCGATGATGCCGATGGTGTTAAAGTGGTTTTCCCAGTAGCTGCCGAAGCGCTCATAGACCTGGCGCAGGTAATACCGCGAATAGGGATACAGCCCGGAAGAGGTAAGCTGCTCCAGGATGTCGCGCTTGATCACCAGGCTGTCCCGGGCCAGCTCCGCCTGCCCGGTCAGACGCTCCAGGAACTCCCCCAGGTGCCCGGACTTGAAGCCCAGGCGCGGCAGGTTGATGGTCACCACGCCGATGGATCCGGTCAGCGGGTTGGCGCCGAAAAGCCCCCCTCCCCGCCTCTTCAGCTCCCGGTTGTCCAGGCGCAGGCGGCAGCACATGCTGCGCACGTCCTCCGGAGAAAGGTCGGAGTTGATGAAATTGGCGAAGTACGGGATCCCGTACTTGGCGGTCATGGCCATGATCTCTTCCGTGACGGGATTCTGGAAGAAATCCCCAGAGACGTTGTAAGTGGGGATGGGAAAGGTGAAGACGCGCCCCTCGGCGTCGCCCTCCATCATAACCTCGCAGAATGCCCTGTTGAGCAGGTCCATCTCCTCCTGGAACTGCCCGTAGGTCTCTTCCCGCACAAGGCCGCCCACCACCACGGGTTGGTCGGCCAGGGCAGGCGAAGGGTTCACATCCAGGGTGATGTTGATGAAGGGGGTCTGGAACCCGACCCGGGTGGGCACATTCAAATTAAAAATAAATTCCTGCATGGCCTGCTTTACCCCCTTGTAGTCCAGGCCGTCATATCTTATAAAGGGGGCCAGGTATGTATCGAAGTTGGCCAGCGCCTGCGCGCCTGCTGAGTTGCCACACCAGGCCGGTTTATCTTTTCTTCTGACATAAAGGGTATGGTTTGGCACCTCAACACAATATACTTTTCCTTTGTAATGCTTCTTCTCAACTCCATTGCACACAAAGTTTCTTTTATTTCGGGAAATTGAAACACCGTACCAGCAAAAGTGCTCCTTTTGTTTTTTATAGATGGATGCCGCATAACCTAATTTCATAACAATATCCTGCACATCATCAGCCAGGGCCCTGCTTTTTGTATAATATATCAAATTACCATTGCTTTCATATCCATCGCCCTTCATCATCCAGTCAAACAGGATTTTAAGTTGCCTTTTTTCTAGTTGTTTGAGCTCACAAGACATCTTTTTTTCTCCCGCTTTGCCAAGTTTTCTCAAATAAGAAAAAAGCTGTTTATCCCAAATGCAGTATTCTATTTTGTCATTAAACTGCTTTTTGCTATACGTAAATGGCAGTCTTTGCAATACTTCTTCAAATTCTTCTGCTGTTGTCCCTGCATTTTGATGTATCCGAACTTGGTATTCATAGTATGTTTTATTCCTGTTGGCACGGTTCCTTTTTTGTAAATAAGTTGAACCTTCGGCCAACCAAAAACCCAAAAAGGCCAGCCAGTCATCCATTTTTATTTTTTTCTCTTTTTTCTTCACTGTTACATAACTGCTGCCATAATTTCGGTACTGTTTTACTTCAATGCCTGGCAAAACAAAAAAATCCACTCGTTCTCCCTGCCATTCACCCTGTTTAGGAATAAAATGCAGGTTTGGATTAAAGTTTTTCGCCTTAACAATTTTTCTAAAATATCGCACCCCGTTATACGGAGAATATTGGTCAACGACCATGTTGTGATTGGGAGTAACAAGTAAATTTACCCTGTTATTGTGAAAGTGATACATCTCTCCATCATAATCATAGGCAAAAAATTGAACAGGTCTTTGCAGCTCTATTTTGTTCGTTTCGTTGTTTAAAGTATACACCTTATCTTTGCCGTTTAACTCATAAAAAAACTTCCAGCCCGTATCTGTTAATACCTGGGTATCCTCCGCATAGCACTCACCCTGGAGGGTGTAGAAAAAGTTCACCACCTGCCCCAGGGCGGTCTTGAGGTGATTGGGCGGCTTGGAGGTCACCTTTTGGGGGGCGCCCCGAAAGCCGTTCAGGAGGATATCTTCCAGGTTCCAGCCGCAGCAGTAGGGAGCCAGCAGCCCCAGGTCGTGAATGTGCAGGTCTCCCCAGCGGTGGGCCTCCCTGATCTTGTCCGGGTAGACTTTTTCCAGCCAGTAGCGGGAGGTTACAGCGGATATAATGTGGTTGTTCAGGCCCTGCAGCGAGAAGTTCATGTTGCTGTTTTCTTTCACGCGCCAGTCCAATCCGCCGATGTAGTCCTGGACCATTTTTTCGGCGTTCAGCATCAGGTGCTGAAAGTTTCTGACCTCGCTGCGCTGCTTGCGGTAAAGGATGTAGGCTTTGGCCGTCTTGGCGTGACCGTTTTCGATCAGCACCTTTTCCACGATGTCCTGCACTTCCTCCACCGAGGGATATTCCACGGTGAAGGTGTCTTCGATGATCTCCATCACCTGGTCCGTCAGGTAAACGGCCCGGTCCCGGTCACCACCGCCTACGGCTGCCGCTGCTTTGAAAATGGCTTCCGTAATCTTTTCTTTGTCAAAAGAGACAACCCTGCCGTCTCGTTTGATGATCTTCTCTATCAACTCTGCCCCTCCTTGCCCTGAAAAGCTTGTGGTAAATCTCATTCTATCTTATCTTTTCCACCTCTTTTTGCCAAATCCCACCCACGAGCGATATGCGGCAAAAAAAAGGTGTTTTTCTCTATTCACTGGCTTCAACGTTAAAATTGACACTTTCTCCCCTCATAAAAAAGGGCCGCCTTTTCCAAAAACCAAGGACGGCCACTGTTTTGCCGGGCGAAAGAGCAAGCGGGCTAATGGGTATCCACTTAACCGGAGTTGTGATATAAGATTGGCATGGATTACCCCCCTGATGGCGTACACTACCCGAAATCCGCAGGTGAGTTTCAGGCTTGGTTCAGGACCGATGCAGGCCGCCTGGATTATCTGGACCGGCTGCGATGGGCCCAGGGCTTCGTCTGCCAAATCTGCAGCCACAATGGGAGTTGGAAGCCGGGATATTACCACCCGGTCCGGTTAAGTGGATACCCTAAAGCGGGCTAATGACCCACCGCTTCCCCGGTCCGTGCCAGGAAACGCTCAATGCCTTTGGCCATTGACTCCGCCGCAAGCTGCTGGAAATCAGGAGAGCTCAGCAGTTTCTCCTCTTCGGGGTTGGAGATGAAAGCCACCTCGGCCAGCGCAGCAGGCACCCGGGACTGGCGCAGAATGGTGAAGCTGCCCGTCCTGACCCCCTTGTCTTCGCGGCGCAGTCCATGCAGCATCTCCTCCTGCACCAGCTCGGCCAGGCCCCGGCAGGCTTCCAGCTGTTCCTTCAGCTCACTGTCGGGTACGCAGTAAAAAGTCATGGTCCCAGAAATGTTCCTGTCGTGCGCAGCATTGGCATGGATGCTCAGCAGCAGCTCGCTGCCAGAGATATTTGCCGCCGCCGCCCGCTCCGAAGCGCCCAGGGAAGTTTCGCCGATGCGCGTGAAGATGGTGCTGATCCCCTTCTCCTGCAGGATCCGTCCCAGGCGCAGGGATATCTCCATGACGACCTCCCGCTCCGTGATCCCGGAAGGCCCGATGGCCCCGGGGTCTGTCCCGCCCCAGGAATTCATGTTCCCATGGCCAGGGTCGATGACCACCGTCTGACCCTCGGAGCGGAAGGGCCTGATGGTGACTTGCACCCCTCTGCCCTCCTCGATGAACCTGACGCTGGGAGTAACCGCTCCGCTCAGCTCAAACACGAGGCGTACCGTTTCTTCGTCGAACTGGCCGGTCCGCACCACCTTCACGGGGACCCCCTCCCGGTCCACCCGGAAAGAAGGCCCCTCCCCGCTGCCCTGCAGCAGTGCCTGGAAATCAAACACCAGGCGGGACGGGTTGTCCAGCCGGAAAGAGCGGGGCAGCTCAAGCCGTGCATCGGCCCTCACTTCAACCACCAGCTCTTCCCCAAAACGCTCAAGTTTCAATTCTTCGATGCCGGGCAATTCCCGGCCCTGTTCATCATCGGGCTCATCTTCTGCCTCTCCACCAGGAGAAGTGGAGCCGCTCTGCCAGACATCGATGAGCTGGCCATTTGTTTCGCCGTCATATCCTTTAGAGGGGCTTTCAACGCCTTTCCCCGAGAAATGAGGGGCAACCAGCCAGCCGGCCACCCAACCTTCCCGGCTGCCCCCGTCTCCCTCGTAGGAAACCCGGTACCAGCCGTTCTTTTTTTCCCGAACCTCCAGCCAATGCCCCTTCCGGACTTGCCCTGCCTGGCCGTAATCCAGGCCGGCTCCGATGCGCACGTTGACCGCATCTTTCATGACCAGCACCGCATCCGGCGTAGAGATGAGCTCTTCCGGCAGGTCCGCAATGCCTTCCCCCGGCGGCAACCTTTCCTCGTCTTCGACCGGCGGCTCTTCTTCTTTTTCTTCCGGCTTTTCTTCCGGCTCTTCGTCAGGCTTTTCTTCCGGTTCTTCGCCGGGCTTTTCATCAAGGTCGGAATCCGGGTCTGCCGGCTCCTTTTCTTCCAGCTCCAACAGCCAGCCGGCAATCCAGCCTTCTTTTTCCGCCTCGCCGGGTAAAAGCACCCTGTACCAATCTCCGGATTTTCCGCTTACTGAAAGAACTGTTCCTTCTTTAGCCTGGGTCAACACCTCGTAAATCTCCTGGTTTGGGCCTTCCCGGACGTTGACCACGGGAGCGTTCACCACCGCTTTTGTCTCGAGCTCGTTTACCGGGTACTCCCCGGGCGGCGAAGACGGGTCTCCTTCCGGTTCCTCCGCAGTATGTAAAAGCACGGTCCTCGTTTCCCGCTCCCACTCCACTTCCAGCCCGAAGGTTTCCGACACGAAGCGAATGGGGACCATGGTGCGTCCTGCATTGAGGGCGGGCGAGGTATCCAGGGCAACCGCTTCACCGTTAACCCGCGCTTCCTGTTCGTCAATCCAGAGTTCCAGCACAAGGTCGCCCTTTACAATTTCAACCCGGCGGTTTTCCCTGTCCCATTCCACATCGCCTCCCAGGTCCTCCGCCACGAAGCGCACCGGGACGATGGTGCGGCTGTTTTCATCTATGTAAGGGCTGACATCATATCTTAACCGTTCCCCGTTCAGCTTTATATCTACCTCGTTTCCACCCGCCGCCGGCAGCGGCCCCGTCAACAGAAAAAGAAGGAAAACGAGAAAGAAGATTGTTGGATTTCTCCAGCCGGCCTGCATAGAGCACCCCTCCTGTGTTAAAGCGCTGTAACAATTGTTAACCCGTTTTAACTATTGTAACGAAAATGGCGGAAAAAAGAAATGCCTTTTTTGGAAATATCCGCAACTTTTTCCATTATCAAACCGTTTTGAGAGAACGGCTGGGATCAAAAAAAGGCAGCCTCCCTTGACATCTCCTTTCCCGAAAGTATAATAGGGTAACAATCCCAAGGAGGGCAATCCGGATTTGAAAACAAAACTGTCCCGCAAAAGGTTTTTGCTGTTGGGCCTTACGGCGCTGCTGGGCCTGGTCGCCGCCGCCTTTGCCCGCTTCTTTTTCAGGCAGTTACCATCCCGGCTTGACGTGGCCGAAGACAATGTTGAAAAAAGTGTCCGCACAGAAACCGACGCCGAACCCAAAACCCCGGCCAGGCCAAAGCATAACGGAGTGCGCGAGAGAGCTGAGGAAGACCCCGCGGAGAAAAGGCCGAAGGACCCGTGGAAAAGAGTGCTGGGCAGCACAGGGGAAACGGTCAGCCTCTTCGGTCTGGGCGGCGCGGGAATAATCGCCCGCGCAGAAAAAGAGGAAGAGGCGCTGGCCCTTTTGAAGCGGGCCCTGGACCGGGGCGTTAACTACATCGATACCGCTCCCTCCTATGCCGGGGGGGTCAGCGAACGCCATATCGGCAGGGCCTTGAAGCACCGGCGTCGGGAAGTCTTCCTGGCCACCAAGACCCTGGACCGGACCTACGAGGGCACCCTGCGAAATATTGAAAGCAGCCTGGAACGGCTGCAAACGGATTACCTCGATCTCTACCAGATCCACGGCATCAGGGACAAAAACGAGGCCGACCGGGTCCTGGAACCAGACGGGGCAGTGCGTGCCCTCCAGCGTCTCCGGGAAGAAGGCGTTGTCAAGTACACCGGGGCAACCGGGCACCGGGACCCACAGGCCCTTCGCTACCTTCTCGAGCGGCATGAATTCGACTGTGTTTTAATACCGCTCAACCCGGCCGATCTCTACCGTGCCTCTTTTCAAAAAAACCTGCTGCCGTTTGCGGTGGAGAGAAAAATGGGCATCATCACCATGAAAGTGGTTTCTTACGGCCGGCTCCTGCGCCAGGACGGCATAGCCACCATGAAAGAGGCTTTGGGCTATGTCTGCACGCTGCCCATACACACGGCCATCGTCGGCCTCTCTTCGCTGGATGAACTGGAAGAAAATATTGCCATCTGTCAAAATTTCAGCCCGCTGTCGCCAGAAGAAATGGACCGGCTGGAAAGTCTGGCAGAAGCGTACCAGGAGGAGGCCAACTTTTACAAGGATTGGTGAAGGTGCTAGCGGCGATCCCTTTTCAAGTCAAACAGGATCTTCTCCAGGTACCATTCCCGGGTATGGCCCGGGTACTTTTGCCGCATTCTTTCGACGAAGTCGTCGATATACTCCTCCGCCTGGTCGGGGGGAAGGTGCAGCTGCTTTTGCAATTCTTTGTAAAGGCGCGATTGGCTCGGCCCCCTCAAAGATTTTCTCTGCTTCAGGAAATAGGCGATGAGGAATGCGCCGACGAACACTACTGCGAGGATGATAATAATTTCCATACCTCAAAACCTCCAAACATTGCAGAAGCCTTGTAATTCGCCTCTGTCGAAGTTTGCTTTTCCTCCGGAGTGCCGCCCTCAGGAGCTTTGAACTGTATTTCATTCTTCGCTGTTGGAGCACACCCCGCCAAGGACGCTTGAGGAAGATGGGGGAACCAACGCTCCCGCAGCGCTCCGGACAAACCTCTGGGAAAACGCGCTCAAGCGTACCGCTCCAGGGCTTCATAGAGCTCGTCCCGCGGGGGCGCGGTAAGCTCCTCTCTCGTTTCTCCGACTACCAGGTACAACCCGGGCTCCTCCCGGACCCTCCCGATGACGCAGGCGGGAATGCCCAGCTTCTCCAGCGTTGCCAGCACCCTGCTCCCGGGGGGCGCCGTGATCACCATCGCTCCGCTGGAGATCAGCCCCAGGGGATCGATCTGCAGGCAGCGGCAGACGGCCTCCGTCTCCGGAGCCAGGGGAATGGCTTCCGCCCGGATCTCCAGGCCAACCTCGGATGCCGAGGCCAGCTCCACCAGCGCACCCCGCACCCCGCCTTCGGTGGCATCGTGCATGGCGGTGGCCCCGGCGCGGGCCGCGGCCAGCCCCTCGGGCACCACGCTCAAATGCTCTCCCAGGTCTTCTGCACCCCGCAGGATCTCCGCCGGCAGCATCTCCCGCAGCCGGCCGGCCAGGTCCGCTGCCAGGATGGCCGTGCCTTCCAGGCCTGCCCACTTGGTGAGGATAACCTCGTCTCCCGACCGGGCCCCCGAGCTGGTGACCAGGTGTTCCCGAGCCACCTTCCCCATGGCAGTGGCGGCGATGACCGCTTGGTTTACGGCCGCGGTGATCTCGGCATGCCCGCCCAGGATGGCCACGCCCAGACCGCACGCCGTTTGGTGGGTCTCGGCCACCACCTCCTGCACCTCGGGCTGCCCGGTCCCTTCGGGAAACAGGTAATTCAGGAGAAGTCCCACCGGTTCGGCCCCGGCCGCGGCGACGTCGTTACAAGAAATGTGCACCGCCAGCCGCCCCAGCCCAGAGGAGGTCCCGGTGATGGGATCGGTGGAAAGCACGAGCAGCTCGTCGCCGAGCTCAAGCACGGCGCAGTCTTCCCCGTATTTCGGCCCCAGCAGCACTTCTTTTCGCCGAGCCCCGACAAAGGGAAGAATGAGGGTCTGCAGTACGTCGGGGGATATTTTGCCGATCTTCACCTTCAACAGCTCCCTGATCGCGAATTTTCAATAGATGATGGAACAACCGACAACCGGAAAGCTCACTTACTCTACCGGTTCGTAAAATGTCCTTTCGGGCTTCGGGCGTGGGAAGAAGCCTGCACCCCGAACCGGGCCTTGGTGATCGGGGCAGCCTCCTCTACCGCCCGGCAGCGGCAGGAGAAGAAAGACAAACCATCCATGCAGCGGAGAACTGCAACACCGCCTACATTGTATTTCGAGTTTGCCTCCCTGCCGCCCGGCGGCGCCTGAGGAAGAATGATCACTGCCGGCATTTTCGTCACAAAATGTTAAGCCCTGTGCTCCTTTTAGGCCCAAGAAGCCTCAATCACTTTTTCCCGGGATCATGTTCTGCCGCCGCCGGCCTCCGCTTCCCTCTCCAGCACCACCAGGGCATCGACCACGACCGGCCGGGAACCGGAAAGAATGATGGGGTTCAAGTCTATTTCGGCCACGCGGGGGTGCAGCAGGGAAAGCGCACCCAGGTTTTGCAAGATCCGGGCCAGTTCTTCCCTGTCCGCTGGCGGAAGACCGCGGAACCCTTCCAGGAGGGCCCTGCCCCTCACATCGGCCAGCATTTCTTCCGCCTCGCTCCGGCTCAAGGGGGCCGCGCGAATGGTAAAATCGCCCAGCGCCTCGGTAAAAACCCCGCCCAGGCCGAAGAGCACGCAGGGCCCAAAGCCCGGAAACCGCGTCACGCCGGCCAACAGCTCCCGCTCTCCCCGGACCATCTCCGATACCAGCACCGGGATTTCCTCCCCGGCCGCCTCCGCTATTTCAAAATAGGCCCCCTGCACCTCACTCCTGTTTTTTAAGCCCAGTTTGATGAGTCCCCTTTCACTCTTGTGGGCGATGTCGGGCGAGCACCCTTTCAGCACCACCGGAAAGCCCATCTCCTCCGCCGCCTCTACCGCTTCCTCGAGCGCCTGCACCCTCCTTTCAGGGGCCAGCGGGATGCCGTACGCCGCCAGCACCCGCTTGGAATCGTATTCGTCCAGGCTGCACTGGCCGCGGGCCAGTGCCTCTTCTATCAGGCGCTCCGCTTCGGAAGAAGGTACCGGAAGCTCGGGGGGAAGCGTCTTTTCCCGCTCCCGGATGGTTTTGTAACGGTAGAGCGCCAGCAGAGCGCGGGCGGCCTTTTCCGGCACGTCAAATACGGGCACGTTATTTTTGCGGTAGGCCTCTGCATAGTTGTCGTCCTCGAAAAAGGAAGAGACCACCAGCGGAATGTCGTATTTAAAGGGGAGCGAAACGGTATCCGAGAGATCCTGCCGGAAGCGCTCGAAAAGCTCTTCGAAGGGTACCCCGCCCAACAGTTCGCGCAGATGGGGGTAAATCTCTTTCATGAACCCCCTGCTCATGGCGCCGTGAAGCGCCACGGCATCGACTTCCCCGCTCTGCATGATCAATTCCGGGATGCCGGTGCTCAGTGCACGAACATCCAAATGAAAGGTGAGATCCACCGGGTTGGTGCTGGATCCCTGAGGGGGAAGGTGTTCCCTGATCCTTTCCTGGAGCCCTTCCGAGAAGGGCGGCACCTCCATGCCGCCTTCGTTGCAGGTATGGGCGATGGCCGTCCCCGGCCCCCCGGAATTGGTCACCACACCCACCCGCTTTCCCCGGGGCAGCGGCTGGGCGGCAAGAGTCCAGCCGTGCTCGTAGATGTCTTCGATGGAGTGGACCCTGATGATGCCGGCCTGTTTGAAAACGCCCTCGTAGAGGTAATCGGGGCCGGCCATGGAACCGGTGTGGCTCCTTCCGGCGCGGGCCCCCGCAGCGGAACCGCCCACGTACTGGGCCAGCACGGGTTTGTGGGGGGTAATCTTCTGCGCAGCCTCGATAAAGCGGCGGCCCTCACGGATCCCTTCTATGTAGAGCCCGATGGCCCGGGTCTGCTCGTCCTGGCCCAGGTACTCCAGGGCGTCAACGATATTTAGGTCCGCTTCGTTGCCCACGCTGACGGCCTTGCTGAAGCGGATGCCTTTTTTCCTGAGGTAGGCCAGGGTCTGGGTCACGTATGTCCCGCTTTGGGTGGCCATCCCCAGCATGCCGGGCCCATCCGCCATCCTTATCACGGTCATATTCAAGGAAACCTGGGAGTTGAGCACACCCATGCAGTTCGGACCCAGGAAGCGGATGCCGTACTTTCGGGCCGTTTCCTGGAGCTTTTTCTCCAGCTGCGCCCCCTCTTCCCCCGTCTCCTTGAAGCCGGCTGAAATGATAATGGCGCGGGGGGTGCCCAGCCGGCCGAACTCCTCCAGCAGTTCCACCGCGGATGCTGTCGGCACGATCAGCATGGCCAAGTCGGGGGGGTCCGGCAGGTCGGACACCGAGGGATACGCCCTGCAGCCGAGGACCTCTTTTTCCCGCGGGTGAATGGGGTAAAAGGCCCCCTGGAAACCGTCTTTTAAAATATTCAGTGCCTGCATGGTGCCCATTTTCATGGGATTGTTCCCCGCTCCCACAACAGCGATGGAACGGGGGTTCATCAAAAGGTCCAGTGGGTTCTCTTTCATCGCATCTCTTTCCTCCTCGCTTCGGACATGCTTCGTATGTGCTGCGGCTGTGATATTTGCTGATGGGTTTATTATAACAAAATCGCGAAGACCGTCCACTCCCCAAAATGCGGTTTTGGTTTGCCCCCAAAAAGCCTTTTTTCGGCACAACCACATTTAAGAAAATGGCTTATCATTGGACTTTTTAAAGTCCAAATTACCCTCGAATAGGCTTTTTGGGGTTGAATCAGTGATTTTTTCATCCGGGTTTTCCAGGGCGGATCCTCCGCGTTTTATCGTTCCTTCCCGCCTCCCCAATTGAGGGCAGGCGGGTAAGGGCGGCCGGCAGACGGCCTAAGGCTCCGCCTTGATTTTCCGAAGAAGCCAGGCCATGTTTTCTCCCAGCCGCTGCATTGTCCGAAGGCCCTCTTCGTCTTGCTCGACATCGCCCGAGGCCTTCCCCAAACCCAGGTTCCAGTATGTCGACCCCGGCACGATCATCTCATTGATGAAGAAAAAATTGTTGATGGCCTGGAAGACGTTGAGCGCCCCCGCGCGGCGGACGGCCACCACGGCCGCCCCCACCTTCAGGCGAAGCGGGTTGTTCACCTGGCCCTTGCTTGCGTAACCGGCGCGGTCGATCAAGGCCTTGGTTTCGGCGTTCAGAGCGGCAAAATAGGTCGGGGAACCGATCACGATCCCGTCAGCCTCCACCATTTTCTCCAGGCAGACATTGAGCCCGTCCGTATCAACGGCACAACGCCCATCTCTTTTTTCCCGACATTTCATGCAGGCCGTGCAGCCGGCACTGATTTCCCCCGAGAGGTTCACCAGTTCACACTCGATCCCTTGCTCCTCCAGTGGCTTAAAAAGCTCCCGGATCAGTCTCGCCGTGTTCCCTTCCCGTCGCGGACTCCCGTTAAATGCCACCACTTTCATCAAGTCAGCCCCTTTCTGCGCGTTTTCATAGAGTATATTTCTTCCTTGGGAGGCCCGTTTCTTGCAAAAAAAATAAAAAAACGGCCACAAATATCACAAATACTGCAGAAGATTTTCCGGTAATTGTCCGTCACCTGCCCTGCAGCTGCGCTGAAGCTGCTTCTGCCCCCTGCCCTGTCCCGCCCAGCACATGCGCCGAATCAACCCTCTAGCCTGGACAAGCGAGGACGATAATTTTAAGGTGCCCCGTCGAAAATGATTGCCATTATTGCGCAGTGATCGCAAGCCAGGGCTTAAAAACTATTGACATTGCAGCGGCCGGCGTAATACAATTGGCTCACGATTAAGTTAACGTAAACGTAAACTGTGAGCGATGCATACCAAAAGCGAGGAGAAAAGTCAAAGGTGATGCTGCCGTGACCGAGGGAAAAGAAAGGAAGACCGAAGAAAATCAGCGCTACTCCATCTCCGAGCTGGCCGGCATGTTCGGCGTCACCCCGCGCACCATTCGCTATTACGAAGAAGTGGGGCTCCTGGCCCCCGAGGAGCGCGAAAGCGAAACCCAGCAGCGCCGCTACAGCAAGAGGGCCCGGGCCAGGCTCAAACTGATTTTGAGGGGCAAACGGTTCGGTTTTTCCCTGGGTGAAATTAAAGAGATGATCGAGCTCTCCGATGTCGACCCGTCGGAAAAAGAACAGCTCAAGCGCACCCTGGCCTACGGCGACAAAAAAATCGCCGAGATCGACGAAATGATCAGCGAGCTTACCGCCATTAAAGAAGAAATGCTCGAGTTCCGGGAAAAATTCAGCAGGAGACTCCGGGAACAGGTAGGGGAGGGAAGAGAAGACGACTGAAGGGCAAAAAAGAGGGCGAGAAGTGACGGTTCCTGATTTTCCTGTAAGCTGCTGCCTGGCAAAAAGAGACGGTTCCTGACTTGCCCGGCAATAAGTCCCAAGGAAATAAGGGAGCAAAAAGTGGCGGTTTTTCTTTTCACCTGTCAGGTTCAGGTAAGAAGGTTCCCCTTTGCCCCCTTTTTCCCGGGCAAAAAACACAGGGGTGCTCGTTCTCCGGGGAAGAGAACAGGAAAGCGGGAAGCTGGCAAGGAAAACAGATTGCGCCGCTTTATAGACGTGAACGCCCCTGAGAAAACTTTTTTTACCTTCTTTTTGCCTCTTTGACACGGCCCCGGCAGAGGGCATAAAAGAACGGTTGCCAGATTGAACCGCTCCAATAGTGCCGGATTAACGATTTCTGCATTGAGCCGGCAACGGTATCCGATAGGCCCTTTAAAGTCATGATGGAGGAGGTTTTCATTCGTGTTTGATTACATCCTGAGTGAAGAACAGGAAAAAATTCAGCAGGAAGCCCGGGATTTTGCCGTGTCCATTGACTCCCAGCTCATCCTGGACATGGACGCGGACAAAGTGCGCTATCCCAAGGGGTACCTGGAGGAAGCCGGAAAAAGGAACCTGCTGGGCCTCCGCTTCCCCGAAAAGCACGGCGGCAGGAACCTGGGCTGGGCCGAAGAGGTGGTCGCCCTGCAGGAAATCGGCACGCTGGGCACCTCCCTGTGGTGCCTCTATTCCCTGGTGAGCATCGTCGGAGAAGCCATCAACCTTTTCGGAACCGAAGAGCAGAAGGAAAAGTACCTCAAGCCCACCGTCGAAGGGAAACTGGCCACCGCCGAAGGGCTGACGGAGCCGCGCGGCGGTTCGGACTTTTTCGGGGCCACCACCCGTGCCGAGAAAAAGGGCGACAAATACGTGCTCAACGGCCAGAAGCGCTT
This sequence comes from Syntrophomonadaceae bacterium, assembly GCA_003563895.1. Taxonomy (GTDB): domain Bacteria; phylum Bacillota; class Dethiobacteria; order DTU022; family UBA8154; genus CSSED11-181. The sequence goes on from PWTK01000007.1 coordinate 18,850, forward strand.
CATCGTGGGGGCGGAAGGCGCCGATTACTTCATGGTCTATGCCCGCACAGACCCCGAAGCGCCGCCGCACAAGGGAATCAGCGCTTTTCTCGTGGACCGCGTCCCCGGCGTGGAAGTAAAACACATTTACGGGCTGATGGGCACCCGGGGCGGGGGAACAGGCCGGGTTGTTTTCAAAGACGCCGAAGTGCCCGAGGAAAACCTCATCGGGAAACTGAACGGGGCGGCCGAGATCTTTTACCAGATGATGGTCCCCGAGCGGATGACCAGCGCGGGCGGGGCGCTGGGCATGGCCCGGGCCGCCCTGGAAGTGGCCGCCCGCTACAGCACGAAGCGCAAGGCCTTTGGGCGCAAAATCAAGGATTTCCAGGCGGTCAGTTTCAAGATCGCCGAGAGCATGACCCAACTGGACGCCGCCAAAACCCTCGTCTTCAACACGGCACAGGCCATCGACAAAGGTGTGGACTCTTCCGTCCAGCGCCGCCTGGTCTCCGAATCCAAGAAGTACGCCACCGAAACGGCATGGGATGTGGTCAACCACGCCATGCAGGTGATGGGCGGCATCGGCTACACCAACGTCTACCCCATCGAGCGCATGCTGCGCGACGTGCGGCTCATCACCATCTGGACGGGCACCAACGAGATCATGAACCTCATAATCCAGCACGAGTTTTACCGGGAGTTCACCACTACCTACTCCACCGGCCGAAACATCGAACCCGATGCGGCCGAAGCGGAAAAAGAGGAAGAAAAAGTCTACGAATGACCGTGCGCCGTTGTTTGGAAAGGCGGGCAGGGGAGCATTACTACCCGATCCACTTAGCCGGCCGGGCAAACACGGATCACGCCCCATACGACCGGCAAAATGTGACAGTTTCAAGCGTGAGGGGGGGACAAGAACCGCCACCTCCTGCCTGGGATTCGCTGACAGGAACGCTCGAACCGTCACTTTTTACCTTGTTCCCTTCCCAGGGGAGCTTTCATGCCCCGCAAACCCGCGTAATTGGCGCGGGGAGGGCGGAGCGGGAACAACCGCTCAACGCCCTGAGGGCCTCAAGCTGTCCAGCACTTCCTGCGACGGCTTGTTGGGTATTTCAGCCACCTTTTCCCCGTTGTACGTGAAGAGCTGGCGGTCTTCGGCGGTGATTTCGCCGATGACGGCGGCGGGTGCTTCCTGCGCTTGGAGAACCTCCAGCACCTCGTCCACGTCGTCCGGCGGAACCTGGAACAGCATCCGGCCCTGCGTCTCGCAGATCAAAATCTCCTCCGGGGTGAGATCTTCCGCTTTGACGGGAGCGGCGGAAAGCTCCACCCTGGCCCCCAGCCCTCCGTAGCGGGCCGATTCGCAAACCGCCGCCCCGATGCCTGCCGCTCCCAGGTCTGAACAGGCGCGGATCTTGCCCGTTTTAAATGCAGCCAGCGAGGCCTCCATGGCCTGCTTCTCCTCTTCAAAGAGGGCCTCGGCGGGGATCATCTCCGATACCAGCCCGGCCCGGTAGAGGGTGTCGTTGCCGTCCCTGCCGGTTTTGCCGAGGATGATAATCCTGTCCCCGGCAGCCTTGGCCGGCTTGGTCAGCGGCTTTTGGGTCACCAGCTTGCCGAAGACCGACACCACGATGGCCGGGACAATGTCGCTGAAGGAAGTGGAAAGGCCCCCGCCGACAATAAAGACGCCCATCGCCCTGCACATGTCCTTGATCCCCTGCATGATCAAGTCCAGCCGATTCTTGCTGGTCATCACCTTGCAGTTTCCGCAGGTGCATTCGCCGGCAAAGCCGCACGGCCCCACCAGGACCTCCTGTTCCAGCGGCCGCGTGCCCACAAAATCCAGCAGGAAAAGCGGCCTGCCTCCCATGGCCACCACATCCCGCATGGCACCTCCAGCCCCGGTAGCCGCAGCATCATAGGGGCGGGGAACGGCGGGGGAACAGTGGCTTTCCTGCTTGGCTACGAAACCCCCCTCCACACCGGGAACCTGGAACACGGCCGCGTCATCGTCATCATGCGGCCCCACGATCAATGCCCCCGGCCACTGTTCGGCAACATTTTCATTGAGCTCCTTGAGGGCACCAAAATCGATGGCCTGGTCGATATTGTGGTGCAGGTGAACAAAAAGCCCGTGCATCAACGCCCTTTCAACCTTGTTCATTCCAGCGCCTCCTCGCATATCGAGTTTTAAAAAGCAAATATCTCTCAAATTTGCCCGCATTCCCGGCCCGCGCTTCCCAAGAAAAACCCCTGAGGCGGCCGGGCAAACTTCTTTGAGGCCCGCCTGGATCCCGCATTTTGTTCGCGCATGACCTCGCTACTATTTGTTCGCGCTGGAAGGCCTGATTCCCTCCACCTGATTTCAACTCATGGAGATCCCCCAGGGCTGCAGGGCCACCTTTTCGCCTCCCTACGGACGGGTAAAAAGAAGAGGGCGAGAAAACAAAATAAAAAAACCTCTTGCTTTGCAGTTATCTTTCACGGGAAGGCACAGGGGAGAAAAAATGGAGGGAGGATCCCTGCGGTAAGATGTGGAATACCTATCTTAATTCTTCATACTTTTTGCGCCCCTCTGCACCAAACCCGTCATTTTTCGCCAAGCCCGTCAACCGGCCGCAGGGGGAGTAAACGCGTTTTTTTTCACTGCAATGCGCCAGGCCAATTTCGACAAGCCGCGGGGGGAGGGATCCCGTGTTTTTCAAATTCGGCTTTAAAAACAAGACCGTGAAAGAGCTCCGCAAAAACCAGGGCCTGACGGTTCAAGAGCTGGCCCTGCAGCTGCGCGTAAAACCCAGCCTGATCCATAAAATCGACCAAAAAAGGATCAGGGACGTGCCGGAGCCCCTGCAATCCAGGATAACCCCCGTTCTGCGGGGAGAGGGCAAAAAAGCGCCCCGGCTTTGAAAAAACAGGGACAAAACGGCTGCATCTTCTGCCTTGGCCTGAAAAAAGAAGGCATGTGCTGCTTAAGCCCCAAACCGGGGGAGGCAAGCCAGCCGGGCGGTTTTCTTTTCGCGCCTGGACTCCGCACCTGGCCGGAGAGGTCGATTCCTTTTTGCCAACCTTCCGCCGCCCTTCCGGAGATGCGTCAGCCGGCCCCGCGGCAGCGCTCCTTGTTGTTTACTCCGCATGGCTTTCTGAAAAAGCTTGCTCCCCTTTCCGCCCATCCAGGCTGAGGCGACATGCCAAGTGCGGCCAAAACAGAATCCTCCTTTGAATTTTGGCCGGGCATTTTTTCGCCGGTGGGAAAAGGGTTATCCCGCTGCAAAGCGAAATAATTAACGGATCAAACAGCGCACCATTCAGGCCGGCGTCACATCAATACATAAAGAAAGGAGGGCACGCCGGGGCAAATGCCCTGCACAGCACAACCCCCGGCGCTGCTGCCCTGCATGACCATTACGGAAGCCCTGGTGCTCGGAATTATACAAGGCATATTCATGTTTTTACCGGTCAGCTCCACCAGCCACCTGGTGCTCATGCAGCACTGGTTGATCCGCCACGGGTCCTCCCTTCCCGCGCCCGACTGCCCCGAAATGATCCTGTTCGACCTGGTCGTCCACGTCGGCACCCTGGTCTCCATCGCCATTGTTTTCCGCCGCAGCCTGCAGACCCTCCTGCGCAACCTGGGCAGGGACCTGTCGCTTTTTGTGCGGCGGAAAAACGGGTTCGGCGAGCTGCTCTACCTCCGCCTCGGAGCGCTCGGCCTGTTAGCGGTCGTCATCACGGGAGCCCTGGGGCTCCCGCTCAAAGCAACTTTTGAGCAGGCCTTCGCGCAACCCATAATCCTCAGCGCCACGCTCACTATCACCGGCTTGCTGCTCTACTCTACCGATAGGGTCGGGCCGCGCAAGAAGGGCCTGCGAAATATTACGCCAAAGGTGGCTGCCGCCATCGGGGCCGCCCAAGGGCTGGCACTTCTGCCGGGGATCAGCCGCAGCGGAACCACCATTGCCTTTGCCCTCCTGTCCGGCCTGAAGCGGCGCTGGGCCGCAGAATTCAGCTTCTTCATCGCTTTTCCCACCATCCTGGCCGCCGCGGTTTTCCAGGCAAGCCAGGTCCAGAACATGGGAGGGGCCATAAACGTCGGGCTGGTAGAGCTGGCCGTGGGATTTGTGGTTGCTGCCCTGGTGGGCATCGGGGCCCTGCACCTGGTGCTCAAGCTGCTATACAGGGCCAGGTTCCGCTTTTTTTCCTATTATGTCTGGACGTTGGCCGTCGTCGTCCTGTTCTGCACCCTCTACGGCATCTTTTAGCGCGATATCGGGCCGGCCGGTGCCAAATTTTTTTACCGGCATCCCCTTCCCAAACATTTTTTAAATCCGCCGGAAAGAAAAAAACCGCCCCCTCCCTCAGCGCATCGCTTCCAACCCGAAGCCTTGCGCATTACGGGAAACATTCACCGCCCCTCTGCCCAAACCCGCCCGCAGTTTATAAAAAGTTTATTGTCCATTTACACGCCATTTGCACATTGCTGCCTTTTTTCTGTTACCATGCTGGATGTAAACGATAAAAGAAATTCATGAAAGGAGGGACTGAAAAGTGCGGAGAAACAAAAAGACCCTGGCGCTGCTCCTGTCGCTGATGCTGGTTGCCGCAGCCGCCTTTGGGGCCGTCGGTTGTGACCCGCCCCCCGCTGAGGAGCCGCCGCCCCCCAATGATGAACCGGAAGACATTCCCGAACCCGAAGAGGAACCGGAGGAGATCCCCGAAGAACCTGAAAACGACGAGATGGAAGAGCTGGAAGAACAATTGGAAGAGGAGCTGGAAGAGAACTAAAGGCCTGGAGCAAGACTTATTAAAAGCACCGGCCAACACTGCTCACAGTCTGGAACTCCAAACCGCCTGAAGTTCTTTTTCAGGAAATCCGGAATCAAAAGCCCTGCCCCCATTTTACCGGGCAGGGCTTTTTGTGCTCCATTATCCTATCTCAGCCGCACCACCGGCTCCCCGGCATTCCCCGAGAACCGGTCCCTCGAATTTACCGCTATATATTGCGCGTTCCACTACGGGTTTTTCCCCTTCAGGAGAGAATGCCGAGGGCCCGCCAGTACCAAACAGAGGGAAAAATTGCCAGGTAGACGGCCAGCAGGTAACCGAGCCCATAGAATAACAGGTGGCGCTCCGACCAGGCATACCCCTTGAGGAGCTGGTTCGAGATGATGGCAAAAGGCGACATGTAGTGCGTGATGGTGAAACACTGGATGATCCCGCTCACCATGCAGAGGACGAGGGGGTGGATGCCGAGCTCTGCCAGCCGCGGCGCAAAGGACATCATCACGGCCACGGTGGGGAGCCCGAACACCACGTCTATGAAGCGGTTCAGCAGAACCAAGGAAATGAGCACGAAAAGAAACAGGTAAATGTTGAACGCAAAGCCGCTCACCACCGGCAGCAAGATATCCGCCAGCAGGTCGGTAAAGCCAATGGCATCAAAAACCGGAGGGAGCCCCATAATGGCGCCGATGAGGATAACCACGTCCCAGTTGATCCCCTCGGAAAAAGCGCCGGCGGTGAGCACGCCAAAGACGAACAGCAAAAACAGGGCCGCAGCGGTGATGGTCACGGCCTCCACCCCGTGGAGGGGGGTGGTCAAGTAACCCAAGAAGCAGGCCCCCAGGATCAGCGCGCAGCGCACTTCCCCGCGGGAGGGCAGCGGCAGTTCCTCCTCTGCTTCCAGGCAGGAGATCCCGTTTCCCAGGCGGGCGGGCCGGAAAATCATAAAAAGGTAGACCAGGATGAGGGCCGTGATCACCAACCAGGGCACCACCAGGGCCCTGGAATAGGTGAACCAATCCAGTCCCTCGCGCAGCTCGGCGGACAGAAGCCCCATGTTTATCGGACCGGCCAGGCTGCCCGTAAGCCAGCCGTTCCCGGGAACCATGATGGCCGTAAAAGCCACCAGGGCCAGAAAAGCAGATTCTTGCGACTGCTTCCTGAGCCCCAGCATGGTAATGATGTTGTAGACCAGGGGCATGATGAGGGCCATGCGGACCGTTATGGAAGGCGTCAGCAGGGAAAAAACGATCCCGATCAGCACCAGCGCCAGCGAAACGTGAACGACGCTCCCGCCACACCTTCGCAGCACCAGCACCGTTATTCTCCTGCCCAGCCCGGTCGCCTGGATGGCATAGCCGAACAGGAACGCCGGGATAATGATCCAGACGGCCGATGACGTGAAACCGGCAAAAACTTTTTCATAGGGGAGGTTGCCCAGGAGAAGCAGCCCCATCATCAGGATCCCGGCAACCCCCCGTGGAAGCCTCCGCGGGTAAAAGATCCAGCAGGCCAGGGTAAAAAAAATCACCGCCAGCGCCCAGTGCGCCTGCCCGTCCAGGGCCGCCATGGGCTGCAGTATGTAAAAGGGCCCGAAGGCGGCTGCCGCAAAAACCGCCAAAAAGACCCATTTCAAAAGTTCCGTTCCCTTCCCCAAGCGCTCCACAGTCAAGCCGCTTCACCCGCCTTTTTTCTCCGCGGCGAGACAGGCCGCCTGCATCTGCCGTTGCCGTCCCTTCCGGGATCGGGTATAATGGAAATCCCCACCATACCCGAAAAAACAAGTTGTCACTAAAATTCTCCCGAGAATCGGAAAACCCTGCCGGGTTTTCCCCCAGCTGGCCCGAAAGCCTATTTTTGCCCGGGCACGTTACAATTTGTATCTTACGGAGCTGTGTTTGAGTTATGGACACCCTGTCCCACGCCATTTGGGGAGCGATCTTCTTTGGCCGCAACGGGAAAAAAAGATACCGGGGCTACATCTGGGCCGTTTTCTTCGGGGTCCTCCCCGATGCCCTCCCCTTTACGGCTTTTATGCTGCTCCTGCTCTCCGGCGAGATCGGCCTCGCCACATCCCCCTGGGAGCTGCCGGAAGTGGTGGTAAGCTACAGGGTCGGGCACAGCTTCGTAACCGCCGGCGCTGCCCTGGCGGCAATTCTCCGTTTTTACCGGGCGCTCTTCATCCCCTTCCTGGCCTGGCCGCTGCACATCGTCATGGACATCTTCACCCACACCGAAGACCACGTGCCCACGTTGTTTTTGTATCCCCTGAGCGATATTCACCTTTCTTTTGTCTACTGGAGAGAAGAACCCCTTGTGGTCGTCGTCAACTATATCGCCATCGCCCTGGTGATTTATTTCCTGCTGCGCATACGGGGGTTCCCGGGCCGCCGTTAAAAAAATTCCCGCCGGGGAGCAAATGAATCGCCCCCGGATTAAAAAAATGGGGAGCGCGGCTCTCCCCATTTTAACCGGCAGGCAAAATGACAGAAGGGGCAAACTCCGCCTTCTTCAGCGCCGGCGGGGGCGCAGCCCACGAGGAGCCGGGAGGCAACCCGCCCAAAGGCCCGGGCCTTACCCCCTCCTGCGCCCGTACGGCCTTTTGGCCCTGGGCTGGCCAAGCACCTCGGAAGCCACGATGCCCAGGGGGATCTTTTCCCCCGTGAAAAGGCCCTGAAGCTCCCTTTCAAATGAACCGGTATCTCTCACCGGCAGCCCTTTTTTTCTTTGGGCACGGGCAGGACGGGCTTCGGGGCCGGCGGCCCCGGGGGAAGGCGTGGGGGGAGGAGCGGGCTTTTTTCCCCTTTCGGCCGCCCGGCGCCGGGCGGCCGCCTGCCTTCGTTCTGCCTCCCGGTCGTAAGGGGCATAGCTTTCGCCCCGGTAATAATCATCCCCGCTTACCCGGGGCCCTTCAGCAGAGGGGGCTTCCCGCCCCGTTGACGAACCCTCTTCGCGCCTTTCCCTTTCGGGCGCGTCTCGACCTGTCTCGATTTCACCCCTCAGCTGCTCCAGCAGATCGCGGAAGGTAGAGCTGCCGGGAGGGCGGGGGGCAGAAGGTCCGCCTTTTTTCCTCTCTTCGCCCCTGAAGTACCTGGAGAGCGAAGACAAAATGACCATGATGATAATAATCAAAAAAAGCAGGTCCATATAGAAAACACCTCACCGGCTGAAAAAATCTCGAAATGCAGCGGGGAAAACTCCGCTCTTCAAATCCCGCAGCGCGCTGCAGCGCCGTTGTTGAAGCTTCCTTCCCGCGAGGACAAGAGCCGGCCTTGCCGGCAAGGCCTCATCCCTATAAACAGCGGGACCCTGCAGCACCAAACGTGCAGTCCCAGCGCTATTGGTCCTGTTGGCCTTCCTCCCTGCCGTCAGGACCCAGCTTGGAGATGGAATCCCGCATCTGGGTGTCCGACTGGATGTTTTGCAGGTTGTAATAATCCATCACGCCCAGCTTGCCTTCCCGCAGAGCCTGGGCCATGGCCTTGGGCACTTCCGCTTCCGCTTCCACCACCTTGGCCCGCATCTCCTGGACGGAAGCCTTCATCTCCTGTTCCCGGGCCACCGCCATGGCCCGCCTCTCCTCGGCCTTGGCCTGGGCGATGCGCTTGTCGGCTTCGGCCTGGTCCGTCTGAAGCTGGGCCCCGATGTTTTTGCCCACATCCACATCGGCAATGTCGATGGAGAGGATTTCAAAAGCCGTACCCGCATCCAACCCCTTTTTCAGCACGGTATGCGAGATGGCATCCGGGTTTTCCAGCACCTCTTTGTGGTTCTGGGCGGACCCGATGGTGGAAACCATCCCTTCCCCTACGCGGGCGATAATGGTCTCTTCCCCGGCCCCTCCGACGAGACGCTCGATGTTGGCCCGAACTGTCACCCGGGCCCTGGCCTTCACCTCGATGCCGTCGCTGGCCACAGCAGCCACAACGGGCGTTTCAATCACCTTGGGGTTCACGCTCATCTGCACCGCCTTCAACACATCCCGCCCGGCCAGGTCGATGGCGGCCCCCCGCTCAAACCCCAGCTCGATATTCGCCCGCTGGGCGGCGATCAGGGCATCGACCACGTTGTCCACATTTCCCCCGGCCAGGTAATGACCCTCCAGCTTGTTCACGTTCAGATCCAGCCCCGCCTTGGTGGCCTTGATCAGAGGCTCCACCACCTTGGCCGGGACCACCCGCCGCAGCCTCATCCCGATCAGGGTAACGATCCCCACGCGCACCCCGGCAGCCAGGGCGGCAATCCACAGCCTCAAAGGAATAAAGCTGAACAGTACCGAAAAACCGATAACGATAACAACGATCAACACTAAAAAGGGCAACAGTTCGGCCAAAATCATTCTCCTTTCCTCGCCTTAAATATTTCACCCATTCCTTCAACCCGGTTCTGTAAAACATAATTGCGGTGCCTTATTATCTTGCCCAAAAAGTTTATCATTCTGCCTGGTGGTCGTTGTTTCCGGTGAATTACATTGGCTGCTTGCTGTATATGTGTGAAGGAACACCCGGATTGCACCGCCTTCATTTCACTGGACGGACGACGATCCGCCCTCCCTCCACCCTGACAACCTCTACGGTCTCATCCGCATAGATATATACTCCTTCGCTGACCGTGTCGAACCTTTTTCCTTCGATTTCCACCGTTCCGGAGGGGCGCAGGGGGGTCACGGCCCGGCCCTTTTTCCCCATAAGGGCGCTGTAATCATCTGAGGTGCTATAGCCCGCCTCCCGGGTGGCCGCGTCGGAGAGCACAAAGCTGCGCAGGAGGCCTTTCCGTCGAAAATACCGGTATGCCGCGTAGCCCGCCCCCGCGGAGATGAAAAAGGAGATGAAAAGCATGTAGAACCCCAGGGCTGTCGAGGCCGCAGCGAGCACGATGGCCACAAAGACCGCCACCAGGCCGCCGACCCCGAAAATGCCAAAACCCGGCACAAAAGCCTCCACCAGGAGGGAGGAGATGCCGAGCAGAAAGAGAAAAATGGCCTGCCATCCGCTTACCCCGGTGAAAAAATGCCCGCCAAAATAGAGGCCAAAGCAGATCAAACTTAAGAACCCGCCCACGCCGAAGCCTGCCGTCAGGACCTCTACGAACAGGAAGAAAAAGCCTAATATCAAAAGGAGGGTGGCTACTACAGGATTGATCAGCCACCCGCTCAAGTTTTCCCAAAAGCTCGGCGAGGTGCGGACCAGCTCCGCCTCAGGCAAACCCACGGCCTCCAGGATCTCCTCGAGATCATTGGCGCTGCCGTCGCTGAATTCCAGGTCTTCCGCTTCACCGGCGGTAAGGGTCAAAAGCTCTCCGCGCTCCACCAGGTCTTCGATGCTTATGTCCTTACGCACCATCGCCTCTGCCAGGCGGGGATCCTTCCCCTGCCTCTCCGCCGCGCCCCTCATCTCCGCTTCCCAAAAGGAGAGAAACTTCTCATCCACCTCCCCGCCGCCCATAATGACCGGCTCGGCGGCCCCGATGGTGGCCCCCGGTGCCATGAAAAAGCCGTCTGCCGCCAGCGCCAGGTAAGCCCCTGCGGAGAGGGCATCGGTGTTCACGTACACGTAAACCGGTGCCTCAAAGGCATCCAGCAGCTTTTTTGCTTTCTGGGCCGTGTCGATATAGCCGCCGGGGGTGTCCATATCCAGCACAATCGCTGGAGCGCCGGCCCCATCTGCCTCTTCCAGGGAACGCTCCAGGAAAAGCAGCCACCCCGGCTCAATTTGGTCCCGCACGGGAATCACGTAGACGGGCGAGGAGCCGGCCTGAAAGGCCACTGCGCCGAACAAAACCAGCGATAAAAGAATCAAAACAGCGGCAATTTTTTTATTCAAGGGGGGCCTCCTGTGAATGGGAAAATGAAATCAGCCTGAGCCTAAGACGGGAGGTAAGAACTTCTCATTACTGAACAGTGATTGACTGAAATATAAGGTAATAGAGAAGTATTCAACAGGAAACAAATAATTCCTCTATTGCCGCGATATCTTGCCGCAAAAAAAGCAAAGAAAAAACCCCTTTTAACTCGGAGCTTAAATATATAAAGTATTATTTGACTATCTATAGTTTATCATACTATTTAGCATTAAGTACGCCCCGGCGAAAATTATTTCGCCCGGCGAAAAAACTCAATAGCAACAGCGGATTCTCCCGGAAAAGAAGCCGATATTCGCCGGGAGGGCACAGCTGACAGCTGGGCCAAGCAGGAAGTCATAAATCTGTTAAGAACCGCCTGCCAGTATGCTTCCCGATAGTAAGCGGCGGCCAGGGCGAGAAAGCCCGTGGCCGCACCGCTGCCGGCCGAGAGCGCCGGGCAGGGGGCAGGAGATAATAATCGCTCCGCAGCCCCGAAAAAGGATACCCGCCCTATTTGCCGGCAACAGGAAACCCCGGCCGTCCTGTCAAAAACCGGGGCCACCCGTGCCAAACCAGTGCTTCATTGATCCATTTTCCGCCCGCCCGGAACGAAGTATCGGACGCCGCTTTGAGCGGCCTGTCCAACCGCAGCAGCGAAAAAAGCGGCGGCTCATCACGCTTCCTCGCCAGAGCGCACTTTATCAGGGCTTGCCGCTTTAATAATGCGATCCATCCAGTGGCTGTAATAGGAGATGGAACAGTTGCGCGGTGCAGCCTCATAAGTATTGTAGCAGTCCTCTGAACAGAAATACCGCATGCGGCAGCCTACAATCCTTTCCAGCCTTGGGGAGTAAGGACAGAGCTGCTCCCCGCAGAGATACTTGCTGCAGTAGGCTTCGTGAGGGTAGATTTCCTCTCCGCAAGTGGGACAGAATTCGGTGGTGCAGTTTTGTGTATACACTTGGTTCACCTCCTCAAGGTAACACTATTAATTCCATAGTTATAATTTATTTAATAGTGTTTGCTTGATGTCATATTATAAGGGACGGCCCGCCAAAAGTCAACCGTTTTCAAAAAATAAAAAATTCACTTTAAAAATTGTTCAACTGGTAACATGCTCGTCCGCTTTCCACCCCGCCCCTGCCCCGAACTGTCCGGCATTTCACCGCACGCCGCCTCAAGGCCCATGGTGCAGAAGGCAACAAAAAAACCCGGCGCCCTTTTGAAAGGACCGGGATAGCACTTACGCAATAATTGATTCTCCTGCAGAAACCAGGTTGCTGGCTGATAAAGAATTATTCCACACTTAATAGGGATAAAACACACTATATTTGATATCAGCACCTATCTTTCAGTTAAAAAGAAAAACTTTCCTCCACTTTTATGATGCAGCGGGTGAAAAAGTGCCTTTTTCGGTGGAATCAATAATGTCATTCCACCAGGCGGGTCAGCCTGGCACAAGCGGGCTGGACTTTTGGCAGCACGGCTTTTGGCAAAGTTGGCTTTCGCCCCTGTCCCCTGCCAGGGCGCCTCCTGCCCCCTTGCAGGCCCTGCTCAACCGATGCGCACCCAGCCGGGTTTCCTTTGCTTCCTCCTGCGGATAAATTTTACCGCAAAGAAAACGGCCAGCCCGACAATGGCGATCACCAGAAGGGGGAGCAGAACGGAAACCACCGCCATGACGGCCGAGACCGCGGTCTCCAGGGCGGACAGGATGGGGTTGGCCGTTCCGCCGGAAACCCCTGTGGAACCGGCATGCAGAAGGGAACTGGCCGTTTTGGTGGTCAGAGAAGCCCCGCCGCCGGCAATAATCGCCAGGGACCAGGCCACGAGAGGATCCATGTCCACGATGACCGAGGCGGTGATGATCACTCCGGCCAGAGCTGCCGCCGGGGCAGCGGCGACGCCCAGGAGATTGTCCACCAGGGGAAACAGGTACGCCAGCACCTCCAGGATGGTGGCCACCAGAAACACCGTAAAGGCGGGGTGACTGCCGATCCATTCAAAGCGGGGGGACAGCTCCAGGTGTCCCGTCATGGCCGCAGCGCTCAGCACCAAAAAAGGCAGGAAAATGCGGATGCCCGCCGTGGCGCTGAGCCCGATGCCGACCAAAACCGTGATAAAGAGTTCCATCCCATCTCTCCTTTAAGCAAGCCGGCCGGAAACATGCCGACCGGAAGCATATGTGTCGCTTGGGCTTCCACTCCTATTCTACCACATCCCCATCAAAAACGACCCCCCCCTCTACGCAAAAATAAGTGCGCCGCCCCCCTCCCTCAAAAAAAAGCCCCCACCTGTCGCACCGCCGGCCGCGGTCCCGGAACAGCGACAATCCCGGGAAAATAGCGGGGCCAAAGCTCCACCGCCGCCTGCGGAACCGGGGACACAGCGGAAAGATAACCCGGAACAAAGCTCAGAAGCCCGTTACCTCTGTCGATGCAGCCGCTAAAGCCGATAGAGTTTGCCTGCCCTGTCGCTTCCAAAAATTATATTGCCGCCGCCGGCAGATAGTGCTAAAATGCAAGTAAATGCGCGCGGCAAGACCCGCCGCGGGAATGTTCCGGCCATCCTTCCCTCCGCCTGACAGGGAAAAGGGATTTTGCGTTATCTTTCACCCATCCAGGTATACATTTTTCCCGGGAAACATACCCGGCTGACACTGCGCCCGGGGATGATGCCGGGCAATCGACTGGAAGCCCTGCCTGTGCCTGCTTTTCCTTGGGCTTCACCCTTGCAAAAGGCCATGCGCCTTTACCAAAGGCGAGTGCCCGGCTAAAATAACGTGCAGTCGTAAAAAGGTTTTAGGCCCTTAATTCTCAATTTCTGAACAAAATTTGGCAAGAATTTTCGATAAGGCACCTTAAATGTTATGGTTCTGGCTTGTCCAGGTTGGGGTATTGCAGCTGGCTTAAGCCGGGCAGCTGCAGGAGGTGCTGGCCCTGGCTGCGGTTGTTCACCTGCCCGAGGCCGAACTGCAGAAATTGTCCCGCAGCCGTTTGAAAGCATGTTAACCGGGAAGCAGGGGGAATCGCGTTGAGCGGGACGCTGCTGACTGCCAAAAACATCCAGAAACGCTACCAGATGGGCGAAGTCACCGTGCACGCCCTGAAAGGCGTCGACTTGACCCTCTACGACGGGGAGCTGGTGGTTGTGCTGGGGCCAAGCGGTTCCGGCAAAAGCACGCTGCTCAATATCATCGGCGGCATGGATCAGGCCAGCGAAGGGGAGCTTTACTACGGTAACCTCCGCCTGCACGAGGCCGACGAGGGGGCGCTCACTCGGTACCGCCGCAGCGAAGTGGGTTTTATCTTCCAGTTCTACAACTTGATGCCCAACCTCACCGCCTACGAAAACATCGCCCTCTCCGTGCAAATCGCCAGGGACCCCCTGGACCCGGATGAGCTCCTGGAACAGGTGGGCTTACGCGATCGCCGCGACCATTTCCCTTCACAGCTCTCCGGGGGGGAACAGCAACGCGTGGCCATCGCCAGGGGCCTGGCCAAAAACCCCAGCATGATGCTCTGTGACGAACCGACGGGTTCGCTGGACCTATCCTCGGGGATCCAGGTGTTGAAGCTGCTGCGGGATTTTTGCCTGAACTACCGGAAAACCGTGGTCATCATCACCCACAACACGGAAATCAGCCGGATGGCCGAGCGGGTGGTCTACATGAAAGACGGGTATATCGACCGGATCGAACGCAATGCATGCCCCGCAGCGCCGGAAAAGGTGAGCTGGTAATGCTTCGGAAAAAGATGTTCCGCGACCTCCTCGGCAACAAGGGGTCCTACCTGGCCTGCCTGGTTATCGTCCTCATCGGGCTGATCGTTTTCACCGCCTTTTCCATCGCCAGGGACAACCTGAGCCTGGCCAAGGAAATGTTCTACCGCGAGCAGAACTTCGCCGACGGGTTTGTGGAGCTGGAATCCATGCCCCGCGGCTACCTGGGGCGCCTGGCCCGGGTCGAGGGGGTCCGGGAGATCAGCGGCCGGCTGATGGGGGAGGTGCGGGTACACGACCCCGCCCGGGAAGAGAGTGTCTACCTGAAAGTCGTCTCCCTCGACCTGGAAGAACCCCGCCGGGTTAACGATGCGCGCCTGTTGAAAGGAGAAGAGCTTACCAGCGGCCGCAGGGAGGCCTGGATAGACAACCAGTTTTTTGATGCAAACCGCTTGGAGCTCTACCAGGAGCTGGAAATCATTGCGGGGGGGAGGGTCAGAACGCTGATCCTGACGGGCGTGGGAATGAGCCCCGAGTTCACCTACCCCCTGAGGGACCTGACGGAGATTTATCCCAACCCGGAGCAGTTCGGGATTGCCTTTATACCCCTCCAGGACATGGACGCGCTCTTTCCTGAAAGGCGGGGCACGGTAAATGACCTTGCTTTCACCCTGGAACCCGGCGCCGATTTCGAGCGGGTCAAGGAACGCCTCGAGCCGAGACTGGAACCGTACGGGCTGAAAACCATCTATCCCAGGGATGACCAGATCAGCCACCTGGTTCTCACCGAAGAGTTGATCGCCATTGATGCCGTCTCCACCGCCCTGCCGGTAGTATTTCTGATCATTGCGGGCATCATCCTCTACATCATGCTGAAGCGCCTGGTGGAGCAGCAGCGCTCACAAATCGGGATCCTGAAGGCGATTGGTTACACGGACCGGGAAGTGGTTTTCCACTACCTCTCCTACGCGCTGATCGTGGGAAGCATCGGGGGGCTGGCCGGCGGGATCCTGGGCATCTGGCTCTCCCTCCCCCTGACCCATTTGCTGATGGAATTCTTTAACGTGCCCCGGGTTTACGACGCTTTCGCGAGCTATTACCTGGTCACGGGGGTTCTCATGTCCGTGGCCGTCTTTCTTTTCGCCGGCTACCAGGGATGCAGGCCCGTCCTGCGGCTGAAACCGGCGGAAGCGTTGCGGCCGCCGGCACCGCCCTCGGCGAGGAAGACCCTGCTGGAAAAATTGAGCTTCTTCTGGAACATGCTCACCATCCAGGGCATGATGGCCGTGCGAAACCTCTCCCGCAAACGGGGACGAAGCGCCTTTATGTTTTTGGGAATCATGCTCAGCAGCTCCGTGGTGGCCCTGACCTGGTCCTTTAACGAGTTGGCGGACCTCCTGGTTTTCTACCACTACGAAGAAGTGGAAACCTACGATGCCAAAATGACGCTGCGGAGCCCCGCGGCCAGGGAACCCATCCGGCGCGAGCTGGACAGCCTGCCCCAGGTTGTGCGGGCGGAACCCCTGCTGGAAATTCCGGCCACGCTGGCCCACGGCTGGCGGGAAGAAGACGTGCTGCTCCTGGGGATCCCCCGCGACGGCATCTACTACAACATTCTCGACGCGGAAG
Source organism: Syntrophomonadaceae bacterium (assembly GCA_003563895.1). Lineage (GTDB taxonomy): Bacteria > Bacillota > Dethiobacteria > DTU022 > UBA8154 > CSSED11-181. The sequence continues at coordinate 34,804 of PWTK01000007.1, forward strand.
GCCGGCGTGTTGCTCCCTCCGAAAGGGGGCTCATTCTCTCCGATCGACTGGCCGAAAAACTGGAGGCGCCGGCCGGATCGACCCTGGAGCTTTCCAGCCCGCTCATGCGCGACGGGAATGACACGGAAATGGTGCCGGTACAGGCGGTGATCCCCCAGTATATGGGCATGAACGCGTACATGGAGATCTATGGGCTGGAAAATTTCCTGGGCCAGGGAAAGCTGGCCACCTCTTTCCTGCTGGGTGTCGGGGGCGCGGGAGGCCAGGAGATCCAGTCCACCATCGCAGCGCTGCGGGATCGCTACGCTGAAAGCGAGATCGCCATCGGAGTGGACGGCCGGGAAGAGCGGATCCGAATGGCCCGGGAGCTTATGGAAACGTTTGGAAGCGTTATCTACCTCTATGTCTTTATCGGCCTCATCATCTGCTTTTCCATCATCTACAGCTCGAGCTTCATTATTCTCTCGGAGCGCAACCGGGAGCTGGCTTCCATGAGGGTGCTGGGCATGACTTCCCGGGAAGTGTTCTCGGTCATCACCTTTGAGCAGTGGTTTATCAGCATCTTTGCCATCGTGGCCGGCCTGCCGCTGGCCCAGCTCATGCACCGGGGCCTGGCGAATGAAATGAGCACGGATTTATACAGCCTCCCCGGTGACATATCACCCAACGCCTTTTTTGCCGCGCTGGCCTTCACGGCCCTTTCCATCTGGATCGCCCAGCGCTTTGCTTTGAAAAAAGTGGAACAGTTAAGCCTCGTGGAGGTTTTGAAAACCGGTGAATAAGAAAGCATCAGGGAGGGAAGCGGCACTATGAAGAGGAAGTGGAAAATCATTTTCGGCCTGGCGGTCCTGCTGCTGGCCGGGGGGTTTGTTCTTTCCCGGGCACTGGGGGAAATAGAGGTGGAAGTCCTACAGGCCGCCCCCGGCGATATCCGGCGGAGCTTCACGGAAGAAGGGGTGGTCATCCCTGTCCAGGAACGGCCCGTCTACTCCCTTTACACCGCCCTGCTCGACGAGCTCTTGGTGGAGGAAGGCGACCGGGTCAGCGAGGGGGAGCTGCTGGCCGTTTTGGACCAAAGCGAGATCAATTATGCGCTCGGGGAACTGGAGGCCCAGCTGAAAAGCCTGGAAGGGGAAAGGCTGCAGCTGGAAGATGGGCCCGGCCCGGCTGAACTGGAAAGCCTTGAGTTGAGGGTGAAAGAGGCGGAAGAAAGCCTGGACTCCGCTCAAAAAAATTACGAGCGGATTACCATCCTCTATGAAAGCGAGGCTGTCTCCGAGGCCGAGCACGAACAGGCCCGGGAAGCGGTGACAAAAGCAGAAACCTATCTTGCCCAGCAGGAAAAAGCGGTCAAAGTTCTGCACGAGGCATACGATCCGCCGGCAGGGCGCAAAAAGGTGATAGCGGCCAGGCGGGAGGCGCTCCTGGCGCAAAAGGACCTGCTCAACCACAGGAAGGAAAACCATCAGCTGAAAGCGCCCATCGGCGGGGTGGTCACCGGCTTGAACATCGAAGAAGGAGGGATCGCCGGACCACAAGCTCCCCTGATGGGCCTGTACCAGCCTGAAAATTTGGAGGTGGAAGCGAAGGTGCTGACCCGCGATGTCTTCGAGCTGACCGAAGGCATGCCGGTCACCCTGCGGCTGGATCTGAGGGAAATGGAACGCACCTTTCCCGGGGAGATCACGGCCATCGCCCCCTATGCGGAAGAGGGCCGGTCCCCGCTGGGGCTGGAGGAGGAGCGGGTCAGGGTGACCATCAGCCCGCAGTTCCCGGAAGATCTGGCAGTCGGACCCGGCTACAAGCTGGACGTGGAGTTTGCCACGGAAGAGCTGGAAGGAAAGCTGGTCGTGCCCAAAGCCGTCCTTTTCACCTACCAGGGAGAGGACGCCCTCTTTATCGCGGAAAACGGTCGGCTGAGCGTGCGCCGGGTGGAAACGGGCCTGGAAACCCGGCAGGAGATCGTCATCCGCGAAGGCCTGCAGGAGGGCGACCTGGTGGTCCTCAACCCCCAGCAGAGCAGCCTTGAAGAAGGCGCACGGGTTTCTCCGGTTTTAGTGGAAGGCGGGGGATAAGCCACCGCTTCCCACGGGTTGAAATCCTGTCCACTTCGGGCAACATTTACATCCATCGGGCAAATGGTGCCCGAAACACTTGATTTTTCCGGTGCACCACGTCTGGAAGGTAAATACGATAAGGAGCACTTGGTATGACAGCCCCCACCCTCATTCAATGTGGACCAAACAAATTCAGCCCCACCCACTTTTCCCGTTATCACGCCGGCCAGCACGCGCCTCTTGATCGGCGTGCTCCTCTTTTGGGCTTCACACCCCAGTCCTTTTTCAAAAAGCCTCGACAATCTCATCTGCCCAGCTGCTTCATTGCCAGCTCGGGCAGGTAGAGGGCGATCTCCGGAAAAGCGAACAGCAGGGCGATACACAGAAAAATGGCGATTAAAAAAGGCCAGATGCCCCTGAAGATTTGCATGACATCGATGTCTTTGGCCACGCCGGCCACCACGTAGACGTTGGCGCCCACCGGCGGGGTGATCACGCCCATCCCCAGCGCCAAGACCACGATCACGCCGAACCAGATGGGGTCATAGCCCAGCGCCAAAGCCACGGGGTAAAAAATAGGAGTCGTCAACAGGATCAGGGCCAGGGCGTCGATAAAGAGGCCCAGAATCAGGTAAACAATGAGAATGACCACCAGGACGACCGTGGGGGGGAAGGGGGCTTCAATGGCCAGGGTGGCTACGGCCGAAGGCAGCCCGGTGATGCCGAGGAAGCGGCCGAAGACAGACGCCGTCGCGGTCAAAAGCATGATCATCGCCGAAAGCCGCACGGCATCGTCCAGCGAGCGGATAAATCCCTTCCAGCTCAGCGACCGCCGAACCAGCGAAACCAGCAGGGTGGCCGCCGCCCCAACTGCCCCCGCTTCCGTGGGGGTCACAATGCCGAAAAACAGCCCTCCCATAACGGCGATAAAAATGACAACAACCTCCATACCTCCGGTAAAAAGGGCCTTTACCTTCTCCCGCGTCGGCACACTCTCCCCCCGGGGTGCGGAAGTGGGGTCGCGCAGCACCTGCAGGTACGCCATCAGCATGAACAATCCCATGAGAAGCAGGCCGGGAATAATGCCGGCCAGGAAAAGCATGCGGATGGATTCCCCGGTTGAAATCCCGTAAAGAATGAAGATGACACTGGGAGGGATCATCACGCCCAGGATGGCCGCCGCCGCGATGGAAGCCGTGGAAAAGGAGCGGCTGTATTGGTAGCGGTTCATCTCGGGCAGGGCCACGGCGCTCATGGTGGCCGCGGTGGCCGTGGTGGAGCCGCAAATGGCCCCGAAAGCCGTGCAGGCCCCGATGGTGGCGATGGAGAGCCCTCCCCGCAGGCTGCCCACCAGCTTGTAGGTGGAATCGTATATCTTGGAGCTGAGGCCCGAGTGGTAAGCGATAAAACCCATCCAGACAAACAGGGGCACCACGATCAGCGGATAGTTTGCGAAGGTGCTGTAAATGGTTTGGGAGGTCAGGGAGAGCGCCGCGGCGGGCGACCTCACGTAAGCATAGCCCCCCATGCCCACAACCAGCATGACAAAAGCTACCGGCATACGCAGAAAGAGCAGCACAAAAAGAAAAAACGTAGATATAAGGGCTACGTGCAGGGGCGTCAACGAAGCTCACTTCCTTTTGCTGCAATAATGACCGCTTTGATAAAATCCCTCAAAATGATCAGGGAGAGCATGATAAACCCGACCCCCACCAAATAAATAAAGGGCGCGATGGGGATTTCCAGGTGGCCGGTGGTGTACCCCCTGGCCAGCATGCTTTCGCCGAGTTGCAGCATCTGGTAGGATAATACCGCCATAAAAATGAGCGCGAGCAGGCCGGTTATGCTGTCCACCAGGGCCTGTTTCCGCCGGGAAAAGCGGTTCACCAGTACGCCCACGGCGATATGGCCCTTTCTTTGATGGCAGTAGGCGATCCCCAGGCCCAGCAGGATGGACCCCAGTATTTCCACCATTTCCACCGTCCCGGGGATCGGTTTCCAGGGGATGCGGATCAAAACATTTGCCACGATCAGCGCCATCACCGTCACCAGGGCCACCTGGGCCACCTGGGAGACGCGCCAGGAAAGCGCTTCCATGATCTGATCCAGATGTTTCATAAACTGCGGCCTCCTACAAAATTAAAATCGCCGTGCAGCGCAAGCCCGGGAAATGCCTTTCTCTTTTTTATCTGACTTTCGGCGGCGATGCCGCGAGCGGCCGGGCCAGCGCTGCTCCGTTCTGGCAACACAAGTGAAAGTTGGGTCTTTTAAAAAGAATAGAAAGGGCAACCGCAGCAAGGACTTGCGGAAGCCCTTCAGTTAACGGTATTTGATTGAATTGAGGGGAAAGATTTTTGCCCCTTTACGGGCCGGTTTTAATTGAAGTAATCCCCGTATTCCTCGGAATACTTGCGGTCCAGCTCGCGCACCAGGTCCATGATTTCTTCACCGGGCAATCCTTCCTCGTTAGCCCCCTGTATCCAGTTTTCCTGCACGGGCTCAATGGCCTGCAGCCACCTCTCCTCTTCTTCGGGATCCAGCTCGATCACTTCGTGGCCGTACTCCTGGACCGCGTATTCCTGGCCCGCTTCTGTATGCTCTGTCCGCAGCACGCCGTACTCGTAAACGAAATTCTGGCTTACCTCGTCAATGATTTGCTGCACTTCATCGGGCAGAGCATGCCAGGTATCCCAGTTCATTATCTTCATGAACACGATGTTGTAAAGGTAAGGGGTCTTGGTGATGTAGCTGGTGACTTCGGCCAGCCGGAACCCCTTCAGGGTGTCAGTAGGGGCGAGAATGCCCCTCACGATGCCCTGCTCCAAATTAAGATACGAATCCGACATGGGCATGGTCGTGGGGGTGGCGCCCAGCTCCTCTACTACAGGCACCGAGCCGCCGGCAACCCGGATTTCCATGCCGGCGAGATCCTCCAGGGAGCGCACCGGTTCGGTGGTAATGATATCGCCAGGCCCGGTAGCCCAGAAGTGAAGCACCTTCACCTCTTCATACTCCTGCTGCAGCAGGTCGTAGGTTTCATAAGCCTCCTGCATGACCATGGAAGAAACCAGGGCATTGTCGTTTTCCAGGCCCGGCAGCTCAAAGGCCGCCGTTACGGGAAACAGGCCCGGCGTGTAAGAGGGGCAGGTGGTGCCGATATCGGCCGCCCCATGGGCCACTCCATCGAATATCTCCGTTGCTCCCAGCAGTGCTTGACCGGGATGAAAGCTGAATTCGATTTGATGGGGCGTTTCTGCTTCCACCCGCTCCTTAATCTCATCCGCCCACGCCCAATGCCCTTCAGCCACCTGGAAATCTTCACTCGGCCAGAAGGTAGCTAAGCTGAGCTCAATCATTTCTCCTTCCACCACTTCATCATTGGGATCTTCCACCGGTTCTTCCGGTTCCTCCGGAGGCGCACAACCCGCAAACATTGCAGCCATGGCCAGTAGCAGCAGGACTGCAATCCACCTTTTTTTCACGTACAATTCCCCCTCCTTTAAATTTTAAGAGAAATACAAAAACTGCACCCGCCTTTTTCGATTCCTTCTCTCTCCGCAGGGTTGTGCCTCCGCCGCGTTTCACATCGATGTGATTTGCCCGGGGCTCGGCTGCAGCCAGGGACGCTTATGTGCCCGCTGCTTGCGCTGGTGGCTTTGCACGCCAGGCCGGTGCAAAAAAGTTGTGGGGGCGGCCTTACCTCCTGCCAGGCAAAGAAACTGCTTGGCAGAGAAGCAAATTGCGCCTCACTGCACCTCCGAATTATGCAATGTTGACAGTCCCGCGCTGCCCGACAAGCAAACACACACTGCCCCTTTGCGGCATGGCGGCACAAAACCCCTGCTGAAAAAATCCCGCCGAAAATGCAGGTCTTAAGATATAAATAATTTCACTATACTTTGCAAAAAACCTTCTTTTCCCGAAAAAAAAAGCAAAAAGTAAGAGGAGCAAAAAGGGACGGTTCCCGACTTGCCTTTGTGGAATTTTCTGTCGGGCAAATTAGGGAAGGTTTTTGGCTTACCTGTTCATAGCTTCCAAACAAAAAAGGACAAAAAAGGTGAAAAAAGCGGATTTTCACTTCTTTTTTTCATCGGGCCGGATTTTTTGAGAAAATGCAGCCAGAATTATTGACAAGTTGGAGTATATGATATAATTGACGTAATTGGCCTATCAGCGCAGACAGTACATGCCTTTTGACAATCCAATTGTTCGGAGTGTTTATTCATATGATCCAAAAAATCATCTTTGATTTCGATGGAACCCTTGCTGACACACGGGATCTCTTCTTGGAGACGCTTGCACAGATATCGAGAAAGTACGGGCTGCTCGAAATCTCCTCGGAAGAAGCCGAGCAAATGTCCAGGCTCCCCATCAGGGAAAGGCTCAAGCAAATGGGTGTCCCTTTGAGCAAGCTGCCGCTGATGTACCGCGAGTCCCGGCAAATATTCGAGGGCCTTGAAATCATGCCCGAACCTTATCCGGCCATCAAAGAGCTGGTTTATGCCCTGAAGCATCGGGGTTATCTGCTCTACATCGTCTCATCCAACACGTATGACTTCATCAAGCGTTTTCTCGAGGCCAACGAGCTGGAAGTTTTTGAACAGATTTTTTCTTCCAGGGGTCTTTTCGGGAAACACCGCGACATCAAAAAGCTGCTCAGAAAAACTGGGCTTTCCAGGCAGGAAGTCCTTTACGTGGGAGATGAGCTGCGGGACATCGAAACCTGCCGCCGCATTTCGGTACCGGTCATCTGCGTAACATGGGGGTTTGATTCCCCCTCCCTGCTGGAGGAAGGCAAGCCCGATTACCTGGTAGAACACCCCCGCGATATCCTGCGCCTGGTGGAAGATCTCAACTAACCCCCCCTGAAAAATAACAGCAAGGCAAGAATTGAGGATGCCTTCCCGAAAACAGGGAACTCCCAACCTGGGCATAGCCAGTCCCAAAATAGTTGAATTTCAAAAAGACCCCTTCTAAACGCAGAAAAAATGAGCCCCCACGAGATCGCTTGAAAATGTTTTGCCATATCAACAGGGGAATAAAGAGCTAAGGGCCTGATCTGCACCGGAGCATTGCAAGCCTCCTGAGGTGAGGCACATCTTCCTGGCGCCCTCTTCAGACAAAAACTCCCCGCCATACAACTATTGAAGGAAATAAGCGATAAAAAACGAAGTATACATGGGGAAACAATCTTAACCCCCCAAAAGGCGGCCGCATGTTTTCGGTCGGTTTTAAAGCAAATATTGTTACGGCAGGGATGATATGCATAAAAGAGATGTAATGCCGCTTATCAAAGAGACCTGGGAGCTCAGAAAGAAAAAAAACTTCCGCGAAGCGGAGCTGAAATTGCTGGAGGCGCTGGAGCTTTCCCCCGGGAACCCGCTGGTAGAAGCCAACCTGGCAGAGGTCTACCTGATGCAGGGCAACCTTGACGAAGCGAGGAAAGCGGCGCTGAAAGCGCTGGAAAAAAATCCTGTCCAGGTTCACGCCCTCACGGCCCTGGGGGTGACCGCCCTTGAGGAAGGGGCGTTGGCCGAGGCGATCGAAAACCTGCAGCAGGCCCTGGAACGCGCCCCCAACGCTTACCGCGCGGGGCGTCTGGCCAGGGCGTACGAGCTGAACGGCGAAGGGGAAAAGGCGCTGCAAATCCTGCAGCAGGCCCTGGAAGATCATCCGGGCGACAGATACCTGCTCAAACAGTACAGCGGCCTGAAGAAAAAGGTGCAGGCAAGCGCACCCCCTGCCGGCGAAACTCTCCCCGGATTTTCGCCCGAGGATGAGACATCCCTGCCGTACGCGGAGCAGATGCGGGAAAAGCTGCGCCGCCTTCCGCCCGAAAAGGCAGCCGCCCAGCTTCAAAAGACGGTCCGGGTGGGAAAGAGAAGCCAAAACCCCCACCTTCACAGCCTCCTGGGCGACCTCTGGCGCCAAGCGGAAAGGGACGGGGAAGCCGCCGCCGCCTACCGCAGCGCCCGGGAGCTGGACCCCGAAGACCGCTACTCCCTGGCCCACGAAGCCTTCTGTTACCGTCGACTGGGCAGGAAAATGGATGCATGGCCCCTGCTGAAACAGCTGCTGCGCCAAAATCCGCGGGACAATGCGGTGAAATCCGCTTTCCTTAAGGACGCGTCAGAGCTGCAGCGGCAGGCCGAAGCCATCGAATTGTTGGAAGATATTCTGGAAAGCCGCCCCCACTTCCGGGAGCTTTACGGTGCCGTCAAAAAACTGGGCAAGCAAATAGAGGGGGAAGAGCGTTATTAAAAAGATTAAAGACCTCATCGAGGTGCCGCCGGTCCGAACCGTGGTGCGGCTGGCGGACCTTTCCGAGCAGTCTCTGCGCCGCAGCATGGTCGAAAATTTCATCCTGACGGGAGAAACCTCCTTTGCCCTGGAAAACATCCTGGAAAAGGTGGCCCGCCTGGAAGGACAGGGCTTTTTTGTGCTGGGCAACTACGGCTCCGGAAAATCCCACCTTCTCAACGTGCTCAGCCTCGTCCTCAGCGAAAAAGAGGCAGGTGACGCCCTCCTTGCATCCGGCAGCGCCGGGGAGGGCGGAAGCGGAAGTGGGGTCGGAAAAAGTTTTCCACCGCTGCTACGCAGCGCGCAGGGCGTCAAGCCTTTGGTGGTGGAAATCTCGCTGGTGGAGCACAGCAACCGGGAATACCTGGAACAGATCGTCTTCTCCTCCCTGCGGGCAAAGCTCAAGGAAGAAGTTCCTCCCTCCGGGAGCCGGCCCGAACCGCCTCCGCACTGGGGGGAGAGCATGCCCCGCAAGGAATCCTTCCAAGCGCTGCGGGATCTCCTGCGGGAAGGAAAATGGGGAGGGCTGGTGCTCTTGATGGACGAGCTCTCCGAGTTTTTGCGCTCCAAGGAAGACTCCCGCAGCTACAACGAAGACGTGCGCTTCCTGCAGTACCTGGGAGAATTTTCCGAAGCCATCCCCTGCTGGGTGGTGGCGGCCCTCCAGGAAAACATTGAAAACACGGGCAGCCTTTCCGGGGAGCTCCTGCACAAGATCAAGGACCGCTATCCTGCGCGCTTCAAACTGACGGGAGAGCACGTCAAAGAGATCGTCTCCCGCCGCCTGATCCGCAAAACGGAAAAGGCCCGGGAAACGCTCCCGCAAATATACGAGGAGCTTCTCCAGGCTTTTGGCGAGCTTCCCTTTTCCGCGCAAGCCTTTTACGATCTTTACCCGGTCCATCCCCAGACGGTGGAGCTGCTGGACGAACTGCGGCCCTTTTTTTCCCAGCACCGCGGGATCGTGGACTTCATCCACTACCGCTTGGCCGGCGACAGGAGCCGAGGCATCCCGCCTTTCCTGGAAAACCCGCCCGACCGCTTGCTCACCCCCGATCTCATCTTCGACCACTTCCGCGACCGCATCCGGGAAACGGTGGAAACGAACCCTTACAGCGACCGCGTTTACCGTTACTACGAGCGCGAAATCGGCCAGATTTTCCCGGATGAAGAAGACGCCGCCGCGGCGCTGCGCATTGTCAAGCTGCTCATCATCGGCACCCTGCCCCCGGCACCCAAGCACTTCACCGCCGGGGAAGTCACCCGGCTGCTCCTCTACCGCTATACCGACCTGGAAAGCAAGGTCAACTACGACTACGCAGCGGAAATCCTGGAAAAATTGCTCTCGCAGGGCGCCTTCGTGGAGGCTGAAAGGGATGAAGACGGCGGCCCCAAGCGCTACCGCATCAACCCCCGGGCCGATACCGGCCCGCTGATCAAAAAAAAGCTGGAGCAGATCACCGGGGACCTCACCCCCGGCGACTACCGGCCCATCCACCGCCTGCTGCCCTGGCTCGATGAAAACTATCTCCCCCTGCACCGGCTGCAGAAAGAGCCCTTCCAGGAAATCGAAATTACCTGGCAGAACACGAAGCGCTGGGGGAAGCTGCTTTTCTGCTCTCCGGCGGAGCTCTCGGCAGAACGCCTGGAAGCGTACAAGCAGGAGCTGGCGGAAGAAGAAACCGATTTCGTGTTCCTTACGGCGCCCCCTGCCTTTGCCGGCAGCGAAACGGAGGCCGAAGAAAAACAATTTTTCCAGCTTCTGAAGGGGGAAAAAGACGAGGGCTTCCTCTCCTCCCTGATCCTCTGGCTGCCCCGCAAAATATCCGCCGACGAAGAAAAAAAGCTGCAGCAGGCCTACGCATACCAGGTACTCTTCCAGGAGTATACCTCCGACAGTAGTCCCTCCGGCCAGCAGGTGAGAGACCAGCTGCAGGGCGTTTTGGAAGACGAAAGGCGAAAGGTCCGCGAAATCTTTCGCAATCTGTATTTCCAGGGACAGCTGGAAGCGGGAGAAAAAAGCATTACCCCGGAAGCCTTGGGTTACCTCCACTTTGATGAACTGCTTGCCCGGTGTGCGGCCGAGGCCCTGAAGGTGCGCTTTCCGCGCCACTATGAGATCAGGCCCCAGGGCGAACAGGTTACCAGCAGCCTCATGCAGCGCACCCTGGATATGCTCTCCTCGCCGCACATCGCCGAGGAGTCCCTGGAAAGGGGGCCCAGGTTCACCATCGAAAACTATCTCAAGCCGCTGGGACTGGTCAAAAAAAGGGGGCAGAGCTACGTGCTGGAGATCAACCCCAGGAACTCTCCCCTGGCAGCGGAGTTTTTCGCGCTGGTGGGCCAGGAGCGGGTGCCCCTGCAGACGGTCTACCGGAAGCTCCGCAAGGGCCCCTTCGGCCTGAGCCAGGAAGGATTCCGGGCCCTGGGCCTGGCTGCCGTTCTCAGCGGTGCCGCCTCCGCCTACCAGGGCGGAAAGCGACTCCCCCTCTCCAAGATCAACTACTACCGCTTCTGGAATATCGAAGAGGTGGGGCCCGGTACCCTCATCCGCCCGGAGCTGCAGGGAGTCCTGGCCGATGTACCTTTCCTGCCTCCGAAACTGAAAGCCGCCCCTCTCACCTTTTCCGCCCAGCAGGCCGCATGGGAGCACGTCATCTCTTTCAAGGAAGAGTGGGAAGAAAAAATCAGGGAGATCACACAGCAACTGAGGCGCCTGGAAGGCTACCGCCTCTTTTCCCGGATGAACTGGGAAAAGGCCGAAAAGATCCTGGAGCGCTTCGGGGAGTTTCTGGGGGAAATCAAGGTCTCCTATTCCTCCCAGGAAGGCCTGGAGCGCTTCCTGGCCGCCTTCCAGTCCCGCCCCTTCCTGGCGGAAGACTTTGCAAGGCTGGAAGCGCTGCACGCCTTTTTCAGCGAAGACCTGGGCGAAATCCTGCGCCTGGGGCACTATCTGAAGGACCCGCAGCTGCACATCCCCACGGAAGAAGAGCAGTATGGTTCGCTGCTGCAGCACTACCGCCTGCTGCAGGAATTCCTGGAAGACGAAGCCCTGTTTTTCAACGCGGAATACCGCCAAAAGCTGAAAAAAGAGTTCAAACATTTCCAGGATGAATACATCTCCCGCTACCTCCGGGAACATGCTGCAGCCGTCGGACCGGAGAGCCTGAAGCCATACAGGGATCTCATGGAATCCACCGCCTACCGCCTGCTGGAAGTGCTTGGCGGCATCAATACCCTGGTGGTGGAAGACGATATCTTCAAGCTCAACCGGCACCTCCAGCCCCTTCTGGCAAGGGAATGCCGGGCCGTCGAAGAGCCCCTGCTGCAGGAACGCCCCCTCTGTGCCTGCGGCTTCAAGCTGGGCGGCAAGCCCCCCGCGCCGCTGGTTGCCCAGTTGGAGGCCCGCATCTGGTCGGGCATTCGCTCCTACCTGCAGCTGCTCCAGCAGGAAGAAAACAGGACCAAAATCGAGAGCTACGCCGAACATTTGGAAATGGTGGGCAAGAGGCGGGAAGCGGCTCCCCTTCGCGAGATTTTGAAAATCTTGCCCGCCGACCCCGATCCCGCGGCCGCACTTTCTCCGCACCTCAGCCAGAAAACCGTCGGACACATCAACCGGGCGCTCACCGGCGATGCCGTCATCGCCGAGCGATCCCTGGAAACCCTCAGTGAAAAGCTCTCCGGCAGGGTCTTGACACCCGGGCAGTTGAAAGAAATCATCAGCAACTGGCTCACCGGCAGCGAGGAAAAAGAGCCGGACTACATCCGCATTAAAGAATACCGGGGAGAAAAACAAGCGAGTCCCGAAGCGGCAGATCCCCTGGAACGACCGGGGGACCCGCCGCCCGCCGCCGACTACCCAACGCAGGAAACCAGGGCCTTTCTGGAAGGATTCGCCCCCGACCTGCTCCCCCTCTACCGCCAAGCCGGCGAAGAGCTGCTGCAGGCTGCCCTTTTCCTGGGCTGGCTGCGCTGCCATGAAATCCCCCTCACCCGGGGGTGGGAAGCCCTGCGCACCCTGGCCCAAAACCACCACCTCTACGAGGACGAACCCTCGGCCGCCGAAAAACTGGCCGCCTTGGGCGAAGCGATGCTGAAAAACGAAACGGAGCTGCCCTCCGAGCGGGTGGAAAAAATCGGCGCAAGAATCGAAAAAGTGTTCTCGGGAGCGCAGCTGTTGGAGCTGCAAACTTCCGACCGGCCCGAAAGGGATTACAACTTCGACCGCTTGCTGGAGAAGCTGCACGAGGAACCTCTTTTCTTCTCCGCTGTCCTGGAGCTGTGCCGCAAACTGGCAGCCCATATCACGGCGGAAGAGATTGAAATCAACGTCAAAGTCATGAAGGGCGCCCTGGAAGAGGTCAAGAAATCCCTGCTCAGCCACCGTGCCAATGCGGCAGGCGGGGAAGCCCTCCGTGAGAGAAAAAGGCGCTGCCTGGAGCGCCTGGTTGCCCTCTGCCGCTGCGGCCTTTCACTGCGGGCTTTGGAAAAGGCCCTGCACAACCCCCCGGAAAACGACAAACACTGGGAAGAGCTCTACCGCCAGATCGCCTGCTTTGAAAAAGAACTTTCCTGCCTGGAAGAGGCCTCCGAAAGGGAGATCTTCCCCGATTACTCCCTCCAGAGGTGGAAGCATTACTTCTTCTCCTCCCTTGAACCCCTGCAAGATCAATTCGGCGCCTACTGCCAGAATTCCGGCAGGAAAAACACCCTTTCCAGGCTGCTCCGCGAATACCATTCGTGGGTAAGGAAAAGAAAAGACGTTGCGGGCGCCTACCTGATCATACTGGACGGTGCCAGGCTGGATGTTTGGGAGGAACTCCTTTCAAAAATGCAGGAGGAACTCGACCTGAGGGTGCAAAAAGAGGGGATCAGCTGGGCCCATCAGCCTTCCGTTACAGAAGCGCAGCTGGATCCGCTCCGGGAGGAAGGGCTGCTGGGCGGCGTGATCAACGCAGAAGAATGGAGCGCACCAGGCCCCTTCTTCGACTCCTCCTCCTTGGAAAACCTTGATAACCGCCGGAACATCCTGAACGCCTCCGAGAGGAGGCAGGCAGCTCTGCAGGCCGTGAAGTTCAACTTCATCGACGACAAGTTTCACACTTCACGGGACAGCCTGCCCACCCTGGTGGAGGAAGTTCTGCTGGCCAGCCGGAAAAAACTCTGGCCGCTGCTGGAAGCAATCCCCTCCCAGGCGCTTTTGTTGGTCCTCTCCGACCACGGGTTCAAAAGCAACCCCCACCATGAAAGCTTCCAGAAAACAGAAAATCCCCGCTACCTGCACGGGGAATGCTCCCTCTTCGAAACCCTGGCGCCCTGGGCGCTGCTGGAAAAACGATGAGGTCTGCGGGCCGGCCTGCGGCAAACTACCAGATCACTTCAATCCGGTATTTGCCCATCTGAGAATCAGCCGATAAAAGCGGCAGGCCTTCTAACTGAGCCTGGGCAATAATGATCCGATCAAATGGATCCCGGTGAAAATTTGGAAGGGTATGTACATGCAAAGCATGGTTCATCTGGACGGGCAGCAGGGATATGGCATTTTTAAACATTTGTTCCAACACAAAAGCTTCCAGATCATCAGGAACCTTCAGCTTGCCGAGCTTCGCTTTAACAGCCATTTCCCACCCGCTGGCCGCACTTAAATAAAGCGTGTGTTCCCCCTCCTCGATTATTTCGCGAGCCTCAGCAGAGATGAGAGGATCATCGTTTATCCACCACAAAAAAACATGCGTATCCAACAAGTATTTCAATTTTCAAACTCCCTTAACATTTCCTCCGTCAGGGGATCGTTGAAATCAGGAGAAACAAATATTTTGTTTTTCGCACTGCCCGGGGCACGCCTGGACGGCACAGCATTATAAGGTACCAGCTTGGCCACGGGCACCCCCGCTTTGGCAATCACCACCTCTTCGCCCGCTTTGACTTTCTTTAAAAGCTTGGAAAGGTTCGTTTTGGCTTCATGGATATTTACATACATTTAAAACACCTCTATACTATAATAAACTAAGTTCTGAGCTAAGTCAATCAACAGCAGCCCGATCTTAGTTTTCCGGTTTTCAAAATACCGGGAAATGGTGTTCAAAAAAACAATAGGAAAAGCTATAGACTCAGGCCCTTAGTTCTGAACTCTTGCGCAAAAATGTCTGAACATATGGCTGCGGGTGAAAAAGTTTATGGCAATAGCTTGCCTGGATTGGGCCTTTACAGTTAAAATTTCGGATTTTCCTGGCGAAACTTTTTCTGGGGATTTTGTGGATGCTGATGTTTTTTACGCTTTGGAGGGATCATTTCAAAATCCACTTCCGTGGTTCTAACTGTGTCCAGGTGGGAATATTTTCAATAACCCCGTCCTCCTGACAATCCTGGACGGGCAGCGGAGATATGGCATTATTAAACATGGCTCATTTAAACTGTCAAGTGTTGATATTGTGTTGAATAGATTGGGTTGTTGCTTCGTAACAAAATAATGAAGCAGGAAGTGAACAAGTTAATTGGTATCCACAATACTTTTAAAAAGAGACATCCATGAAGCTTCGCTTCACCATCAGAAGGACGAAAATGTTCCTTTTCAAACAGGAAATTCGTTGCGGCAATGTTGCATTTTCAGGGTAGCCTTAAACATTAATTCCACCTTGCACCGTTATTCAACCGGCAACTCCAGCTCCGGAAAACGCTGCCGTATTTCCTCTTCCAACCCCTCGGGTATATATTTTCTGAGCGGCTTTTTTCTCAGCTGCATGGCCAGCTCTTCCGCCTTCTGCCAGCTTTCCTTGGCGTGAATCACCTTCCAGACCTGGTATTCCCGGCTCAGCTCGATCCGGGACAGGAGGGCGTGGCGGCGCAGGTGGCGTAAAGTGTGCTTGTGCGAAAGATAGCTCCCGCCGGGCCCCACCTCGGCGATGACATCAACAGCCATGGTTTCGGGGCTCACCTCGATTCCCCGCAGCGCCCTCAAGCAGCTCCCCACGATATCGTTGTCGATCACAAACTGGGCATAGGAAATGGTCAGCGCCCCGTCCAAAAACCCGAACATCTGGTGTAAAAAATGCCCGCCGGCGAGAGCCCCCAGCAGGCAGTTGGTAGTCGTCTCGTGGGCGGCTTGGGCATCGGGGAGCTTGGAATCGGCGGCGCCTACCGTGAGATAAGCCGGAAGCCGGTAATAGCGGGCCATCTGCGACAGGGCGGCATTCATCAAGCCGGACTCCACGCTGCCGATGAGAAAAGATCCGCTGCGCATGTCCATGCTGCAGGGCACGGCGCTGTAGAAAACGGGGGTGCCGGGGCTGACCAGCTGGCTCAGCACCACTCCCAGCAGCGCTTCCGCATTTTGCAGCACCAGCGTCCCGGCCAGGGTTACGGGCGCGGTGGCCCCGGAGATGGGGGCGGTGGAAACCACCAGGGGCAGCCGGCTGCGCGCCACTTCCACCAGGATTTCCGCCCGGTCGTCTTCCAGCTTCAAAGGGCTCGTAATGGAAGTGATAAATCCCACAAACGGCCTCCGCTGCAGCGCTTCGAAGCCACCGGCCAAAAGCCCGGCAAGTTCCACCACGCGCCGCAGCCCGTCCCTGCTGTAAATCCCGCCCATCACGGGCCGACCGGTATTGCAGAGGGCCCGGTAAAAATCATTAATATCCAGGAAATTGATGTTCACATCGTGGGAGTGGACGGGAATAATGTAAAAATCGACGTGTGCCAGCTTGTCGGCCAGGCGGGCAAAATAAGCGATGTCCCGGGAGACGGCAGGCCTTCTCCGGTGGCCCTCTTCCATCACATACAGGGCCTTCCCACCTGTGCCGAAATAGACATTGTTTCCACCCAGGTGAAGCTCTTTTCCTTCCTCCTGCCCGTAATAGGTGAACTCGGAAGGGGCCTGCTTCATACACTGGGAAATAAGCCGGGGGGAGAGATATGCCCTCTTCATGCGGTGATCCACCAGTACGCCGTTTTCTTCCAGCAGCTGCAACAGAGGGGGGTAGGTCACTTCAAAGCCGACATCCCAGAGGATCCGGACGCTACTTTCATGGACGAGGCCGAGTTCGTTGTCCGTTAATGTGCGGTAAAAATCGCCTTCCAGGAGTTTCATCTCGGTTCTCCCTTCGCGATGCTCAGGCTTGTTCCGCCCATTTTTCAAGTATTAGCATAATGTCGGCCCGGCTGACGATCCCCCTGAGCTTCCCTTCACTATCCACCACCGGCACCCGGTTAATGGCGCGGCGGTTCATCAACCGCACAATATTCAGCAAAGGGGTGTCTTCCCGAACCGTGAAGGGGTTCATGGTCATGACCTGCCTGGCCGTCACCGCAGCGACGGCCTCAATTACATCCACCCCCCTTTCTCCGCTCACGTGGGCTGCCTCCTCCTTATCTTCCAGGAGCTTCCCGGGTCCCCGGAGGGGACGCCCCACCACCCAGCGCGTATATTTCAAGACGTCTCTTTCGGAAATGATGCCGACCACCTTTTCCTCCTCGTCCAGCACCGGCACCCCGCTCACATAATGGCGGTGCAGCACCCTGAGAACTTCCCTGAGCTGGGTGTCAAGCCTGACGCTCACCACCGGGGAAGTCATCACCTTCGAAGCCTTTACGTCCAGCATTTCCCATCCCCCCTTTCCTTGTTTATGCCCCCATCATAAGGAATCCACGTAGTCCAGCACCCTTTCCAGCGAAACCACGTCGCCACAGCGGGCATGAATATCCATGAGGTTAACCTCGTGGGGCAGCCGGGACCGATCCCCCACGCACTCGCGGGGAATCACCGGTCGGAAACCGTGCTGCAGGGCATCGTTCGCCGTGGCCCTGATACAGGAACTGGTCATGCACCCTGTAAGAATGACCGTATCCACCCTCAGAACAGTCAGGGTGGCGGCGAGGGGGGTGCCGTAAAAACAAGACGGATATCTTTTCACCAGCAGCTGTTCCCGGGAGAGCGGTTCAAACCTCGGATCGAGCTCCACGTTGTCGCTGCCCAGGGAAAAACCGTTCAGCACAGGCAGTTTTTTTACCAGCAGGCCGCCTTCCAGGGCGGGATTGCGGTAGCCCAGGACAAAAAAGAAAACCGGCAGCTCCTTTTGTCGCACCCTATCCAGCAGCTGCAGCGTATGCCCGATTTCCGATTCCAGGTCGCACCCGGCGGGTCGCTTTGCATCGGTCAACCCCTTTTGAAAATCTATTACCAGCACAGCTGGGCTGCGGCCGAAGCCCAGCTCCCCCGCCATGGCCTGGGAACGGTAATATTCCATGATCTCCTGCAGCGCTTCCTCGATCGCCATTATCCCTTCACTTCCTCCTTTCAATGAAAAGGCATGTGGAACCGGCCGTTATTCCGTCCGACAATCCGCCCGGGGAAGGGCGGCCCGTCTCGCCGGAAGCCGATGCCGCCCCATCCTACTTCCTGAGTTCCAACCGGAATGAGCCGCCGGCAAGGCCCTTGACCCGTTCTGCCACAAATACGCTGCGGCTGTTTTTCCTGACCACAAACTCGCAGGGGTCCTGCGCCAGCATGTAGCGGATGACTTGTTCGCACGATTCGGCAGGTTTGTGGTTCAAGAGCATCAGGGAATAATCCTCCAGCAGAACGTACTCGGCCAGCTCCTTTACCGAAAGCTTTTGCCCGACGATCTCCGCCAGCAGGCTCTTTTTCACGGTTACCTCCCCATATTCAATCGACCCGCCGGGCTGCAGCAGCTTTCCAACAAGGTCACATTCCTCTTCACTTTCCCGCAGGACCTTCCAGGTCCCCGGCAGAAGGGTCAGTTCGTCTTTCACTTCAATGGATTGATCCACCATGGCCAACTTCATCATTCAATCCCCCAAAAAATATTGTCGGATTGGGACGCCTTTCACGTTAAAAAAACCAACAGGCGCGGACCAGACCCCTCATGCACCCGCACCGCTTTCATCTAGCTGCCTCATCCCGAACCCGGCCCGGGGCGGCGCCCCGCCTTGAAACGCCGGGCCTCCAGCACCTGGAGATAGCTCAGTGCAGCGGCCAGCAGGGCCCCGGCACCCAACAGTTCGATGGTCTCTTCCACCAGCAGATCCATCAGCCAGAACTCGTGCACGTGGTACTCCGTATATGGCCAGTCCACCCGATAAAGCTGGCCCGCAGCCAGGACGCGGTGGACGAAGCCCCCCGCCTTGATGTACCAGTCGTTCATATAAGAGGTGACGGAGAAAATGGACGCGGCGCCGTAGGCGGCGAAACCCGCCAGCAGGTACGCCATCACTTTGCGGTGACGGCGCAGAGCAAGCCCGTAACGAAAAAAAGCATAAAGCGGGATGGCCGCCAAAAGGGAAAAGTACACCACCTCCATGTAGGTGACCAGCTGCCGCCCGATCTCCTCCACCCGGGTGTGCCCGGTGAAGGTGGTCACGTAATCCGTTAAACGGTGGCGCGGGTCTCCCGCATCCTCGATGAGCATAAGCAGGGCCGCAATGCCCATCAGCGTCCAAAAAGCCCTTCCCGCGCTGACGCCTTCACCGTTGAGTCCCGCTCTGCCCCGGATGATGCCTGCCGCAAAAGCGGTTCCTCCCAGGGCAACCCACTGCAGGACTTCCGTCAGGCTGGCCTGCCGGAAGAGGTGGAACCAGAACGGATCGGTGATCCCCCGCTCGTGCATAAAAGCACGGACGCCAAAGACATCGAAAGCATCGATCAAGAAAAAAACGCCCCAGGTCATAAGCAGGTAAAGCAAAACCAGCGCCATCACATGCTCCGGCAGCAACCCTCCCGGAAAGAGCCGGTCCCTGAGCGTTAAAGGCCCCCCCGCCCTCTGCCCGGAAACGTTTCTCGGATGTTTTCCCATGCTCTCCTCCATCCCGGCGGCGCCTGAGGCTGCGGCGTCCGGCTCCACCCGGGTTTGCCCGCTTTCCGTCAGCCGCAGCCGACTGCGGGTGCGTCCACCCGTTTGCGCCGGGAACCCGGGTTCGGCCGGCCCTTCAATCGCCTTCGGTGCGTTCAGGCACTGCTAAGCTGACCCGTCGCCCGGCCGCGGGGACATCCGTTCATCTCCGGCAGAGTTCACGTCTCCGCTTCAGCCTCCCACCCCGGCCTCTTTCCGCCGCTTCCATGCGCCTCTTTTTCTCCCTAATTATACCTTTTTCCCTCCCAAAAGGGTAGAGCCTTTTCTTCTGGCGAAATCGTTTCTAGGAGAGCGCTTTAACCACTTCTTCCCTGATCCTCGCTTTAAAGGGCATCGCCAAAAGCGGAAGGTTTACGGAAACCTCCACCTCGTCATCAAACACCTTGAATACGCCCGAAACGGGGGCTCCTTTGTAGCTGCCGGAGAAATGACATTCGCTTTCTCCTTTCCACGCCGTACTCGCCCCATAATTATCGGCAAAATGTTCCACTCTCTTGCGAATCTCCTCTTTGCTTAAGTCGTGCGGTACTGTAAAATGGTATCTAGGCATTTGCACACCCCTCGTTAGTTTTTTAAATGCCTTGCTTTTTGACTGCAGTCTACCCGCTTTTTTCTTCCCTGGTTAAAGAGTCATAACCTCTTGTATTTATAATATAAGGCTTTGCGCTAAACATTTTCTAAACATATTCTCAACAACTACAAAAAGAGTTTGCGAGATAACCTCTAAGCTATAGGGAGCTAAGGGGTTGTAGAAGATTCTTATTGTTATATTTAACAAGCTGCTGGTATATGCTATAATTTTTATAAACATGATTATCAACTTAACTCAGGGAATTCTTGTTGAGTGGTCCCCAAAATACAGCTTTTTAGCAGATCAAGGCCTTTTTGTAAGTGTGACCTTTTAAAACCTCTTTTTTTGCGGAGCTTCTTTCATTGTCATCCTGAGCAAACCCGATAGTCTGATTTATAAATATGAGCATGCCTGCCAGTACCAGGCTTGTGTTGAGGTGATAAATCCTTTGCCTTTTTCCGACCGCATAATGACCACCAAATTACGC
>PWTK01000070.1 GCA_003563895.1 Syntrophomonadaceae bacterium
GCGCCATATTCCAGGGCGCTCCCTTTGTTTTCTCTGCTACGTGATCATTATATCAGCCGCCGGTTTTTTATGAAATAGAAATTATCTATAGAAGCGGGGCTGCTATAGGAAAACTCTTTAGGTCCTTTTTGAAAAAACCCCTTTTGCCTGCGAGGCCGTATTTGGCAATAAAAGAGGGAAAGGCTCTTTTGACCTTTCCCTCTTTACAGCAGCGGCAGCGAGGCAGCACCAAAAACCTGCGCAATCGCCTGCCGCCGGGGGGCGCCGTCGTCACCGCCCGGAGAACAAGCTGCGCCCCCGCAGTCCTTCCCGTCAGAACCGTGCGGCCGGGAAGAACTGCAAAGAGATCAGCGGCACAACCGCTCCCGCACTTCTTTCGCTTCGCTCATAATGCCCTGGATAATTTCCTCTACGCTCGGGATATCGTGGATGAGGCCTACCACCTGGCCGCAGTGCAAAAGCCCTTTTTCCATGTCTCCTGTTTCCATTAGATCTTTTTCGCGCTGGCCGCTGACCAGGGGAATCAGCTCTTCGATCCCGGCGCCCCGCCCCTCCATCTCCTGGACCTGGGCGGCAATGTTGTTTTTAATGACCCGGGCCGTATTGCGCAGCGAGCGCAGCACCAGGGTGGTCTCTGTTTCCGGCAGCGTCGTCAGGTATTCCTTGACCCGATCGTGCATGGGCGCTTCCCTGGAAACCATGAACCGCGTGCCCATGAGGACGGCTTCGGCCCCCAGCGCCAGGGCGGCCACCAATCCCCGGCCGTTGGCGAACCCTCCGGCAGCGATGATGGGAATATCCACCGCATCTACCGCCCGGGGAAGGAGCACCAGCGAAGAAACATCTTCTTCCCCGGGGTGGCCGGCGCATTCAAACCCATCCACGATAACGGCGTCGCACCCGATCTCCTGGACCTTGCGGGCAAAACGGACTGCCGTAACCTTGTGCATGACCTTTATGCCGTGCTCTTTGAACCTCGGTAAAACCTCCTGCGGATTGCGCCCCGCCGTTTCCGCAATCTCAACCCCTTCTTCGCCCATGACATCGATGAACCCCGGGATATCCAGCGGTTTGATGGCCGGCAAAAAAGGGATATTTACCCCGAAAGGCCTGTCCGTCAGTTCTTTGGTCTTCCGGATCTCGGCTTTCAGTTCGTCCCTGGAAGGAAAAGTGGCAGCCGAGATAATGCCCAGCCCGCCGGCGTTGGAGACCGCCGCGGCCATTTCTGCCCGGGAAAGCCAGAGCATGCCTCCCTGGATTACGGGATACTCAATACCCAGCAGTTCCGTCACCCTGGTTTGAAACATAGCGATTCTCCTTTTCGATTAATCATTTGGCGCTGCAGAGATTATGGCGGGAGTTCTTCTCATCCGCACTGCCCCCACCGGGACAAAAGAAAAAGTTTTGCCAAATGTACAGAGAAATAAAGAAGCAAGGGCCTAACTGCATCCCGAGCAGCTGGAGCTGCTGCAGGGCCCGCAGCCTCCTCCGAAAGAGGAGTCCTCACCGCTGCTCGCAGGCCGGAACAGGGACATCACCCGGCGGGTCTCTCCCCCGCAGGCCGGGCAGGGAGGCGCCTCTTTTTCATTGAGGCGGCAGAGCTTTTCAAACCTTTTTCCGCAGGTGCACTGGTACTCGTAAATGGGCATTCTCCTCTATTCCCCTCCGTCTCCTTTATATCTCCACAAAACAGGTGCTCAGAATGTCGTCCAGCGCTTCCACTTCTTTGACCACCTCGGGCGGCATGGGGTTGTCCACCTGCAGCACCATGATCGCTTCTCCCCCGACCTGCTTCCGCCCAACCTGCATGCTGGCGATATTGATCTCCCTGTTTCCAAGGAGCGTCCCCACCTTGCCGATGACGCCGGGTCGATCGATGTAGGTGCTGACCAGCATGTAGCGTGAGGGGATTACTTCGATGCGGTAATCGCCGATCTGAACAATGCGGATGTCGCTGCCTTCAAATAGGGTTCCGGCCAGGGTAAAGGTTTGTTCGCTGGTGGTGACCTCTACCGTTATGAGATTGTTGAAGATGCTGGCCGACTTGCTGGTGGTTTCGTTGACTTTGATCCCCCTCTGGCGGGCGATGAGGGGCGCGTTGACAAAGTTCACGTTGCTGTTCAGCATAACGCGCAAAAAACCGATGATGAGGGCCGTGGTCAACGGCGTCACCGGGTATTCGGCAATTTCGCCGCTATAGGTGACTTCGATTTTCTCCACCCGGCCGTTGTAGACCTGCATGTAGAAACTGCCCATGGTCCTCATCAGGGGGATAAAGGGCTCTACCTCGGCCAAAACTTCCGGCGGCAGCACAGGGACATTAACGGCCATGTGCACAGGCTCTCCCCGAAGGACATGCACGATCTGATCGGCCACCTGCACGGCCACATTTTTCTGTGCCTCCTCGGTCGAAGCGCCCAGGTGCGGGGTGGCGATCACCTGCTCCAATTGGAGAAGCTTGTTGTCCCCCGGCGGCTCCTGCTCAAAAACGTCCAGGGCTGCTCCAGCCACCTTGCCCTCTACAATGGCATGGTAGAGGGCTTCTTCATCGATCAGCCCGCCCCGCGCACAATTGACAATGCGCAGGCCGTCTTTCATCATTTTCAGCTGCGGAGCCCCGATCAGGTACTCGGTGGAAGACGTTTTGGGAGTGTGAAGGGAAATAAAATCGGCCTTTGCATAGATATTTTCCAGCGAAGTGGGGATCACGCCCAGTTTTTCCATGCGTTCCGAGGAGATGTACGGGTCATAACCCAGGACTTCCATGCCAAAGCTGCGCGCCCTCTTGGCCACCTCGCTGCCGATGCGCCCCAACCCGATAATGCCCAGGACTTTTTTGTGCAGCTCAACGCCCATGAATTTTTTCCTCTCCCACTCTCCCTTTTTCAGCGAAAGGGAAGCCGGGGGGATGCTGCGCGCCAGCGCAAGCATCAGCGCTATGGCATGCTCTGCCGCCGAGATGGTGTTCGCCTCGGGGGCGTTTACCACCATGATTCCTTTCTCAGTGGCCTTTTCCACGTCAATATTGTCTACCCCCACCCCGGCACGGCCGATCACCTTTAGCTTGCGCCCGTATTCAATTACTTCGGCCGTCACCCTGGTTCCGCTGCGAACCAGCAGTGCATCGTAGCTGCCGATGATCTTCACCAGTTCCTCGGGGGAAAGGTTTGTTTTTACATCAACCTCCGCCACTTCTTCGATGAGTTTGATGCCTTCTTTTGAAACCGGATCGCTGACCAGTACCTTTTTGTTTTCCGCCATCGAATAATAACCTCCCGCAGCCGTCGGCCGAAAAGATATGCGTTGTTTTCAATTAAATATAACATAAGTTCAGGGGGAAGGCAATAATTCGGCTTTTTCGCCATGCATTTCGTGCCGACCCTTCCTGGATTGATCGCCGGAGGTCTCGCAAGGCCTCACCTGCCATCTGCCTTCTTTTTTCTCTCCTCTGCCGCCCGCAAAAGCGCGTCGAACAGCTCCTGCCCGCCGGGCCGGCCGACAGCAGCCAGCGCTTCGGGGTGCCACTGGACTCCCAGCACGAAAGGAGCGTTTGGGGATTCAAACGCCTCCACCACCCCATCGCTCGCTGCCGCGCTCAAGCGAAAGCCGGAAGCGAGGCTTTTCAACGCCTGGCGGTGAAAGCTGTTTACCCGGATCCGTTCCGCCCTCCCGAGGATTTCCCACAGCAGGGTTTGGGGGCGCAGCTCCACGTCGTGAAAGGGGTGGGTGCGGGGCGCCTTTTGCATATGCTCCAGGTACGCCCCCTCGACATCCCCCAGGTTCTGGTATATTTTGCCACCTGCGGCGACGTTTAAGACCTGGCCGCCGCGGCAAATTCCCAGCAGCGGCAAGCCTCTCTGCAGGGCCAGGCGAGTCAGCTCAATTTCCACCTCGTCCCGCAGGGGGGATATTTCCCGGTGGCCGCGGAGGGGTTCTTCCCCGTAAAACGAAGGGTCCATGTCGCCCCCGCCTGAGAGCACCAGGCCGTCGAGCATCTCCAGAACACCCGCCAGGGAGCTCTTCTGCAGCAGCGCCAAGGGAAAAGCCGTTCCCCCCGCCTTTTCCACAGCGCGGATATAATCAAAGCCCAGCCTGACAAAACCCCTGCTTTCCTCGTAACGACAGGTGATGCCGATCAGCGCCATCGCTCCAACCTCCTCCCCCGGCTTGCAGCTTCGTTCCAGCAAAAACCATGCAGCAGCCGGTCCAACGGAAAACCGCCCTGAGGGAAGTATCTCCTCCCGGCGGGCGGTTCACAACCTCAAGGTATACCTGATGCCGTTAAAGCCTCCTGAAAAGCCCGGAGACTCCACGCAAAAAAAGCCCGAAACCACCGGCACATGACGGGCCGTTCCCCAGCAAAAAGGGGCTAAAAATCGATCAAGCTCAAACTGATCTTGAGGGCTTCGTCAACCCTGGACATGGTCCTGTCATCCAGCTCGGTAACCTTCTGCTGCAGCCTCTGCTTGTCGATGGTCCGGAGCTGTTCCAAAAGGATCACGGAGTCCCTTTCAAATCCATGCACTCTTGAAGAAAGCTCTACATGGGTTGGGAGTTTGGCCTTTTCTATATGGGAGGTAATCGCTGCGACAATCACCGTCGGGCTGTACTTGTTCCCGACATCGTTCTGGACCACCAAAACAGGTCTCACGCCCCCTTGTTCAGAACCAATTACCGGGCTCAAATCTGCGTAAAACACATATCCTCGCCTGACCTCCACCATCTTCACTCTCCACTAACCGTTTCCTCAGCCAGCCTGACCGCTTCGTTTTCCGCGCTGAGAGCTTCATTGGCCAGCCTTAAATTTAGCCGCGCCATTTCCAGGTACCCCTCCTGCATGCGCTCGCGGATTTGCCTTTTCTTCCGCTCTTCCAGGCACAGCCGCATCGCTTCCCGAATAAATTCGCTGCGGCTCTGCTTCTCCGTTTCAACCACTCCGTCGACTTCCTGCAGAAGGTTTTGGGGCAAACTGATCATGATCCTTTTGGTTCTCGCCAAGGGAAGCACCCCCTATAAGTGGTTAAATACACCTTCGCTTCTTAACGTCGGTTCAAGCTATTTTTGGGGCTTTTTCATAAGCATTTCCACACACCCAAATACAGAAGGGATCTGCCCGGTCTTATAAAATATTCAATCCTGCCCGCCGTTCGGGAAATAAAACCGGGGCACCCTGGAATTAATGCTGCAGAGCACTTCATAGCTGATGGAACCGAGCTGAGAAGCCACTTCATCGGCATCAATTGCTTCTGACCCCTGGCTGCCGTAAACCACGACTTCATCGCCCTCCTTTGCTTCACGGATATGGCTCACATCCAGCATTGTCAGATCCATACACACCCTTCCCACCACAGGAGCTCTTTTCCCTCTCACCAGCATAAACCCTTTGTTGGAAAGGTTTCTGCTGTACCCGTCGGCATACCCCAGCGGGACCGTGGCAATGGTCGATTCGGCCGGCGTATAGTAGGTCTTCCCGTAGCTGATGGGGGTTCCCGGGGAAACCCGCTTCAGAAAAATGATGCGGGTTTTAAGCGAGAGCACCGGAAGCAGCGCCGCGCTGTCCCTGTTAACGTCAGCCGAGGGATAATAACCGTAAAGGGAAATCCCCGTCCTGACCATGTCCAGGCAGGAACCGGGGTGCTCCAGAGCTGCGGCACTGTTTGCGGCATGTTTTAGCGGGATCTCGATTCCCCTGGTTTCCAAATCCTTTAAAATCTGTTTAAACCGGGCCAGCTGGAGCTCGGTAAAGTTTCTGTCGGCTTCATCGGCAGTGGAGAAATGCGTATAAACCCCTTCCAGCAAAAGCCCGGGGAGATCGGGGATTTTTTCAAGAAAATGCAGCGCCTCCCGGGGATCGTAAATTCCCAACCGCCCCATGCCGGTATCCAGCTTGACGTGCACCTTCAACCTGCGCCCGGCCTCCCGGGCCCGGCGGGAAAAAGAAACCGCTTCCTCCCAGGTAAAAACGGTGGGGGTCAGGTTCTTTTCCAGGAGAATTTCGCAGAGCGATGGCGGAGTGTATCCCATAATCAGGATGGGCGCATCAATTCCCTTGCTCCGCAGCTCTGCCCCCTCTTCCATAGATGCCACACCAAGCCGCTCGGCACCCACGGCCAGCACGGTTTTGGAAACTTCGAAAGCCCCGTGTCCGTACGCATTTGCTTTAACGACCGCCATCAGCCGGGAGGTGTTTGGAACTGCCCGCCGGAGCTCCCTCACATTTGAGCCAAGCCTGGCAAGGTCTACCTCGGCCCAAAGGGGCCTTCCCAGCTTTTCCTGGTTTTTCATGACCGGTTCACCTGTTTCCC
>PWTK01000009.1 GCA_003563895.1 Syntrophomonadaceae bacterium
CTTCCAACATTACATCCAGGTAGGCTGAGTAGAGATCCTCTCCGCTTTTGTCGAGGAGAACAGCGAGATCGAAATCAGAAACAGCGTCAGCCTCACCGCGGGCATAGGAACCGAAGACATAAGCGAGCGAGACCGGTTTGCCTGGAAATAGATTTTTCAATCCTGCAGGGCTTCCTCCAGGCCCAGTTGAAGGCCCGGCAGCATCTTCCCCGATGGGCCGCGGTAGAATTCGCCTGTTCCCATTGATCATTTCCCCCTGTTGTTGTACACACCCATCCCTATTGCTGCCGGAAAGCTTTTCGCACGTCAGCAGCACGAAGCGCGGCGCTGGCACGGCTACAAAAATCTTTCAGCCCAGTTCCTTCAACAGGTTCACCGTGCGGTAGGCGGCGGGAAGCTTTTCCTCCTCTTCTGTCCTCCAGACCAGGACGGTGGAGCCGTCCTCCAGTGGGGGGCGCTCTTCAGGGCCCACACAGACATATTGTACCTTCCCCTGCTGCTGCAGGGCAAGCTTGATGATCTCGCGGACCTCGTCGAAAGGGCCGAACAAATAAAGAGAACCGGCATTTTGGGCTTCAGCCTTCTTTACCAGTTCGTTTATGGCAACAGACACCCGGTTGATCTGCTGATAGGAGCGCTTGATATACCCGTAGGTCCGCTCCGTCTTCTCCTTCAGCCCCCGGGGGGTGAGGATATAGCGGAGGGATCTGGCGTTTAACCGCTCGATTTTGACAAAGCCCTTTTTGGCCATCTTTTTCAACAGCAGGTTCACATGGCCCAACCCGATGCCCGTTTCCCTGGCGATGTCGCGCTGGGTGGCGTTTTCCTGCCGCTGGATATAGGAGAGAATCTGCCATTCTTTTTCCATGGGTACGCTCCGCCGCCAGCGCGGCCGGGAAATTGTTCTTGCTTGGAACAATTAAACCAAAAAGGCGGCATTTTGTCAATAAAGAAGACGCCAAAAAGCGGGCGACTGGGAAACGAAAAGCGAAAATATATCATTTTTCTGCGGCTTTTTTCGGCCCTTGTTCCCCCGGAGACCGTTCTGCGATTCTCCCAAAGGCCCCGGCATCAATCCACCCCGCCCGCTCAACCCAGGGGGTGCTTCTTGATGGCCTGGCGCAGCTGGTTCTGGGTGACGTGGAGGTAGCGCTGGGTGGTGCTGATTCTTTTGTGCCCGGCCAGCTTTTTGAGGGCCATCAGATCGGCGCCTTCCTGCAGGAGCAGGGTCAGGCAGGTGTGCCGCAGGTTGCGCACCGTAAGCCCCGCTTTTTCGATGCCGGCCCCCCGGCAGAGCTTTTTGAACCAAAGGTTGAGCATCGTGGTGGTGAGCGGCTTTCCGCGGACCGAGACAAACAGGTGCTCCGACGGGTTCCGGGGGTCCTCTTCCAGGTAGGCCCTGAGGGCAGAAGCGGTTTTTTTTGTCAAGGGCACCAGCCGCTGCTGCTCGCCTTTGCCCGGCACCAGCAGGCACTGCTGCGCAAAGTCGACCTCCCCGGCGCGCAAGGCCGTGAGCTCGATCGGCCGCAGGCCCGCCTGCAGCAGCACCCGCAAGAGGGCCGTGTCGCGCAGGGGGTCCGGGCCAGACGCCGCCGTTTCGAGGAGCCTTTCGGCTTCTTCACGGGTGAGGCAAAGCGGCAGGCGGGCCGGCTCGCGCGCCCGGCGCACTAAGCGGAGGGGGTTGTCGTTCTCGTCCATGAGCCCGCAGCATTCCAGGAAAAAGTAGTAGCTGCCCAGCATACTCAGCTTGCCGTTGCGCGTGGCAGGGCCGTTTCCCCGCTCGTTTTTGAGGTAAGCCAGGTAGCGCCGGAGGTGGGCCGGGGTCACTTCTTCCGGACGGAATGGCTGCAGGCCGTATTCCGCCTCCAAAAAGCGGCTGAACTGGCCCAGCATATTCAGGTTGGACCCGGCCGTCTGGGGCTTGCAGCCCCGCTCGGTCAAAAGGAACTGCCGGTACTGCTCCCGGTAGGGGATCTCCTCTGCGGCACGCCCTACATCGTACGGGGCAAGATCTTCCCGAATGAAAAGCGGCCGGAGCGCTTTCTCCCTCCTTCTGCGCAGGTAACGTGTTTTCATATCACTGTTTCTCCGTTTCTCCATCTATTGGATCTTCATCACATCTTCATTGTCTTTGCCTTTCCACAGCCGCATACGGCGGATGAATGGCCCCTGTGCTGCGCCCATCTCCGCCCCGAAGAGGTTCTGCCGGGCCTCGCGGCCCGGAAAAGAAACCGTTCATGGCGACCCCCCGCGGCAAAACCGGGGGATGAAAAATCAGGAACCGCGTCCGGCAGGCCTCGGCGGGAGCGCCGCTACCCGAGGGGGTGCTTTTCCACCGCTTCCCGCACGCTGCCCAAGTCCACGTGGGCATAGATTTCGGTGCTGTTGATGTCTTTATGGCCGGCCAGCTCCTTGAGGGTCATCAGGTCCACCCCTTCCCGCAGGAGCAGGGTCAGGCAGGTGTGCCGCAGCTTGTGCGGGGAAAGGCCGGGCCGCAAAAGTCCCGCCCCGCGGCAGATGCGGTCAAAGATCATCTGCACCCCGCGCCAGGTAAGGGGTTTGCCGCGGTGGTTGAGAAAAACCCTATCGCCATCCCTGCCCGGGGAGAGGCTGCACTGGCGGTGCCTGCAGAGGGCCTCGATGGTGGCTTCCGTGAGCGGCAAAAGCCGCTCCCTGTCGCCCTTGCCCTGCACGAGCAGGCAGGCCTTCTCCAGCTTCACATCGCGCCACTCCAGGCGCACCAGCTCGTCCAGGCGCAGGCCGGTTTGCAAAAAGAGCCTCATCATGGCGTGATCCCGGAAGGGAAGGAAGCTCTCCAGGAGGGAGGCCTTGATCAGGAGGCGGGCCTCCTCCAGGCTTAACAGGGCGGGGAGTTTCTCGGGGGTCTTCGCCTTCTTGACGTGCCGGACGGGGTTGTGTTTGTTCACCAGCCGGCCGTGCAGCACCAGAAAGTGGTAGTAGTTTTTGAGGGCGGCCAGCTTGCGGTTCCGCGTGTGGGGCGAGTTGCCCAGTTCCTCCTTCAGGTGGGTCAGGTACGCGCGCACCTGCTCCGGGCTCACCCGGGCCGGGTCCACGCCGCCCTCCCCGGCGAAATGGCGCTCCCGCAGGTACTGGAAAAAGCCCCGCAGGTCCATCAGGTAGCCCTCGATGCTGCGAGGCCGGCTGCCGCACTCGATCTCCAGGTAGTCCGCATATTCTTGCTGGTAGGGGATGGGCGCACCTGTCATGGCTGCTGTTTTCCGTTATACCTCCTCCGGGCCGGTTGGCCGCCCGCTGCGGGTGCCCTGTCCCGGCCGAAAAAATGCGGGGCTCAGCCCAGCTCCCGGGCTTCCCGCAAAATGTCCCGTATGAACAGGTTCCCTTGCCGCTTCATTTGACGGAGCTCTTCGGAAGAATAGACCAGCAGGTTTATGTCAAAAGGAATTTTGTCGAAACAGTACCGGAACCGTTCTGCTCTTTCCGGGAAGGGAAGGTCGATGCGGTCAAGCTCCAGCAGCAAGTCGATATCGCTGTGGGGCGTATAATCACCCCGGGCAAAGGAACCAAAAAGCAAAACCCTCTTCACCCGGGGCTCTTTTTCCTTCAGGGCGGAAACCCCTTTACGAAGGGCCCTCATCAGCGCCTCGTAATCTACGGAGATGATCCGCACAGAACCCAACAATTTCGTCTGCAGCATGACAAGCCTCCTCGCCGATGCGGCGGTCAAAATAGTCTTGGGGACTCCCGTCCGGAAAACCGTTGGGATACTGAGCCTCCATGTAGTAGCGATCCAGGACGCGGGCTTGATGCAGCACCTCTTCGGGAACTTCCAAGACATCCTCCAAACCCTGCAGCATTTTAAAAATGGAATGGCCACGCACGTAGCGGTTCAGACCCTGGTAAAGTCCCTTGACGGCTTTCTCAGAGGCCTGCTGTGCCGTAAAAGAGGCCCACTCGTAGTAAGAATGCTCCAGATCAAGCGCGGCCTTCTGCAGATCTCTTTTGGCCTGTCTCAACCAATCCCAACTTCTTTCCACCATTCGTTACCCCCAAACCCCACTTTGATGCAAAGTGAGATTCCCCGCCGCCCGGCATAAAAGCACACAGGTTCCCTTTCTCTCCCGGCAAGCGGAGAGCCCCGGGACCGCGGGGCCCGCCAGGGGCGGCCGGCACCTCGGGAGAGCGGGCATGCCTTATGTAGTCTTGCTGGGTCCGCCCCGCCAGGGCTACTTGAACTTGACCGTGAAGCGCGGGCTGCGCATTCGCCCCACCGCGTTGTGGGGAGTCAAGTCGAGCACGCTCAGCGTGTTGCGGCGACCGAGCATCTCCTCCTGCTTTTTCCTGCGCTTGCGCTCGCGCAGGATGCGGCGGTCGGGATGGCCCACGTCACACCCCCCTTTTCCTGTCTGCTGCGGTTCGGTTTGCAGGCAAGGGTGGCAAGAATCTCTTTTCCCGAGGCCGGTAGAGTTTTGGCTCCTGCCGCAGCCGCTGCCGGTGAGGCCGGAGGCGGGGTTGGAGGGTTTGTTTACAATGGCCTCCCGGCAGAAATTTTGCGGGGAAAACCTCGCGGGCTAGGTGGGGAATGCCGGGAATTTTCCTGCAAAAGACCTTTGAAAGATCATTCTCCAAAAACCCGCCTAATCCTGCCCGCGGTGCAAGGCCGGGGCCAAAAAAAGCCCGGAAATATTTCTTGCCCGCGGCGGGTTTCTTTTTTATACTGGATATTAGCTGCCTCAAGCGGCTGCCTGCCGGGCGGCCGCCATCTCGCCGCGCCAAAGAAGGGAATGGATGCGATGGTTCATGCGCTTGCGGCGGCCTCCTTTTTTCTCGTGGGGGCCGTGATCGGTTCTTTTCTGAACGTCTGCATTTACCGGCTGCCCCGCCGGGAAACGGTGGTGTGGGGCTCCTCTTACTGCCCTCGGTGCGGAGCGAAGCTCAGGGGCTGGGAGCTGCTTCCCGTGTTGGGCTACCTGGCCTTGCGCGGCCGCTGCCGCTCCTGCTCCGCGCGCATCAGCCCCCGCTACCCGGCGGTGGAGCTCCTGACCGGGTTCATCTTCCTGCTGACTTTTCTCCAGCTGGGGCCGGACCCGCTGCTGGTGAAGTACCTCTTCGCCTTCGCGCTGCTGGTGGTGATCTCCTTCATCGACCTCGACCACAGCATCATCCCGAACCGATTGGTGCTGGTGTTTCTGGTGTGGGCCGCCTTTTGGCAGCTGGCGCTGCCCGAAAGGGGCTTCTATGAGGCGCTCGGGGGAGCCCTCCTGGGCGGCGGGCTGCTGTTTCTCATCGCCGTGGCCAGCCGGGGCAGCATGGGCGGCGGCGACGTCAAGCTCATGTTCGCCGCCGGCCTCTTTCTGGGCCTCCCCCTGACGGCGGTGGCCCTCTTTGTCGCGTTCCTGGCCGGGGGCGCCGCCGGCCTCGCCCTGATCGCCACCAGGAGGCGACGGCTGAAGGAGCCCATGCCCTTCGGCCCCTTCCTGTGCCTGGGCACCTTCACCGCCGCCCTGTGGGGGCAAAAGATGGCGGATCTCTATCTGTCCCTGCTGTAAGGCGGTCTCCCGACTTTCCACTCCTCCCTCACCCTTTTCCCGGCGCCGTCCCAGCGCGGGGGTTTTTGACGCCCGCTTTTTCCAATCTGGGCAAGCCAAAACCATAAAAATTGAATTTCAAAATGACTCCTTCCAAACGTAGAAAAATTAGCCCTCTCGAGGTCACTTGAAATAGTTTTGCCCTATTTATAGAGAAATGAAGGGCTAAGGCCTAAAAAAAAGCCCCCCGCCTTTTCCGGCGGGAGGCGCATTGTAATTTTCATTCACTACCAATCCTGTTGGAACTCACGCAGTTGAACGAAGAAAGGGGTTCACGAAGCTGCTGCGGGGTGACGCATCACCCTTCCCCCAGATGTGCCCCGTGTGTTATTCTTCTGGATCTGGATCCCCTCCGTCATCCGCGCCGCAACCACACACCACTTTCCGCTCACTTCCTTCTTCAAAATCGTAGGTCCCCTCATTCGGGCACTCCGGCTCCTCCTCGATGTAGGGGCCGAAGCCATCATGCCCGTCCCAGAGGTGCTCGATCATGATCGGGGGATTGCCGGATTCCGCTTCGAACATGGATACCGCGCCCTGGAGCGTGCGCACATTGGCCTGGCATGCGTTGTCCCTGGCTGTTTGTTGTATGCCTCCGTATACCGGTATTGCGATGGCGACC
>PWTK01000031.1 GCA_003563895.1 Syntrophomonadaceae bacterium
CGGGTTTGCTCAGGATGACAATGAAAGAAGCCCCGCAAAAAAGAGGTTTTAAAAGGTCACACTTACAAAAAGGCCTTGATCTGCTAAAAAGCTGTATTTGGGGGGCCACTCAACAAGAATTCCCTGAGCTAAGTTGATAATCATGTTTCAAAATAAGTCCTTACAAACGGAGGAAACTTCGGTTTTCACTCGATCGCTTGAAAAAGCTTTACCCAATTTGCGCAGAACTTAAGACTTTAGGGCCTAATTTCCGGGGGGACACGGGTGCAGGGCTGCAGAGCGCCATAGTACGCAACTAAGCCCGGCCCTGCAGCAGCAAATGCGGCTGCTCGAGGCCGGGCTTTTCTTATCCTTTTGCTTGTCGTTCTGCCTGCGCTTGGTTTGACCAGCGCAGGCGGGGGGATCCGGGCGGCACCAGTAGCTTCACCGGCGTTTTTGGCGCCTTCTCACCGCCTGCCGCGATTCTTCCTGTCGTCATCGCCTGCGGCAGGGATAACGGCGCTCTCCGCGGTCTGCCCCGAGCCATCACTCGCATCGGCAGAGCCCTCATCGCCTCCGCTGCCGGGGTCCCCGTTGCCCTCCTCATCCTCTTCGTCCCTGTCGTCGCGTTCCTCTTCCCCCGAATCCCTGGAGTCGTCACGGATATCGGGGATCGGCATGACCCACTCCGCCGGCTCGGCTTCTTCTCCATCCTTGTTCACGGCCACCAGGCGGTAGGTGTAGGTGACGCCCGGCTCGATGTTGCGGTCCAGGAACTGCGTTTCCGAGGCGGGAAGCTCCTGCAGGAGCTTGAACTCTTCCCCTTCTTTCTTCTTGTAGAGGACATACGTTTCAAAGCCAAGCCTTTCATCCCAGCGCAGATGCGCCCGCAGCGGGTCCTGCAGCAGGTAAGCGGTGAAGCCTTCGGGGGCCTCGGTGGGCGCCGAGTGCTCGGTGCAGTGTTCCTGCGGGGGCATCAGGCCCGCATCCGCCGGCCCCCTGCCTGCGCCGCCCCTCCAGCGCTCATCGGTGACTTCAAAAGAAGGGCGGTTCAGGAAAGGCTTTTCTTCGATCAAGTCTTCCGGGCAGTACTCCGAGGGCAGCAGGTCGGACGCGCTGCACACCTCCACCAGCACGTGCATGTCGCAGGTTTCCTCCGGCACCCGGTCGGAGGGGAAGAGCTCGCTGATGATGCTGTCAGAGGGACATTCCTCCCCGGGCCGCATTCCGGACTTGTTGCAGATGTTTACGCTGGTTATTCCCGAGGGCCGTTCAAAATCCTCGTTGGGGACGTCCTCCAGGATGGAATTCAGGATGCGGTTCATGAAGGGGATGGTGGTCCCGCTGCCGCCGCTGATGCGGCCCAGTTTTTGGATGTCGTGCCCCATCCAGAAGGAGACGACCCGGTTGGGCGTGTAGGCCACCAGGTAAGCATCCCGGTTGTCATCGGTAGTCCCCGTTTTGGCGGCAACCGGGCGACCTGCATCGAGCCTGGACGCCGTGCCCCGGTTGACGACGTCTTTCAGTATGTCCGTCGTCAGGTAAGCCGTCTGCGGGGAAATGACGGTTTCGGGTTCGCTCCGCCGCTCGTAGAGCACTGAGCCGTCGCGGTCTTCAATTTTCCTCACGGTATGGAGCGAGCTCTTGCTGCCGTCGTTGGCCAGTACGGAAAACGCCTGGGCCATGTCAAAGGCGGTTACGCCGTCGGTCATCCCCCCCAGGGTGGAGGCCAACCCGTCGTTGGGGTGAATGGTTGAAAGCCCCATCTTTTCGGCGTAGTCCAGCCCCAGGGTGGTCGTGACCCGGGAGAAGGTTTTTACAGCCGGCACGTTCAGGGAATGGACAAGCGCCTCCCGTACGGTAACCAGGCCGCGGAACCTGCGGTCAAAGTTTTCGGGGGTCCAGTTCCCGTCGGCAAAGGGGGAGTCATCAATGGTCGAGCCCGGGGTGATGAGGTTTTCTTCCATGGCCGGCACGTAGGCGGCGATGGGCTTGATGGCCGAACCGGGCTGCCTGCGGCTCAGGTAGCGCAGGGTCTGGTTTTCCTCGCTGTACTCTCTTCCGCCCACCAGGGCCAGCACTTCCCCCGATACCGGATCGGCGACGACCGCCGCCGACTGCGGCTGGGGCGTTCCGTCCTCTTTCATCACTTCCGAAGGGTAAGAGGAGTACCGGTCTTCCAGTGCCCTCATGCCCTCCATGTCCACCCGGATGTTCTCCGGGTAGAGGCTTTCGTCCTCAAGCACGGTTTCCACGGCCGCCTGGTTGGCGGTGTCCAGGGTGGTATGGATCTTGAGCCCCTGGTTGTAAATGGCCTCGTAGGCTTCTTCCCGCGTATCGTATTCGGGAAGCTCCATGAGCAGGTCCACCAGCTCGCGGTGCAGCACATAGTCTATGAAATAGGGGAAGGGGTATTCGCGCGAAGGCCTGGAGGCCAGCTCGATTTCTTCCGCTTTTGCGCTTCGCAGCTCGGATTCGCTGATAAACCCGAGTTCATGCATCTTGGAGAGGACCAGATCCTGCCGCTGCAGCGCGATATCCGGGTTGTTAAAGGGGGAGTAATAGTTTGGCGATCGCGGGATCCCGGCCAGCAGGGCGGCTTCGGCCAGGGTGAGCTCCCCGGTTTCCTTGTCTAAATAAGTGTTTGCCGCCGCCTCAATGCCGTAGGAGCCGTGGGCGAAATAGATCTGGTTCAGGTACATTTCCAGGATCTCGTCCTTGGAGTACTGGCGCTCCATCTGGAGGGCCAGCCAGGCTTCCTGCACCTTGCGCTGAAGGGTTTTTTCCGGGGTCAGGAAAGCGTTTTTCACCAGCTGCTGAGTGATGGTGCTCCCGCCCTGGTCCGTCCACTGCCGGTGGCGCAGGTTGATGACAAAGGCGCGGGCGATGGCATAGGGGTCCACGCCGTAATGATCGTAATACCTCTCATCCTCGATGGCGACAAAGGCTTTCTGGACGTGTTCCGGGACAGCTCCCAGGGGGATCTGGATGCGGTTTTGCTCGTCGTAAATGCTGGTCAGCTCCGCCCCTTCCCGGTCGTAAAAATAAGAAGTCAGGGAAGGGCGAAGGTCTCCCGGGGTAAAGCGTGGCGCGTCCTTGATATAGGAGTAGGCCAGGAGCAGTCCTCCCGTCCCGATAATGAGCAGCAGGACAAGAAGGGAAAGCAGGGCGATTTTAAGCCCCCTGAACCTGTTTTTCCTATTGCTGCCCCCTTTATTGTTCTGCCCCCGGCGGGTGTTGCTGTTTCCCTGGCCGCCGGCAGCCCTGGCGTTCAGGGTGCGATTGACCGTTTGCCCGGGCCTGTTCCCGGGCTTCCTGGCAGACCTTTCATTTTTTCTTTTTTTATCGTTTGCAGGCATGAGTTGACGCCCCCTTCATTCTTCCGTAATTATAACACATGTGGGCGCGGGAGAAAATCATTGAAAAAGGGGAAATTATGGCCAGAAAATCATTACATTTCCCGTGAGCCGAGCGGGAGAAATGGTTTTCTCTCCGCCCTTTAAAATTTTGGCCGGGCAATCCGCCTGCGCCGGTTTTTTTCACAGGCTTCTTTAAAGCTGACTGTTGTATTTCCTATTTCTGGAAATGGCGCTCAAATCAAGGGTATTAACCTCAATGGTGTCGGCTGCAATGTATCTTTTGGAGATGAAAACGTTCCTTGCCGTAAAGTGCTCCATTCAGTTGCTTTCAAATCATATATACTGTATAATTTTCGCAGGAAAAATAAGCTGCTGGAGGGAATGCGATTGACGCCGGAGGAACAGTTGGAAATAATTAAACGCAACACCGTGGAGATAATCACCGAAGAAGAGCTCATGCGGAAACTGGAAAGGAGTTACCGCGAGAAGAAGCCCCTGTGCTGCAAACTGGGCTTCGACCCCTCGGCCCCCGACCTGCACCTGGGGCACGCCGTGGTGCTGCACAAGATCAAGGACTTTCAAGACCTGGGGCACGAGGTGACCATTATCCTGGGAGATTTCACGGGGCGGATCGGGGACCCCACCGGCCGTTCGGAAATGCGGCGCCAGCTGACGGAAGAGGAGGTCATGGCCAACTCCCGCACCTACCAGGAGCAGCTCTTTAAGATCCTGCACCCGGAAAAAACCCGCGTCGTGTTCAACAGCGCGTGGTTCAACGAGATGACCTTCGACAGGGTCATCGAGCTGGCTTCCAAGTATACTGTGGCCCGCATGCTGGAGCGGGAAGATTTTTCCCGCCGCTACAGGGAAGGCCATGCCATCGGCATACACGAATTTTTCTATCCGCTGATGCAGGGGTTCGACTCCATCGTGATCGAGGCCGATGTCGAGTTCGGCGCCACCGAGCAGAAGTTTAATATATTGATGGGGCGCCACCTTCAAAAAGAATACGGGCAGGAACAGCAGGTAGCCCTTCTCTGCCCCATCCTCATCGGCACCTGCGGAAGGCAGAAGATGAGCAAAAGTGTAGGCAATTACGTGGGGATCAGCGAGTCGCCTGACGACATTTACGGCAAGATCATGTCCCTGCCCGACGAGTACATGCTCGATTACTTTCACCTGGCGACCCAGCTGGAACCCCGCGAGGTGGAGGCGATCTCCGAGGGCCTGGCAAAAGGGGCGCTTCACCCCCGCGATGCCAAGATGCGGCTGGCGTGGGAGATCGTAAACCTCTACTGCGGCTGGGAAGCCGCCAATGCGGCCCAGAATTACTTTGTCCGGGTGTTTCAGCAGCAAACGGCTCCCGAAACCATGCAGAGGGTGTTTTTGTCCCCCGACCTGAAGGGGGAAACGCTCAAGGCCTGGAAGGTCATCGCCCTCTCCGGCCTGGCCGAGAGCAACAGCGAGGCCAAGCGGTTGATCAAGCAGGGCGGGGTGAAGATAAACGGCGAAAGAACCCAGGATCTCGAGGCGGAAGTGGTGCTTCACCCCGGCCTGAGGCTGCAGGTGGGCAAAAGGAAGTTCGCCGAAATCGCCTTTGACCGCCTTTGAAGGATAGTTCCAAGGTTAGGGGCCGGCCTGCCAGACGAAGGGGCCGGGCAAAATCGGCAATTATTTTTCATTCATGTGAAATAGAAAGCTTTCGGTCAAAAACAAGCGCTTGCGGAACTTATCTCCACCTAATCAGGTTACCTGCCATTTGTTGAAACGCATAAAGCATGCTATATTTTTATCTTGGTGCTGCCCTTCGAGCGGACCGCAAGGAAAGCAAGTTGGAGCAGCACGAAATATTATCACAGCGAAACGGCAAACGACAAAGCAGCCCAACAAAGCAAAACACGCCGCAGGCACTGCGGTTCTGCCCGGTTTCTCGCCCCACGGCGAGACGCCGCAAGCGGGCGCGTAAATGAAGCCAAAAAATTCTGAGAAAAATGAGCCCAAACACCTTGACAACCAGGCAACTTCCATGCTATATTTTTAATCCGGATGGAGATGCAGCAGCATCGAAATCCCCAAAAAAGACGCCGAAAAAGAACGCAGCAAACCCCCGAAATATCTTGACACAGTGCCGTTTATGTGGTATTATTATTCTTGCTCTTTGAAAACTGAACGAGAAGCGAAGGAGTCCCCGTCGAGGACTCGAGTTTCGCTGGATTGGAAACGAGGTGCACAGCACCTCTTCCAAACGGCATATTTTATGCCGGGATTTCAACTCCAGAGCAGCTTGAACAATACTTCGGCCTTCCCTTCAACGGGGATGCCGAGGTTGAACTTTCAATCTTAACTGGAGAGTTTGATCCTGGCTCAGGACGAACGCTGGCGGCGTGCCTAACACATGCAAGTCGAGCGAACCTTCCAGTCTTAGCTTGCTAAGACGGGAAGGGAAGCGGCGGACGGGTGAGTAACACATGGGTAACCTGTCCAGGAGACCGGGATAACAACTCGAAAGGGTTGCTAATACCGGATAAGCTCACAGTGCCGCATGGCACAGGGAGAAAAAGGTTGGACTTCGGTCCTTCCGCTCTTGGGTGGGCCCGTGGCCCATTAGCTAGTTGGTAGGGTAAAAGCCTACCAAGGCAACGATGGGTAGCTGGTCTGAGAGGATGGTCAGCCACACTGGGACTGAGACACGGCCCAGACTCCTACGGGAGGCAGCAGTGGGGAATATTGCGCAATGGGCGAAAGCC
>PWTK01000023.1 GCA_003563895.1 Syntrophomonadaceae bacterium
AAGTGCCCCCGCCGGAATACCGCCGAACATTCGGCCAGCAAGACCCCGCCTGCTCCGGCAGCAGAGGGTTCCCGCGGGATTCATCTCCAACCATTCGCCGCATCCACTTCACCTCCAATCCCTTATTACTTCTTTTTCCGCGTCCTTCTTTCCTCCCTGGACGGTATTTTTTGCCCCGGTTAAAAACCGGCAGGGGCATTCCCTCCCTCGCCTCACTTTTTACCTTTCTTCTTTACGCCCTTCCCTGCCGCGTTTTTGTCGGCCTGCCCCGCTGCTTTTTCCCATAAAACTGCTGCATTACCTGCTCTCCGCTCCATGAGTCTCCTTGTCTGCAGGCAGCCAGGTTGACAGCAGTTCCGGCCGATGTTAGCCTTTGTATAAAGAATCTTTGAAAGGGGATAAAAGGGAGAGACCATGCAGCTTAAAGAAATTCTCATCGAGCATATGGTCCATACGGAAGACAACAAAGACCGCCTGCTGCAGGCGGCCGCTTGCCGGAAAGAAAAAAAAGAGCTGGAAAAGCTGGTGGATCATTACCTGCGCAGGGTGGAAACCCTGCTTCAAAACAGCGCCGACGAAACCGTTAGCCGACTGCCGTTTGCCATTATTGGAAGCCGGGTAACGGTTGAAGATTTGGATAACCGTGAGGCCTGGACGGTGAGGCTGACTTCGCCCCTGCAGGAAAGCACCGCAGCGGAAGATGTTTCCTTTCTCTCCCCCCTCGGCAGGGCACTGCTGCTAAAAGGAGAAGGAGAAAAGCTGGAAGCCCAAACCGGGGCGGAAAAGCAGGCCCTGCTGGTCAAAGAAATCCATCACCCCGGCATGTTCCCCTGAGCTGCGAGTCGCCGGGGCAAAAATGATCGGACACAACAGCCGGCCCACCCCAATCCACCGGCAAACCCGGGAAAGGCAGGGTGACGAGCCTTCCGTTGATTTATGCATAGCGAAAAAAACGGCCGGTTTGAACTCGGCCGTCCTCCCTGTCTGCCGGGCCGGGCATCTCAGCGCCGGCCAAGGCGATCGTAGATCTTGCTTCGGTACGCCTCCACAGCAGAGCATCTGCCGCGGCCCCTTTTTTCCATGAGCATGTTAAAGCGGAGCGTTTTCTCGTTCAGGTTTTTTTTCAGAACCCGGCGCTCTTCATCCTCATAGCAGCACTCCAGCAGTCGCTCCAGGTTCACGATCTCTTTTTTGAGCTGTAACTCCTCCGGCAGCAGGCCTGCATTTTTGAGCAGGATATATCCGGGGCGCAGTTCTGGCGGAACACGGGACAGGTCTTCCACCTTCACGCGCTTCCCCCGGTAGGCGAGATTATCCAGCTCACCTTTCCTGATGGCTTCCCTGATTTTCTCCTCGGCGATCCTGGCAATAATGTCCATACCGCCACCACCATTTTCCCGCGAGAGGCGGGTTATTCTCCCATATACTGGTTTCTTTTCCATCTCCCCTTTAAAACCCTCCCATCAGGGTAGGTCATGGTCCCCTTCCCGTGCATGTAGCCGTTTTTCCACTGGCCCTTGTACATTCTCTGGTCCCGGAAAACAATCGTACCGATGCCGTGCCGCTGGCCGTCTTTAAAACGACCGGTGTATTCTTTGCCATCGGGCCAGATCATAATCCCCTTCCCATGGGCCTTGCCGTTTTTCATTTCCCCGATGTACCGCGTCCCCCCGGGGAACGTTATTTCGCCCTTCGTGCTCATTATTTAGTTCCCGTCCTTTCTCTGCTTCCCAATTAAATCATATTTCTATTCGCCATAATATTCACAAAACCCTGCCAATTCAGATATTAATGTCTCAAATTTTTTTAGCGGGCAGACCGGGGGGAAAGTAAAAAACACCGGCAGGCCCGGAACCCGTTAAGGTCGAGAGCCCGCCGGTCATTTCAGCCGTTATTTTGCCCTTTTCGGCGCCTTTGCCACTATCATCCCCGGTTCACACCCAGGAAACCTGGCAGAGCAGAGAAGGGCTTCAGGAGCCTGAGTTGAAGCGAATGAGCATGTTCATCGTTTCAGGAATCTTTTAGAGTCGGCTCCCCCGGCCGGGCGAACCCTTCGCCAGGGACGGCAAGCCCGGTCCTTTGCGGGAGCCTTCTTTTCCGGGGGGATCCCCGCCTTACCCGCCTTCATTCTGCTTCAACACAGCTTCGGTTTTAATCAATTGTTGTTTGCACTGTTTTATTCGCCGTTATTGCTTTCATCCCCGTTCCCGTTTTCTCCACCATTTTCTTCCCCGTTATCGTTTTCTTCGTCTCCGTTCGCTGCTGCATCAACGTTTTCACCGTTTCCCTCGCCGTTGGTCTCTTGCGTGACGGCGTCTTCGTCACCGTCCCCTTCCGGGCCCGGCACAGCATAATCCTCGACGAACGCAACGCGCGTCAGCTGGCAGTAACCCACTTCTGCCCCCAGGGCCGCGGCGACGAAGCGGATGGGGACAAACACCCGGTTCTGGAAGATCTGGGCCGAGACGTCCAGTTCGTAAGCAGTAAAGTTTTCCCCGCCGTCTTCGCACACTTTGAATATCAGTTTTGTGCCTTCTTCTTCATTTGGGTCCACATACAGCACTACCACCGTTTCGTCACGGGTTATGGTGACAGTGCGTTCGCCTTCTTCCCCGTTCTCTCCTTTTCCATCGCACCATTCAACCTCCGCTCCCAGGGCGTTGGAGATGGCCCGCACCGGCACCAGCACCCGCCCTTCCTTGAGCACAGGGGGAAGTTCCGATTGATCCGATTGGAAGGGGCGGCCGTTCACCATGAGCCTCTCCCGGCCCATGATGTGCACCCCCTTCTCCAGCATCTCCCTCACGAACGCCGGCGGACCCTGTTCCCCGTTCTCGAGGTCTCCATTTTCCCCTTTTTCTTCTCCGTTTTCCTCTCCGCTCTCATTTTCTGCCTCCCCGACCCCGGGGTCAAAAGGCGGGGCTCCGCCCATGCCGGGCGCAGCCAGCGCCAGCCCGGTCGAGGCCAACAGCATTCCGAACACCAGCAGCAATGCCAACCACTTACTTTTCATGTTCTCGCCTCCGTTTTTGGATTGGGTGTGAGGTTGTTTTTTCAGTGGAACATGAAAAAGCGCTCCACTTCGGCAGCCTGGCGATCCAGCACACCTCAAAACTGGACCCATGGCTTTGCGCCCCTGCCTTGCGGCAGGTTTGCCCTTTCGGCAAGCACGGGTTGACTGTTATCCCTCCCTTTATTTTATTGTGCCGCCTTTCTTAATCAGATAATACGCCACCTTACCGGTTTTTTGGGGGGAGCAGTTCAGATAAACCTTTTTCCCTTCACCTTTACCAGTATACTACAGTTTCATAACGTCGCACAACCTTTGCCAGCAAAGTTTCCGCCTTTCAAAAGGGGGGATGCCCGGAAGTCTCGGCGGGATCGTAGCCTCCGCTTTTTTTATCCTGGCAAGGCGGCGCCCCGCCCTCTATCGCCCCTTCCTCTTCCGGCCCCTCCGGTGAAGGGAACACGCCCTCTCCGTCCTCCGGGGAAGGGGGCACGTCCTCTCCGCCCTCCGGGGAAAGCGTTTCGGAAGTTCCGTGCCCGGGAGAAGGCGGAGGCGTCCCTGCGGCATCCTCATCGCTGCCTTTGCCTTCGTAGTTTTCCGCTCCCCGGTCGCTGCCTTCTTTCCCCGGCACCTCAAAGGGCGGCCCGTTGTCCGCCGGCTTCTCTTCATATCCGGGTCGCTCTTCCTGCCCTTTCCGGCCGCCGACAAAATCCGACCGGTCAAATATTTCGGAGGCAGGAAGGTTTTTCAGGAAATCGCGCACGGAGGCAGGGGGACCGGGTCCCTCCTTCCAGGGCCCGGGATCATCCTGGGGGCGCTCTTGGCGCTCTTCGCGAAGCCTATCCCTCAACCCCACGGCATTCAGGGAAACGCCCTTCCCCCGCGCTTCCTCCGCCGCCTCCAGGCCGAAGCGGGAAACCTGCAGGTACGCATCCAGTTCCATTTTCAGGATCTGCTCCCTTAAAAAAGCCTCCAGCCCGTTTTCGTCGAGCAAATAATCGTCGGGCGCAGCCAGGGAGAGGAAGACGGCGTTAACCTCCTCCAGGGAAAGATGTCCCTGCCGCAGGCACTCCTCAAGCACCCTTTCCAGGGCCTTCTCCGCTGCCTGCCCTTTCATGGGTCCTCTTTCCCCCTGGGCGCCGCGCAGCACCGAATCTCCATCCTCGTTCATGGGTTGAACCCCCTCAACCCGCCCTTCACGATCCAGGTGGAGAGACAAGCTGGGGTTCACGTCCAGGTCCAGGTAAGCAGACGGGGCGCTTTCGGTCAAAAAGGAAGTCATGAAAAGCAGGCCTACCACAAGAACCACGGCGGCCGCCAT
Source organism: Syntrophomonadaceae bacterium (assembly GCA_003563895.1). Classification (GTDB taxonomy): domain Bacteria; phylum Bacillota; class Dethiobacteria; order DTU022; family UBA8154; genus CSSED11-181. The sequence goes on from PWTK01000023.1 coordinate 4,329, forward strand.
GCCCCAGCGGCGCATGCGCCCTGCCGGAAGACGCCTGCTCTTCATCTCCATTTCTATCTCGCTCCCCACCTCGTGCACCTGCCCGCGGGCAGGAAGGCTGATGTACTCCCCGTCCCGGGTCAGGAGACGGGTGTAATGCTCGCTGCTTTCCAGGACCAGACCCTTAACTTTCTTCACTTCCGGACACACCCTCCATTCCCCAAATGTACTGTCCCATCAAGTCCAATTCTTCGCAGCTCCGGATGATCACCAGAGACAGCAGGTAACGGCGCCACTTTTCCAGGGTCTTTCTTTTCGCGCCGGTCAGCAGCTGGATTTCCTTCATCGGCAGTTTCTTTTCCCTGTAAATGCGCTCTACCAGGTTATTATCCTCGCCCACCCTGCGGGCCAACCCTTTCAGCATCTCGCGGGTGTCCCGGTGGCTCGGCGAGCTTCGCACCAAGTCTTCCAGGGTAAGTGAAAACTCTCCCAGGAGTTCTGCAAAACGGTGTATCTCGTAAGCCCTTTCCCTTTTTTCCAGCTCGCGGGAGAATTCCCTTTGGGAAGCCGAAACTTCCACAGGCGAGCCGAAAGACTCTCTTTCGAGAGAAACCGCCTCGAGGGCATTTTCTTTGCGCAGGCTTTTAAAATAATCGATCAGGCTGTTTTTTATCAGCTGCCTGGCAAAGGGGTAGAAATCAACCCCCCTATCCCCGTCAAAGCGATCGACAGCCCTGTTGAAAGCGGCCAGGGAGATGCTCAGCTCATCATCGTTTTGCCAATCGAGCGTCCTCCTACAGATAAAGGAGGCATACTGGCGGATCTTTTCCAGGTTGGAGGAGACAAACTCTTCCCGCAGGCGTTCATTTCCCTGCTGTATTTCCAGGATCACAGCGACTATGTCCTGCAACGCCAAGTCCTCCTATCATATAATACGACAAATAATGCCCGTATGAGGGGGTCGAGGCAAAAAAATTTCGCACCGGCTTTCAGCCGAGGCCGATTGCATACAAGGGGGCACCATCAAAACCCTCTTGAAAACGAGAGGAAAATTTCGGCCATCTCCATGCCGCAGGAAGAGAAACCCCTTGAATAATAGACGGCAGGCGGGTATAATATTACTTGACCCGGTCAAAACCGGTGGCAGGCCGGGCAAAAAGCTCTCTTGGGACGCCGGAAAAATTTCTCCCGGAGCGGCATGCGCCCCCAACCCGGGCAGGACAGCACTGCGAGGGCACCTCCCACACCTGCAAAGCACTGCCGGTTTTGTGTGGAATGCAAGCAAAGGGGTCCTGACCTGAGCCTGCAGCAAAAAACAGCTATCTTATCTCTTCCAAAGCCATGGGAAACGGTTCCATCGCTTTTCCTTCAAACCTGCGCTTTGCTCCGGTGACGCTCGAACCGTCCACAAGACTGCGCAAGCTGCAATCTTTCGCTGTAGGGTTAAACATATTCCACGTTTTTAGCGATTGGATGTGCCGGGCTAGCTCAACGGCAGAGCAGCTGATTTGTAATCAGCAGGCTGGGAGTTCAAGTCTCCCGCCCGGCTCCATGATATTCAAGGGTTGAAGGGCCTGGGAGCAAATCCCAGGCTTTTCTTTGTGTGCCTGTAGTGTGCCGTCTCACCTATGATTGCTTTGCCATAGAAGAGTATTCACTGAACAACCCCCATAATCCCACGGGAAAACTGTATTCCGGGGAGGAACTGGAAGCCCTGGCCCAAGTCTGCCGAAAGCATGGCGTCCTGGTC
>PWTK01000046.1 GCA_003563895.1 Syntrophomonadaceae bacterium
CGGTTTGGCCCGGGAACCTTTTATGGATGATGCGCTGGCCAAATGGATTCCAGTGCCACAGTTGCGGGCATGAGCATGCTTACGAGATTGTAACCAAGAAACGGCCCTTTCCTGGGTTGATCGGATAGCCACAAAATGTTATGTAAACACTTTCGGCCTGCGTGCTGCCCGGGCTGTTTTTCTTTTTGTGAAGCCTCGTTTGCCTATTTCCAACTGCCAAAGGAACGAACGTGTTCCCAGGAGCGGTAGAGGGGGTTTTGACCCGCCTTTCCTGACTCAATGGCCTCTTTTTCTCGGGCGTAGAGGCGATTTCTTTTTTCTGCGCCATAAATGGCCCGGTCTTGACCGACAGGACATACTTTTATGCAAATACCGCAGGGGTAGCGCCTTTCTGACGTAAGCTGCTCGTGCCATTTCCGGCACGGCTCCATCTCGAAAGATACTTTTCGGCCCTCTTCATCTTTTCTCAAGGCACCGGGGGGGCACAGTTTAACACACAGGCCGCACTGGATGCACAGCGGTTGCTCCAGGCGCTCGTTGCAAGGGATCGGCCTGTCCAGAAAAACCGTGACAAACCTGACCCGCGGCCCGAATTCGGGGGTCAGCAGGTTGTTGTTCCAACCCATGTTGCCCAGGCCCGCAAAGTACGCGGAGAAGCGGTGGTCGAACGCTGCATGCGGCTTGTCCTTGAGCAGTTTCACGCTTCCAAAGCCGTCCCGGGGGAAAAAGGAAGCGGGGATGCTGCGCCTTAACAAATGATTGACTGTTTTGAGGGCCATTTCATCGAGCAAGCGGTTACAGGTACGGTAAAGCTCCATGTGGTAAGAAGAAGGGGTAGTTTCTACGACGGGCAGGGGCAGTCCCACCCCCGCAACCACGGCCGTCCGGGCGGGGGGCCAAACCCGTGCAGGAGCGTAAAAAAAGTGGTTTTCCCGCTCCTCTTCCCAGCGCTCAACGGGGGCCACCCCTACGATATCCGCTCCCTGGAGCTTCAGAAAACCGGTGATCTCTGAACGCAGCTCGTGTCCTTCCATTTATATCATCTCTTTTCTCTTGTATCAGCGCTTTCGCCCGTTACAACCTGGCTGATTTAATCAGCTGGATCATTTCTTTCATAAGGGGATGCCCCTCTTTTTCCACCCTGTCGAACACTTCGCGCGTTTCTGCTGTAGGGATGGAGGACAGGGCATTCAACCCGATCACCCGGGGACCGTATTTGGGCGGGAAAATGCGGTACGTCGTTTTCCTGTGGGGAACAAACCCCCTGATATACCCCTTGCGAACCGGGGCGCCGTAGGTGTGCAGCGTAAGGGCCGTTTTGTTCCCCCCGCTTTCCATGTGGTGGATCCCCCTGTCGAGGGGATATATTTTGCCCGTTTCTCCCGGGCGCAAAACCCCCTTTTCGGTCTCTTCCAGGTGGGCAGTGTTTTCCTCCCGCCCGTCGTCCAGGCGGCGGTACTTCGTCTGCAGCACCTCCCCGGTCAGGCATCCCAAAAGCCCCCAGGAGCCGTGATCGTGAACGGGGTAAGGGACAAAGGGTTCCCAGACAAAAAGCCGGACCGAAAAAAGGCCCTGCGAACTGCGGTATAAGGTGACGTCGTTGGAGTCGGTTGCCAGCAGTTCCGTTTTTCCTTCGGCCATTTCTGCCAATTTTTCCGTCAGAAAAGAGGGGTCTTCCAGCAGGGGCAAAACTTCCTCGCTTACAATGGCAATGCTTTCTTCTTCATCTGCGACGCCCGCCAGCCGCTGTTCCAGGTTGCTGCAGTACCTCTGGAATATGTCACTCAATTTTCATTCACCGCCTTCCAAAGCGCTTCAATTTTTTTAGCACAGGCCAGGTATGTTTTCATTTTATCACATAATAATTGTTTTCGCTAATGCTCCCCTGGCGAAACTTGTGGCGTTTACCATTTTGGTGCTGTTTGGGATATTAATTTTTCCGACCGGGCAGTCACGCGGGGTTTATGGAAATTCCCCGGGAGCCCCTGTGCCGGGGACGGCGGCATCGTTGGAACCTGCCGCACCGGAAAGCATGGGATAACCGGACGCTGCCCACGCCGTTGTACCCCCCAGCGCATTGATGACGCGTTTAAATCCCCTTTGTTTTAAAAGGCTGGCTGCGGTCATGGAGCGGTTGCTGGTATTGCAGAGGACAATGATCGGCTCCTCGGCATCCCACTCCGTGTAGCGGTGCCGGATATCCGGGGTGGGGGCCAGGGAGGTGCCTTCAATATGCTCTTTTTTCCATTCTCCTTCCATGCGGGTATCGAGGACCGGCGGGGATCCGTTTTGCATCCAGCCGCGCAGCCGGTGGACGGAAATTGTCTCAATATGCTCTGCGGGAAGCCCCGCGCTGATCCAGTTCTCCATACCCCCATCCAGGTAGCCGGCGATATTATCCAGGCCGACATGATAGAGATTCGTTTGCACCTTTTGCAGGTCGTTTTTGTGTTCCAGCAAGAGAATTAATTCTTCCCCCGGCGGGATTAACCAGCCGGCAAAAGTAGCCAGGTTGCCGTGATGGCTGATGCTCAAAGCACCCGGGATATGTGCGGCGGCAAAAGAAAGGTAGGGGCGGGTATCCAAAAGGGTCTTTCCGTTTTTTAAGGCTTCGGCTGTCTCAAGGGCCTTGAGGGATCGGGGCGCTGCCTTCTCTTTTAGCAAAGGCGGGCCCAGGCGGTTGATTTCCGAACAGCGGGCAAAGTGGTCGGGAGCAGGGGGCATGTCTGTGAGCAATATTTTTTTGAAGGCTTCCGGGTCGGTTTGCTTGAAGGCCTCGTTATAGCGAGCCTCTGTACCGATGGTACTCCACAGCTTGGCGGAGAGGGCCCGCCCGCAGAAGGAACCCATGCCGTGTGCCGGGTAAATTTCGACATGCCCCGGCAGCGCTTTCAATCGCTTGAGGCTGCCGAATAATTGCCCTGCCAGCTCTTCCTCCCGGCCGGGAAAAAGGTCCGGGCGGCCCACATCGCCCACCAGCAGGGTGTCGCCGGTGAAAGCCAGCACCGGGTCATCTCCCCTTTCCAGGTCCGTTACAAGATAGACGGCACAGTCCGGGGTGTGCCCGGGGGTCTCCATTAACTGAAAGTTAAGGCCCCCAATGGTTAACTCCTCTCCATCAGCCAGGGGATGGTGGGGAAAACTGCAGCGGGCCGCTTGGGGAGCGTAGATCGGCGCCCCTGTTTTTTCAGCCAGTTCCATGTGACCGGAAACAAAATCCGCGTGGAGATGGGTTTCCAGGACGGCGACAATTTCCATCTTAAACTCTTTGGCTTTTTCCAGGCACGGCCCAACATCGCGCACCGGGTCCACCACCACACATTTATCCCCGCTGCCGATGACATAAGAGCACTGGGCGATGTTTGGCGTATAGATTTGGGCAATTTCCATGGATGTAAAACCTCCTGAATTATCGTTCTGGTTTGAGTTTATGATATAGACCAGGCAGCGTTGTTGACGGCTTCGGAAAGGGTGGGGTGGACGTGCATCATCTCCTGTAAATCATATACCGTGGTACCGCAGCGCATGGCCACGAGCAGCTCGTGGATCAGCTCGCCTGCTTCCGGTCCGATCAAATGCGCGCCCAAAACCCGGCCGCTTTTCTCATCGAGCACCAGCTTGATAAAACCTTCCGCTTTTTCCATGGCCACAGCACGTTTCTCATGCGAAAACGAAAAACGCTGCACTTTTACCGGGTATCCTGCTTCTACCGCACCATTTTCGTTCAATCCCGCTCCGGCTATTTCCGGCTCTGTAAAAACAGCAAAGGGGATGAGTCTATCACTGGACCGTATCTCTTTCCCTCTTAACAAGTAGCCGGAAAGCAGGAGCGCATCATGCCAGGCTTTATGGGTGAACATCATCCCGCCGATCACATCTCCTATGGCCCATATCCCCTCGGCGCTTGTTTGGAAGCCTTCGTCAACAGCGATAAAGCCCTTTTTGTCAGTTTTAACTCCTGTCTTTTCCAGGTCGAGCATGTCGGTGTTCGGGGCCCTTCCCGTCGCCACCAGGATTCGGTCAGCGCTGTAGCGTGCCGGCCCTTTTTCGGTTTCAACTGCGAGATAAGCGCTGCCGTCTTCTGAACCCGCCGAACGGATTTGGACATTGGCTAGCAGGTTTATGCCTTCAGACTCGAGTAACCGGTGAATTTCCTCAGAAATTTCCGGTTCAAGGTTGGCGGCAAGGCGGGGGCCGCGATACAAAATGGTAACCTCCACCCCCATGCGGGCAAACAGCTGGGAAAACTCCAGGGCAATGATCCCTCCACCCACAATAAGCAAACTGCGCGGCAGTTCTTCCATTTCCATTGCTGAAGTTGACGTTAAGTAATCGATATCGCTTAAACCCGCAACAGGGGGCACAGCAGGTCGCGCGCCCGTAGCAATCACAATTTTTTCTGCTGTTAAAGATTGGCCATTCACCTCGACAGTATGCGGGGCGGTAAAGGCTGCCTTTCCCTGGTAAAGCGCAATTTGTTCATTTTTTTCTATCGCTTCATCAGAGTTCTGCCTCAAACCTCCAACGATCCTCTCCTTGCGCTCTACCATCGCCTTCCAATCTGCCATTGGGGGTCCTGCAATTACCCCTAACTTGCCGGCATCGCGCACGGCCTGCATTGCCCGGGCAGAACTGATCAAGGTTTTTGAAGGGATACAGCCCACATTGATGCACGTTCCACCGAGGTAGCGAGTTTCCACAAGCGCCACCTTCCACCCCTGGGCCGAAGCTCGAAAAGCCATCCCCAGGCCGGCTGTCCCCCCTCCCAGCACAATCAAATCATATTTTTCCATAAGAAACCCTCCTGATGAGTTGTCCGGAAAAACACCTCTCTCGGACAGGGAATAATCTTGCTGCTTGACAATGAAGGTTTTCCCATTGTTGTCTTCTTTTACAACAGGAATGTAATATTAAAATATTCTCCGGAAAAATGTTTTTTCCTTGTAAATGTGATAAATTTTAAGCAAGGTAGGAGAAATAGAACCAACTGACCCTGGTCTTTTTCTTTTTTAAAGATGGCCGTCTAAATTCTGCAAAAGATCCCTAAAAACGGTTGGCGGCAAAGCCCTTGAAAAAGACCTGCTGCTGAATGTGGAAGAGGCGGCAACAGAGCACTTCGACACCCTGGCCAAAAAAGAGGGCCATAAATGGCCGGACCCGGGATCCTTTATGCATATGCAGTGAGGCGCCAAACCCGAAGAATATTGTCTGACCGGGGATTTGCCGGTTCAGTTTTGCAGCCCATCCATTAAAAAACTCGTTCAGGAGTACGGATAAAGCGTCTCATTTTGGGCGGCCGTATATAGAAAAGTTCCCGGGAATTTTCCGGGAACCCTCGGCTGCATTTTCCAAAACGGAATAAACCTGGCTCAGGGGGATTGCCCTGGGCTTTTCTTTTGCAGGGGGTGCCAAAACAAATAAGTTTCAAATTGTCGGGAAAGCGCCTTGCGTCGGCAGGAGCTTAGGATCAATTATGGAAATACAATTATATATCGAGAGTAAATGTCTCATTTGCAGCATCTCTTCACAGCAGCAGCCAAAGAAAAGACAATCATAGCCGGAAAAAACAAGGCTTGTAATACAAGCAGTAGCACGAAAAGAATTGAACTCTATATTTTTTTCGATCACCCGGGGAAGACGCATTTCATGGAGGGGTTGCGCTTAAATGGACTGGTTCGTAATGATCGGCCTGTTGGGAGGCCTGGGTCTGTTCATATACGGTTTGCAGATAATGTCTTCCGGAATGCAAAAAGTGGCTGGTGACAAACTCAGGCGCACCCTCGAGGTGCTGACCAGCAAGCCCGTCATCGGTGTTTTTACCGGAATACTCATAACCGTTCTCGTGCAGAGCAGCAGTACTACCACCATAATGTTAGTGGGCTTTGTTAACACCGGCTTGATGAACCTTTCGCAAGC
>PWTK01000109.1 GCA_003563895.1 Syntrophomonadaceae bacterium
AGGATACCGCAAGGTCAGGATACTGAGGCACTGCCAACCGAAAGGGGCAGAAACAGATAGGCCAGGCCTAAACGATACCTTGAATCCAGAGAGGCCTATAGCATCTACTCGACAGCGAATTTTCTTGGGCCTCATCATTTATTTGCTCGGGGAGGCAAAACCGTTGCGAGAACCGCAGAACCGGGGAATCGTCGGGTTGGGGATAGACCTGGTAAAGATTAGCAGAATAGCCCGTGCCTATCGGCGCCGCCCCGATCGCTTTTTGAACAGGATTTTCAGCCGAAGGGAGGTCGAGCTCCTGCAGCGCAAGAAAAAACCGCTTGCTTCCATGGCAGCCCGCTTTGCCGCAAAAGAGGCGGTTTCAAAAGCCCTGGGCTGTGGAATCGGTACCGTATCATGGAAAGACATGGAAATCCTTTTCCTGGAGGGGGGACGGCCGGTGGTTTTGCTGAGCGGTGCTGCCGCCCGCTGGGCGGAAGCGCACGGTATCGGCGGTGTGGCCGTCTCCATGGCGCACGATGATTTTTATGCCGTGGCCAAAGCGGTGGCTTTTGGCTAAGGCCGTATTAAGGAAATATTTTCTTGTTCTGTTTGAGGTTATGATTTGAAAAAAGCTAAAACCAGTTGTCACCACTTGTTTGGATAAATGAACCAACAGCGAGATATAATATGTTATCTCGCTTGAATGTTCTGACGCCAAATTGGCCTGCGCTTTTTCTTTGATTTGCCTTGACGACTGGCGGCTCTTATGATAATCTTTTTAAAAACTGACTGCGACGGTCAAAATTCGGTTGCAGCAGTTTTTATAAGACTGAATCCTGAGTAATTTAGTATGGATTTGCAGGGGGTGAAACCGGTGCGCCTTTCGGCCAGAGGAGAATACGGGGTCCGGGCGATGGCCCACCTGGCATTGAACTATAACGAGGGACCGGTGCCTCTGAGCAAAGTAGCTTCCTCGGAAAATATTTCGCACCATTTCCTGGAGCAGATATTCGTCCTTCTAAGGCGTGGGGGGCTGATCAAAAGCGTTAGGGGGGTGAAAGGGGGCTACATGCTGGCGCTTCCGCCGCGCGAGGTTTGTGTTGGGGACATCATCAGGGTCCTGGAAGGGCCCATAGCGCCTGTGGAGTGCGTTTCCGAGAACGGAGGAAACGGCGGTTCCTGCCGCTGTGAAAGGACGGACGACTGCCTGGCGCGACATGTGTGGGAAAAACTGAGGGATCATATCAACGAAATGCTTGATAAAACGACCCTGCAAGACATGATGGACTGGAAACAGTGACTGTGACTTTTCCGCCGTGGAGGAAAAGTTTAAAATACTCTCGGGGTTTTTAGAAAGGAGGTCTTCCCCTTGACCAGAGACATTTATATGGATCACGGTGCCACCACCCCTTTAAAAGAGGAAGTATTGCAGGAGATGCTTCCCTACCTGAAAGAAATACACGGCAACCCTTCCAGCCTGCACCGGTTTGGAAGGGAACCCCGAAAAGCCCTGGAAAAGGCCCGGGAAAGGGTTGCTTCAGCCCTGGGTGCCGAGCCGGAAGAGATCTACTTCACCTCCGGAGGCACAGAGGCCAACAACCTGGCCATCCAGGGGGTGGCCAGGGCTCTTGCTTCCCGCGGCCGCCACATCATCACCAGCGCTGTGGAGCATCATGCGGCCCTGGATGCGGTGGAGTACCTGGGCAGCAACGGCTTTGAGGTCACCTTCCTGCCGGTGGATGAGTACGGCATGGTGGATCCGGAGGAGGTGTCTTCGGCCATTAACGACGGAACCATCCTTGTGACGATCATGACGGCCAACAACGAGGTGGGCACCCTGCAGCCCGTCGAAGAGATCGGGCGCATATGTCGGGCGAAAGGTGTTTATTTTCACACGGATGCCGTGCAGGCTATCGGTCATATCCCCTTTAACATGGAACAGATGCCCATCGACATGCTTTCTCTTTCCGCTCACAAGTTTTACGGGCCCAAGGGGGTAGGCGCCCTCTATGTGCGCCGCAAGACCCGCGTTCACAAACTGCAATTTGGCGGTGGCCAGGAGAGAAAGCTCAGGCCGGGCACGGAAAATGTCGCCGGGATTGTAGGGCTGGGCAAGGCGATAGAGCTGGTCACCGCTAACGTGGAAGAAAAAAGCAGGAACCTTTCCAGGTTGAGGGATCGGTTGGTTGAAGGGCTTTTAGAGCTACCGGACGTCAGGCTGAATGGGCACCCTACCCGGCGTTTGCCCGGCAATGTCAACGTCAGTGTGTTTTACGTAGAAGGGGAGTCGCTGCTTTTGAGCCTGGACATGAAAGGCATCGCCGCCTCCAGCGGGTCGGCCTGCACTTCCGGTTCCCTTGAACCTTCCCATGTGCTCATGGCCATAGGGCTTGACCACCAGGCTGCTCAGGGTTCCCTGCGCTTCACCCTGGGAGAGGGCAATACGGAAGAAGAAGTAGACTATACTACTGAGGCGATGAGAGAAGTGGTGGAAAGGCTGCGCAAGATGTCGTCCGTTTACAAAAAATAGTTGTCAAAAGGCGCCGATAAGTGTTAGAATGTGCCGGGAGGGTGAGAGGCATGTACAGCGAAAAAGTGATGGACCATTTCCAAAACCCCCGCAACGCCGGCGAAATGGAAAGCCCGGACGGCGTAGGGGAAGTGGGAAACATGAAATGTGGAGACATCATGAAGATCTTTATTAAGGTCGAGGACGATCTGATCAGCGATATTAAGTTTTTGACCTTTGGATGCGGGGCGGCCATAGCCAGCAGCAGCGTGTTAACCGAAATGATCAAGGGGAAAACGATAGAGGAAGCGCTTGCTGTTTCCAATAAGGATGTAGCCGATGAACTGGGGGGACTGCCCGCCCCTAAAATGCACTGTTCAAATTTGGCGGCCGATGCCCTGCATAAAGCCATAGATGATTACAAAAATAAGAGCAAATCCACTTGAAGGATTTACAGCAGCCTGAAATAAGCTATTGGGAAGCCCTGCGCTTCCCTTTTTGCTTTAGGCAGGAGAACATTTTTCTGCGCTGCGATACAATACCTTCTGGGAAAGGGGTTGTCAGAAACTGGTGAGTCAATCACTCATCCGAAACTTTTCCATAATTGCCCATATCGATCACGGCAAATCCACCTTGGCGGACAGGATCCTGGAGCAGACGCACACTATCGAGGAAAGGAACAAAAAAGATCAGTTTCTCGATTCCATGGAGCTCGAACGGGAACGGGGCATCACCATTAAGCTGCAGGCCGTGCGCCTGTTTTACTCGGCCCGCGATGGGCGGGAATACATGCTGAACCTGATCGACACCCCCGGCCACGTGGACTTTTCTTACGAGGTTTCCAGGAGCCTTGCCGCCTGTGAAGGGGCCCTCCTGGTCATCGACGCGGCGCAGGGGATCGAGGCCCAGACGGTGGCCAACGTGTACCTGGCGCTGGAACATGACCTGGAAATCATCCCGGTGATCAACAAGGTCGATCTGGCCAACGCCGATCCCGATAAGGTTATAGAGGACCTGGAAGATTTTCTGGGCATTGACGGTGAAGAGGCCCTTCTCGTCTCAGCCAAGGAAGGCCGGGGGGTTGAAGAATTGCTTGAGGCGGTGGTGAAACGCATTCCGCCTCCCGACGACGACCTGGAAGCCCCCCTGAGGGCGTTGATATTCGATTCCCATTACGACCTCTACCGCGGGGTTATCGCCTACCTCCGCGTGAAAGAGGGGTTGATCAAAAAAGGCCAGAAAATCATCATGATGTCGAGCGGCAAGAGTTTTGAGGTGTCAGAAGTCGGCGTCTTCAGGCCCGCCATGACCCCTGATGATTCCCTTAAAGCCGGGCAGGTGGGCTACATGGTGGCCGGCATAAAAAGCATCGGGGATGCCAGGGTAGGCGATACCGTGACGGCTGCCCACAACCCGGCAACCGAGCCCCTGCCGGGTTATAAACAGGTGAGGCCGATGGTATTCTGTGGGCTCTACCCCGTTGAAAATGATGAATACGAAGACCTGCGGGAAGCCCTCGAAAAGCTTCAATTAAATGACTCTTCACTCCAGTTCGAGCCGGAAAATTCGGCCGCACTGGGTTTTGGTTTCCGGTGCGGCTTTCTGGGACTACTCCACATGGAAATTGTCCGGGAGCGCCTGGAGAGGGAGTACGGATTGGAACTGATTGCCAGCGCTCCGAACGCCGTTTATAAGGCGGTTACCCGCCGGGGCGAGGAGATCATGGTAGAGAATCCGTCCCACATGCCGCCGGCCGGCGAGCTGGAGCATATCGCAGAACCTTACGTTCTGGGGACTTTCATGCTGCCCGAGGATTATATCGGGGCCGTGATGGAGCTCTGCCGGGAGAAAAGGGGCACATACAAGTGCATGGAGTACTTTTCTCCGGACAAGGTCATCCTGGAGTTTTACCTTCCCCTGGCCGAGATCATCTTCGATTTTTATGATCAGTTGAAATCGAGGACACGGGGCTACGCTTCTTTTGATTACGATTATTACGGGTATGAACGCGCTGATTTGGTTAAAGTGGATATTTACGTAAACAATGAGTCTGTGGACGCCCTTTCTTTCATTGCCCACCGCGACAGTGCTTACCAGCAGGGAAAGAAGGTTGTCCAACGGTTGAAAAATGTGATTGATCGACAGATGTTCGATGTGCCGCTGCAGGCGGTCATCGGGAATCAGCCCGTGGCGCGTGAAACGGTCAAAGCGCTGCGCAAAAATGTCACCGAAAAACTCTACGGGGGGGACGTGACACGGAAGCGCAAACTCCTGGAAAAGCAGAAGGCTGGCAAAAAGCGCATGAAGCAGATCGGCAAGGTGGTGATCCCCCAGGAAGCATTTATGAGCGTGCTGAAGCTGGAAAGAAAATAGCGCCGGGTGTGCTCGCCGCCGGCGGCGATACCGGCACTGAGTTGACCCTCGTTCCCGAAAGGCTGGAGGTTCGCCGTCCCCCGGACGAAAACTCTTTCCTGCACCCTTCCCTGGAGCCGGGGCGGATTTTTAAATGCTATCCGCCCTTCCGGCCCCAGCAGGAGAACGAGGGCACAAAATCTCGGTGAAACAGCACGCGGTTCTTTTTGTTTTTGCTGTCACTGCCGCTGCCGGCAGCAGGGGAACGCTCCAGACGATAATACAATTAAATACTCATGCTCCCCAGGCACGCGCAGAACTGCGCGCTCCTCTCTCCTGCACTTTGCCCCCTTGCGTTTATCAAAAAGGCTACCCTGAAAGTGTAGCTCCGCCGTAATGAATTTCCTGTTTGAAACGGAACATTTTCGTCCTTCTGGTGGTGAAGCGAAGCTTCATGAGGGGCTCTTTAAAATTTAAGTGTTGATATTGTTTGGAATTTAGGTGCTGTGTCCTCGAACAAGAAAATGGAAAACGAAATGAGGTAAGTAATAAAGGGTATTTAAGGCTATCAACAATGCTTTTAAAAAGAGCCATCAAAAATCATGCCCCTTTACTGCCGGGTGCAGAAGGTTGATCACGGTTCTCCTTTTTTTAATTTTTTCAGAGTTGCCGGGCCCCCGCAGAAGCAAAATATAGCCGTCCAAAACGGCTTGCAGGCAAGTGAGACCGCGGGTAAGCAGAACTTGACAAAATCCTGGCTCAATGTTATGGTAATTAATGATGGTTAGCACTCTCGCCTGAAGAGTGCTAATTCAAAAGGGGGGCTCAGGATGGGGGTTGGATCGCGTAAAAGGGACATATTACGTGTCGTGGTGACAGATTATATCAAGTTGGCACATCCCATTGGGTCCCGGAGTATCGCCAGGCGATATAAGATGGGCTTCAGCCCTGCAACCATTCGCAACGAAATGGCTGACCTGGAAGAGCTGGGTTACCTTATTCAGCCCCACACTTCTGCGGGAAGGATCCCAACGCAGAAGGGGTACCGCTATTACGTGGATGAGTTAATGGAAGAAAGCGACCTGGACGAGGAAGAAAAGAAAAAGATCCTCGAAGTGTACGAATACGAAAGAATGAGAGAAATAGAGGAAATAATCAAGCACACTTCACGCCTCCTTTCATCCATTACCAATTACACATCGCTGATCCTGGGACCGCAGCTGAGGAAGAGCGCATTCAAAAAATTGCAGATCATGCCCATTGATTCCCAGAGAGGCTTGCTGGTTTTGGTCTCCGACACCGGGTTTGTTAAAAATAAGGTCATTAATCTTCCCCAAACGCTTTCTTCCGGGGAATTGAACAAGATCGTTTCATACCTCAACCGCCGTTTGGAGGGGCTTTCCCTGGAACAATTTACGTCCAGGCTCATCAACGAACTGCGCCGGGATCTTTACCATTACGTTCGTTTCCTGGAAGATACCTTCACCCTGGTTGAGGAAAGCCTCACCGAAGATGAGCGGCGAGTAATACTGGGAGGCACTACGAATATACTCAATCAACCGGAATTTGGGGATATTGAAAAGGTTAAAGGCCTCCTTTCCCTTTTTGAGCAGCACTCCCAGCTGGCAAGCTTGCTTTCTGCTCCACTGGCGGATGTCGACAGCGTTATCATCCGTATCGGCCGGGAAAATATCCTGGAAGAAGTCCAGGAGTGCAGTTTGGTGATGACAACGTACCGCCTGGGAAATGATATCATAGGGACCATCGGCTTGTTGGGGCCAACACGCATGAATTATTCCAAGGCCGTTTCCGTGGTTCGACAGGTGGCCAGAAGACTTGAAGTAATGTAGGAGGGAAGAAAAGCGAGTAAAAGGGGTGAGCAAAAATTGATGCAGGGAAGGCCCTTTGAAGAAAAGTTGCCGTACAACTTTTCAACCGGAGGAGAAAGGGAGGGCTTTAACGGCCGCAGCCCTGGGAGGCAGGAGAAAGAAGAGCGCGGAAAGGGAGGTCATTTCGGGAAAAGCCGGGACAGCGAAAACACTGATCCAGAGTTCAATGCAAAAAGCGACGGCCCGACGGGTGCAGATGCCAAAGCTGATGCGGATTTAAATGCAGAAGAAGCAAAAGCACCCGAGGAAAAGTCCCTTGAACAGAGGGTGCAGGAGCTGGAGCAGGAAAACGAGGAACTGCAAAATCGACTGCTGCGTCTCCAGGCCGATTTTGATAATTATCGCAAGCGAATGCGCAGTGAGATGAGCGAGGTTCAGGAGCGGGCCAACGTGGAGCTACTACAAAAGATTTTACCTGTGCTGGACAATTTAAAGAGAGCTGCCCTGGCAGCGGAGGAGACTGCTGAAGAAGGTTCCATCAAAGAAGGAGTCCAAATGATCACCAAGCAGCTGGAAGACTTGCTGGAAAAAGAGGGAGTGACACCGATCGAGTGCGAAGGGCAGCCCTTTGATCCCACCTGTCACGACGCGGTCGTGCAGGAACCATCGGATGATCACCCCCCCAACACGGTTTTGGAGGAACTGCAGAAGGGTTACAGGCTGAAGGATAAAGTGCTGCGGCCCAGTATCGTCAAAGTGTCCTCTGAAGAGGGCGGTTAACAGCAGAAAAACTGCTTTGTTGAAAACGAAAACTATTGCCCGGTAAAAACAGCCAAGTGCGATGTTTGCGCACCGGGCCTTAAAAATGTATTACTGCCGGACCGAACGGTACATTTCAAAAGGAGGTATAGAATATGTCCAAAGTAGTCGGTGTTGATTTAGGTACAACGAACTCTGCAATTGCTGTTCTGGAAGGAGGAGAGCCGGAGATAATTCCCAACGCCGAAGGGAGCAGGGTGACTCCATCGGTGGTAGCTTTTTCGAAAGAGGGAGAAAGAATGGTCGGACAGGTCGCAAAGAGGCAGGCCATAACCAACTCCGACCGGACCATTGCTTCTATTAAGCGGGAAATGGGCACCGATTACAAGCCCAAAATAGATGACAGGGAATATACCCCGCAGGAGATCTCCGCGATGATCCTGCAGAAGTTAAAAGCGGACGCTGAAAGCTACCTGGGAGAAAAAGTGGAGAAGGCGGTCATTACCGTGCCCGCCTACTTTTCCGACAGCCAGAGGCAGGCCACCAAGGATGCCGGAACCATTGCCGGGCTGGAGGTGCTGCGCATCATCAATGAGCCCACGGCGGCTTCCTTGGCTTACGGCCTGGACAAAGGCGAAGACCAGACCATCCTGGTATTTGACCTGGGTGGGGGCACGTTTGATGTTTCCATCCTGGAGCTTGGAGAAGGCGTGTTTGAGGTGAAAGCCACCAGCGGAAACAACAGGCTGGGCGGCGACGACTTTGACGAAAGAATCATGAAACACCTGGTTTCCGAGTTCAAGAAGGAAACCGGCGTCGACTTGAGCAAGGACCGAATGGCCATGCAGCGCCTGAAGGATGCTGCGGAAAAAGCGAAAATCGAGCTGTCCAGCGTAACCAGTACCGATGTGAACCTTCCCTTTATTACCGCCACATCAGACGGACCCAAGCACATGGACATCAACCTGACCCGCGCCAAGTTTGAAGAGCTCATTTCAGATCTGGTCGACAAAACGGTTGGGCCCATGAAACAGGCCATTTCCGATGCCGGCCTGGAACCGAAGGACATTGATCGGGCTATTCTGGTTGGTGGATCCACCCGCATCCCGCTGGTCCAAAAAGTGATCAAAGATGTGACCGCCAAAGACCCGACCAAAGGAGTAAACCCGGACGAAGTGGTCGCACTGGGGGCCGCCATCCAGGCCGGTGTGCTCTCGGGTGAAGTGAAAGACGTGCTGCTGCTGGACGTGACGCCCCTCTCACTGGGGATTGAAACGCTGGGCGGTGTGTTTACCAAGATCATTGAGCGCAACACCACCATCCCCACGTCCAAAAAGCAGATCTTTACCACTGCTGCCGACAATCAGACCAGCGTGGAAGTCCACGCATTGCAGGGCGAAAGGCCCATGGCTGCCGATAACAAGTCCCTGGGTCGCTTTATCCTGGACGGCATTCCGCCGGCACCCAGGGGGGTTCCGCAGATCGAGGTTTCTTTTGATATCGATGCCAACGGGATCGTAAACGTGTCAGCGAAGGACCTGGGAACGGGCAAAGAGCAGAAGGTCACCATTACCGCCACCACCACGCTTGGAAAAGATGACATCGAAAAAATGGTGGAAGAAGCGGAAAAGTTCGCGGAAGAAGACCAGAAGAAAAAAGAATTGGCTGAGACCCGCAACCAGGCCGATTCGCTCATTTACTCCACCGAGAAAACCCTGCGGGACCTGGGCGAAAAGGTGGAACAGGACAAAAAAGAAGAGATTGAAAAAGCGATCCAGGAAGTGAAAGAGGTCAAGGAAAGCGATGATATCGAAAAAATCAAATCGGCCAGCGAGAAGCTGAGCAGCAAGCTCCACGAGATTTCTTCCACTCTCTACGAACAGGTTCAGCAAGAACAGCAAGCCGGCGGCAGCGGAGTACACGGAGAGGGACAGGAAGCAGGAAGTGCCGGTGGCGGTGAAAGCGGAGAGGAAGACGTTGTCGATGCAGACTACGAAGTAGTAGATGATGAAGAAGAGAGATCATAAGCATTACCTTCACAAAGGGGCTGAAAGCTCTATATGGCTAAGAAGGACTATTACGAAGTCCTGGGGATCAGCCGGAACGCTTCCCAGGAAGAGATAAAAAAAGCATATCGCAAGCTGGCCCGCCAGTATCACCCGGATGTAAACGATGGGGGTACCGAAGCAGAAAAGAAGTTCAAAGAGATCAAGGAAGCCTATGACGTGCTGGGTGATGAAAGAAAGCGAGCCCACTATGACCGCTTCGGCCACCAGGAAGAAGCTCCTCGCGGATTTGGAGGATTCGGTGGGTTTGATGATTTTCGCGGATTCTCCGATGTTGAGGATATCTTCGATGCATTTTTTGGCGGCGGCTTCTCCACCGGGAGAAGGCGCCGCCAATCAACTTCTCCCCGGCGGGGTGCCGATCTCCGTTATGAGCTGGAGATCACCCTGGAAGATGCCGTCAACGGCAAGTTTACCCATGTGAACCTACCCCGCCAGGAAGACTGCGCGGACTGCCATGGCACCGGTGCCAAAGGCGGGAGCTCTGTGGAAACCTGCAATGCCTGTAACGGTACCGGGCAGCAGCAGGTGGTCAGAAACACGGCCTTTGGACGTTTTGTCAGTGTCCAGCCTTGTGGACCTTGCCGCGGTGAGGGCCGGGTGGTCAGGGAGCACTGCCCCACCTGCCGGGGCCAAGGACGCGTAGTGAGGGAAAGTAGAATTGAAGTCCACATCCCCGCCGGAGTTGATGACGGTGCCAGGCTGCGTGTGACCGGCGAGGGTGAGCCCGGAAGAAATGGCGGTCCGCCTGGTGACCTGTATATCTTTATCCGGGTCCTTCCTCATGATATCTTTACACGTCAGGGCAACCACCTGGTGTGCGAGGTGCCGGTGAGCATACCTCTTGCTGCCCTGGGCGGGGAGATCGAGGTCCCCACCCTGGATGGAAAGGCGCGGCTGCGAATCCCGGAAGGAACACAGCCGGGCACAGTACTCAGGATCAAGGGAAAAGGTGCACCGAACCTGCGCGGGTTTGGACGCGGAGACCAGCTGGTGCGCATCAATGTTGAAGTGCCTCGCAAGTTAAATGCCCGCCAGAAGAAGCTGCTGCGGGAGCTCGCTTCAGAGTTGGGTGAAGACCTGTCTGCGGAAGGGAAAAACATTTTTGACCGCGTGTTTGGCAGCCGCTGAGAAAAGGGAGAAAGAACCCTTTTCTCGGCAGAAATCTCAACCTGTCCTCAGTCCTCACCCGCATCCATCCCAACCTGGACAGGCGAAAAAGCACACGGCCGGGGCAGTCCCCGGTTTTTTCTGTCGCGCGCCGGCCGGGCGAATGTTTCTCCCTGGCGGCGACGCAATCATATCTTTTCAATTTTGTGTGGGTGGCGCTGCTCTTTGATGGTATCGGCAGTGGATGCTTTATGTTATGGTTAAGTTTACCGGGCGGAAGCATTTTAGGCCCTTAAGTCTCAAGTTCTGCGCAAATTTGGCATAACTTTTTCAAACGACCTCGTGAGAGCTGATTTTTCTCCGTCTGGAAAGGGTCATTTTGAAATTCAACATTTTGGCACCGGCTTTGTCCAGGTTGGGAAATGAACCCCTGGCAGAAAAAGGTGCCGACGGCTTGCACCGGCTTTTCTCCTTTTAAAGGGCAGTTGTCCGCGTCTTCTGCCTGTACTGCCTTTTGTTCGGGAAGAAGAAGCAAATCATTTTTTGTAGGTGTGTCCCCATGTCCAACTGGTTCTTTCTGCTACCCCCAGAATTGGAGAAGCATGAGGTCTGGCTGGAGGGCGAACTTTTTCATCACCTGAAGGCCCTGCGCCTGGAAGAAGGAGACGAGCTCGTCCTTTCCGACGGTCAGGGCGGTGCCTGGCGTGCGCGCCTGGAGAGCGTTACCCCCGAAGGGGCTCTGGCTGTTGTTTTAGGGAGCTTGAAAGGCGCAGCCGAGCCGCCATTGCAGATTACCCTTTACCCGGGGGTGCCCAAGGGTGAGAAAATGGATCAACTGGTACGCCAGGCCGTGGAACTTGGAACCGGCCGCGTCGTCCCGCTGCTGACCCAGAGGACGGTGGTCAGGTTGGACGAAGCCGGGGGACGTAAAAAAACGGAGCGCTGGCAGAGGGTGGCCCGTGCGGCTGCCTCACAATGCAGGCGCGCTGTGCTGCCCGAAGTTTATCCACCGGCAGAAATGGAAAATGCAGTGGAAATGCTGCGGGAAGAAGGACTGGTGATTGTTCCCTGGGAAGAGGAACGCTCCTGCAACCTGGCCGGACTGCAGGAAGAATTTCCCTCTCCTCCCTCGGTAGGGATCGTTACAGGGCCGGAAGGCGGTCTCTCGCCCGGGGAGATCGACCTTCTCACAGGACTGGAAAACGCCCGCACGGTAAGCCTGGGCCCCCGCATATTGAGAGCGGAAACCGCCCCGCTGCTGGTCCTTTCCATTGTCCAGTATTTATGGGGGGATGTGGGCAAAAAATGACATGAGTGACGGCTCTTCTCTTGCCTGGCAAAAGCTGCCGGGCAAGAGGTGACGGTTCGTGCTTGCCTGGCCGCAGCTTCCAGGAACGGGGCGAGGATCCCTGTCTTTTTCCCCCCGCGTTTTACCGGGAAGATCTTCTCTTCATATTTGATTTGGCCAAAAATCCCCGGTTACATATGAGATGACAGGCCCCTGCCCATTATATTGCGGGAGTGATCTTTTTGGGCGGAAAAGTGGCATTTTTTACGCTGGGGTGTAAGGTTAATTATTATGAGACCGAGGCCCTGAAAAGAACATTTGAAAACGATAATTTCCAGGTGGTGGATTTTGACAGGCCCGCCGATGTTTATGTGATAAACACCTGTACCGTAACGCACCTGGCGGCCCGCAAATCCCGCCGGATGATCCGCAGGGCCAGGAAGAATAACCCCGGTGCGGTGGTCGTTGTTACCGGCTGCTATTCCCAGGTAAGCCCCGAGGAAGTCGCAGGGGTGGAAGGGGTGGACCTGCTGACGGGAACCCGGGGGCGCCTTGAACTTCCACAGATGGTGAAAAAGAAACTGTTCGGGGGCGAGGTCCGGGGCGGGGTCACCCCCTATGGAGAAGAAGATGTTTTTGAAGAGCTTCCCTGGCAGCCGGAACAGGGCAGGACCCGGGCTTTTTTAAAGATCCAGGACGGGTGCAACCAGAAGTGCAGCTATTGTGTTGTGCCCCTTGCGCGGGGTCCCCTGCGCAGCCTTCCACCGGAAGTTGCCCTGGAAAGGCTTCGCCAGATCGGACGGGAAGGCTTTCGGGAAGCGGTCATTACGGGAATTCACCTTGGGCTTTACGGTGCAGATCTCTCTCCCCCCGTTACGCTGGCCGATCTTTTAAACGAGGCGGTGGAGGTTGAAGAGATCGCCCGCATTCGCTTGAGTTCAATTGAGCCGGCCGATTTTGACAGCTCGCTTATTGAGGCCATTGGCCATGAGCGGATTTGTGACCACCTGCATATTCCCCTGCAGAGCGGTGATGACAAGGTGCTTAATCTCATGCGGCGGCCTTACGACACGGCGTATTTTTCCTCACTGCTGCAGGAATTGAGAAGCATGGCCCCCGGCCTGGCAGTCAGCTCGGACGTAATGGTCGGTTTTCCCGGCGAAGGGGAAAAGGAATTTCAAAACAGCCTGGAATTTGTCCGGCAATGCGGCTTCAGCAGGCTGCACGTTTTTAAATATTCTTCGCGCCGGGGCACAGCTGCCTTTGAAATGGAGCCGCAGGTTTCTCCACAGGAGAAAGAAGAGCGGAGCCGGCAGATGAGAGCGCTGGGGGAAGAGCTGGCCAATTCGTTTCGGCAGCAGTTTCTCGGGGAGGCACTGTCGGTCCTTTTTGAAAAAGAGGTATCGGAAGAGGAACGGATCATCCAGTGTCCTTCAACGGCTGCGGCAGAGGAGACCCTGCTGGAAGGGCTGAGCTCCAATTACTTGAGGGTGAGGGCCGTTCTCCTCCCCCGGTTTATTGGAAGCATTGAAAAGGTGTTGATTGAAACAAGCGGTCCCGGCTTTCTCCAGGGAAGGTGCCTGGTTGAATGATCAAATCGCCTGGAACTGGAGGCCAGGCCCTCCCTTGCCGCACGAATGACGGGGTGAATATCGCTGCGGAGCGTATGAAAGATTGTTTTACAAAAATTAAGAAAATGTTATAATATCTCTTGAAATAAGGCATAATTCTTTGAACAAGGAGGATCAGCAGATGGAGAACTGCATTTTTTGTAAAATTATTGCAGGAGAAGTGCCAGCAAAGGTGGTTTACGAGGATGAGACGGTCATTGCTTTTGAAGATATAAACCCGGTCGCACCGGTGCACATCCTCGTGGTGCCTCGCAAGCACATCCCCACTTTTAACGACATCCAGCCGGAGGACCGGGAGCTGGTGGGGCATCTGGCGTGGATAATCAAAGAAGTCGCAAAACAGCAGAACATCGACGAAAAAGGCTACAGGGTTATAACGAACTGCGGTGAGGACGCCGGGCAGGTTGTTTTTCACCTGCATTTTCATTTGTTGGGAGGCCGTACCTTCGGCCACAACCTCGTGGGGAAAAGTTGACGGAAACGGGGCGCATGGGTTGCCGTTCGAGCACTGAACCTCTCCTTCCTGCCGTTTTCTTGGTCAAAAACCCACAGGGTTGTGCGCAGCGTGTCGGGCCCTGGGGCGGAGCGATACGAACTATGGGTGATGAACAGCGGGGCGTCCCCGCTAAGATTTTTCCCTTCATTGACAGGGTTTAACCTTAACGGTATAATGGATTGGACGATTCTTTGAGCCCTTTTTTTATTTCAGTGAGAGGCTTGAGGCGGAGGGGAGGGATGCAATTTGTCTGAAATCAAGGTTGGGAAGAATGAAAGCCTTGACAATGCCCTCAGAAGGTTCAAGAAGCAGTGTTCGAGGACAGGCATCATGTCAGAGGTGCGCAAGAGGGAGCATTATGAAAAGCCCAGCGTTCGACGTAAGAAAAAAGCAGAAGCTGCGCGAAAGAAGAAAAGGAAGTTCAGGTAATCAAACAGCAGGGGGGCCTTACATTGGATCTGCAGCAGCAGCTGTTGGAAGACCAAAAGAAAGCCATGAAGGCCAAGGAAAAACAGCGCCTGAATGTCATTCGCTCCCTGAGAAGTGAATTGAGAAATGCCGAAATAGCACAAAATCGAGAGTTGAGCGAAGAAGAAATGCTGGAAGTGCTGCAGAGAGAAATCAAGCGGCGCAGGGAATCGCTGGCCGATTATGAAAGGGCGGAGAGGCCTTCGCTCCTAAAGGAACTGCAGGAGGAAATTGAAACTCTTTCCTCTTATCTTCCTCCACAGCTCTCAGAGGATGAGATAAGGGAGATGGTGAAACAGGTTATCTCAGAAATGGGGGTTTCCTCGAAGAGAGAAATGGGCAGGGTGATGGGACAGATCATGCCCAGGGTAAAGGGCAAAGCGGACGGTTCGCAGGTTAAGAAAATTGTAGAAGAAATGCTGGAATAACTTCTTCGAAAGGATTAATCCCCCTGTTTTACGTGCAGGATAATTGCTCGATTTAATACATCTTCCAGGCATTGCTGCCGCCTTGATGCCAAGGCGGCTTTACTTTTATTTTTCCATCTTTGTTACACTATCTTGCAAAAGAGCGTCAGGGCTTTTATAATGATACATGAAAGGCACAGATTGGGCCTGGGGGCCAGGCGGCCATTTTTTTTTCTGCGCTGCTCCGTGCTATTTTAGCGGGGGCGGTCACAGGGCATTCTGCTGGAGGAGTCTCTTGTTGCTTGTAGAATTAATAAGCAAAGGCTCTTTTAAATTTAAGGGTTGATATTGTTTGGAATTTAGGTGCTGTGTCCTCGAACAAGAAAATGGAAAACGAAATGAGGTAAGCAATAAAGGGTATTTAAAGCTATCAGCAATGCTTTTAAAAAGAGCCAAGGAAAAAGTTGGCGGGTTGTACCCGGGCGACTGTTCAGGCTGGCGCTTTAAGGAAGAAAACCGTCCCCAAATGGACATTTTGTTCGGTAAATGTGGCTCTTTTTTTATAAAATTCGGTTAAAATATAGGGTAGGAGGTTTGTAAATATTTGAAGGGAAGCCAAACAGAACGCAAAGTGTATCTGAAAGATATGGATGAAGTGCTGGGTCTTCTGGGCAAGTTTGACGAGCACCTTTCCTTAATAGAGGAACACTTTCCTGTACGTGTCGTCCCGAGGGGCGACGAGCTTTCGCTGCAGGGGGAAACGGAAGAGGTTGGGAAACTTTACGATCTCTTCCAGGAGCTGCTGGGTTTGATTCGCGGCGGCCACATGCTGACCACTTCAGAATTTTTGTATTCGTTGAAGCTGGCCAAAGTCGGCCAGGGGAAAGAGATACGGAAGCTTTTTAACGATTTGATTCTCGTCACCGAACGGGGGAAGAAGATCCGTCCCAAAACGTTGGGGCAGAAAAAATATGTCGAAGCGCTTCGCCGTCACGACATCGTGTTCGGTATCGGACCGGCCGGAACCGGCAAAACGTACCTGGCCATGGCAATGGCCGTTTTTGCTCTTAAGAACAAGATCGTGCAGAGGTTGGTGTTGACCCGGCCAGCGGTGGAAGCGGGCGAGCACCTGGGTTTTTTGCCGGGTGATTTTCACGACAAGGTTGATCCCTACCTGCGCCCCCTTTATGACGCTCTCTATGACCTCATGGGGGTGGACAATTTTCTCAAAAACAGGGAGCGCGGAATTATTGAAGTGGCCCCCCTGGCTTATATGCGGGGCCGCACGCTGGACGATTCTTTTATTATCCTGGATGAAGCCCAGAACAGCACATCAGAGCAGATGAAAATGTTTTTAACCAGGATGGGATTTGGTTCAAAAGCCGTGATTACGGGGGACATTACCCAGGTAGACCTTCCCAAGGGGAAGTTTTCAGGGCTGATAGAGGTTATGGGGATTTTGAAAGATATCCAGGACATCGCGTTTATCCACCTGAGCGATAAGGACGTGGTGCGCCACAACCTGGTACAGGAAATTATCAAAGCCTATGAGCAGCACCAGCAGGACCATTAACGAAAAAGCGAAGGTGTTTGTATGAGCATCCTCCAAAGGTTAAAAATGCTTATTGCCAGCCCTCTCCACCTGGCCAGGTATAAAGGCGGCCAGAGGGTTTTTCTTTTAATTGGCACTTTTTCCATCATCTATGTTTTTCTGACCCTTTCCATCATGCCCATGGGCGTTGCCGTGGAGGTGGGCATGCCCAGCCCGGAAACGATCGATGCCGACCAGGAAGTCGTGGACCCTTATACGACCAATGAGCTCAGGCAGGAAGCCGCTTCGGCCGTACCGGAGGTGTACGACCGCGATCCCTCCGTGGCGCAGGAAGGCAGGGACGTGCTGCTGGACTTTTTCAGCCTGATCAGGGAAGCCAGGGGAAAAGAGGGAGAAGCAGGGGAAATCGCGATCGAACTCAGGGGCAAGATAAGAGAAGAGCTTCCGCTGGAAGGCGATTTTCCAAGGGATTCCCTGGTTGGGCTGCTGGAAATGGAGCAGGAGACACTGGCGGAATTGCAGAACAGGCTGGAGAATGTTTTTGACGAATACATGGAAGAAGGGATCAAGGAAGATGAAGTAGAAACCGTAAGGCGGCAGATCAATCAGGAAATAAGTTTGCTGCCGTTTGGGCCGGAAGTCAGGCAAAGTGCGGAAAAACTGATAAACCCGCTCATCCGTCCCAACATGTTTTACAATGAGGAAGCAACAGAGGCCCAGAGAGAAGCGGCCAGGCAGGCCGTTGAGCCGGTGAAGATCCTGGAGAGGTCGCTCATTGTGCAGGAGGGCGAAATTGTTACCGAACGGCATATCGCCCAACTTGAGGCGCTCGGAAAGCTGGGAACGCGAGCCCATATCGGCGGATATATCGGGTTGTTTGTCCTGCTGGTCCTCATTTTTGCCGTTGTCCTGCTCTACCTGTATTTCTTTAACCGGGAAATATATGACAACATCACCTACCTTTCCCTGCTGAGCTTGATACTGGTCCTGACCCTCGTCATGGGGTTGGCGGCGCGCTATTTTTCAGGGTACCTCATCCCCGTAGCCACTTCGGCCATCCTGATTACGGTGCTGTTTGAATCGCGGCTGGCAGTGTTTATAAACGTGATCATCGTCCTTTTTTTGGGAATTGTGATGGAAGGGGAATTTAACTATATTGTGGTGGCCCTGCTGGGGAGCTTCGTGGCCATTTACAGCGTTTCCACCCTTCAGCACCGCTCTGATCTGACCAAGGCCGGAGTATACGTGGCCGGGATGAACATGGTGGCGATTATTTCCATATTTTTGCTAATGGAAGGCTTCCACCTGGAGTACGATTATCTGCGTGAGTTCAGCATTGGCGTCCTGGCCGGGGTCGGGAGCGGTTTGCTCTCGGCGGTGCTGGCTATCGGGCTTTTGCCGTACCTGGAGAACACTTTTGGCTTGACCTCGGCCATCACGCTTCTGGAGCTGGCCGACCCTGGCCGACCTCTGCTGCGCCGGCTTCTGATGGAAGCGCCCGGTACTTATCACCACAGCATTGTGGTCGGCAACCTGGCGGAAGCTGCGGCGGAAGCTGTGGATGCCGACCCCTTGATGTGCCGGGTGGCGGCTTTTTATCACGATACCGGAAAAATTCGCCGGCCATACTTTTTTGTTGAAAATCAGCTCACCGGCCACAACCCTCACAAACGGATCTCCCCCAACCTCAGCTCCCTGATCATTCGCTCACATGTTAAAGACGGGGCTGAAATGGCCAGGAAGGAAAAGCTGCCGCAGCCGATCATAGAGATTATCCAGCAGCACCACGGCAACAGCCTGGTTTCCTTTTTTTACCTGCAGGCTCTTAATGACGGAAAGGCTGCAGAGTTATCGGATGAAGAGTTCCGTTATGAGGGACCCCTGCCCCAAAGCAAAGAAGCGGCCATTATTCTGCTGGCTGATGCCGTGGAAGCTGCGGTACGCTCTCTTTCCAGGCCCGTTTCCGGAAGGATCGAAGGGATGGTGAGGCGCATCATCAAGGAGAAGCTGAACGACGGTCAGCTGGACGAAGCCCCGCTTACCTTAAAAGATCTGGATAAAATCGGGGACACCTTTGTCTATATCCTTTCGGGCATTTTCCACCAGCGGATTGAATATCCGGAAAAAGAGCTGAGGGCCGATTTGGAAAGGGGGAAGAACAAAAAGGATGAAAGTAACGATAAATAACTGGCAGGACGCCGTGGAAATAACCGAAGCAATGTCTTCCCTTCTGGAAGGACTGGCCTGTAATATCCTATGCTCCGAAGGCTGCTCCGATGCGGGGGAAGTCAGTGTAAACCTGGTGGATAACGAGCGTATTAGGGAGCTCAACCGGTCTTTTTGCGGGAAGGACAGGCCAACCGACGTTCTCGCCTTTAACCTGGACGACGAGCGGGATGGGGAGCTCGAGGAGGGAAGCGGGGAGAGAATGCTGGGCGATGTAGTCATCTCTGCGGAAAAAGCGGCCGAACAGGCGAAGGAATATGGGGGGTCTTTCACGCGGGAACTCGCCCTTCTTACCGCCCACGGTGTGCTGCACCTCCTGGGATATGATCACGAGGAAGAGGGAGAAGAAAGGATCATGGGGGAGAAGCAGGAGCAGGCGGTACAGGAACTGGGCCTTTAAGTGCCGGATGTTTCCCTATCCCGTTTTAGTGGCCCAGGGGGACTTGGGGGCCGAGGCAGTTGTTTTTCAAGGAGGCCGGCACGTCGAAGAGCTGCCCCAACTCGAAAGGAATGGTTCTGCCTGACTCGCAATAAATCTCCGTCTTGAGGTAAATATTATGAGAAAAAGCAGAAATATTTTAAAAAGCTTCGGCTTTGCCTTCAAGGGTCTCGGCTTTGCTTTTCTCAAGGAAAAAAATTTGACCCTTCATTTTATTGCCGCTGCCGTTGTCATTGCCGCCTCGTTTTATTTTGAGCTGGACAGAACGGAGTTTCTCTTTGTGTTGTCGGCCATTTTTTTGGTCTTTATTGCGGAGATGGTCAATACGGCTGTAGAAACGGCGGTCGACCTGGCGGTCGGCGACAATTACCATCCGTTGGCCCGAACGGCCAAAAATGTTGCGGCCGGGGCGGTGCTGTTTGCGGCGATTTTTGCCCTGGTGGTTGCTTTGTTCGTTTTTGGAAGCAAGCTGCTTGCCTGAAAGCTATCCTGCAGAGCTTGCAGTGCCACGGAAGAAAGAGGGGAGTTTGGTCTGATGAAACAGGAATCCGGGCATGCCAGACATGCCATACTCGATAATAAAGTGCTTATTCTGCTTATAGCTGTTCTTGTCGTAAACGCGCTGATCGCGGGGTTAAATTTTCATTTTTTATACCTTCGCGCCGATGAGGACCCAAAAGACCTGGATTCAAAAAAGGTGATTGCCCAGGATTTGCTTGATTACAGCAGGCGCCTGGCCAAGGAGACCGGTGTTCAGGATCGCAGTTCCGTCCGGGAAGCGCTGGCCGGCTTTAATTACGAAATAGACCTGGCCGAGGACGGAGATGAGCTGGCCAGGATTATTTTCACCCATGGTCGGCAGCTGCAGGAAACCATACTGAGAGAACGCGATGCTTTGCTGCAGGAAAAAATTCTGGCCCTTGTTAACCAGGATGAAAACATACAGCAAGAAACAGAAAAAGTGCAGTTTGTGTTGAGCATAAGCGGCAGCGAGGGGGCGTTGGCCGATCCGCCGCTGCTGGAAAAGGGTACGCTGGAGGAGATCTTCGAACTATACCAGGAAAGTGGAATAGCCCAGGAACAGGCGCTCCAGATCGAAGTAGAAGAGGGGCGGAGCCGTCTGCAGGCCCCCTATAATCCGCTGGAATACATCCAGTCTCTCAACGAGGAGATCGATTCCTTAAGGTTAAGCCTCCATGAGTTAAGATTGGAGGCCGGCTTTGCAGAAATGGTCGGAGAAGGGGTGCTGATAGAGCTTTACGATTCCCAGGACGGTTATGAGGGAGGCGACCTCATCCACGATTCTGATGTGCGGGATATCGTCAACGAACTTTACGCTGCCGGGGCCAAGGGCGTAGCCGTTGGAGGACAGCGCCTTGTGGCGACCTCTCCCATCCGCTGCGTGGGGCCGGTCATCCGCGTAAACGACAGGGAAATATCGGCCAATCCAGTGGAGATCAAAGCAGTCGGTGACCCGGAAGTGCTGGCCAGCGGCCTGGACATTATCCGTTTTTCCCTGGAATATCACCGTGGATTTAAGTTGAATATCGAGAAGAAAGAAGAAATTACCCTGCCGCCTTACAGGAATTAATTTGGGGGGTTGCTTTGTGGATGAATACGACCTTTTGCAGCAGGCAAGAGAGATTCTGCCCTTTGCCTATGCTCCCTATTCAGGCTACCGGGTTGGGGCGGCCCTTTTAACCGCTGACGGACGGGTTTTCAGGGGAACGAACGTGGAAAATGCCTCCCTGGGGCTTACGATCTGTGCGGAGAGAACTGCCGCAGCAGCTGCGGTTTCCGCAGGCTGCAGAACGTTTGTAATACTGGCGGTCACTTCCACAGGCGGTGAGCAGGTCCCCTTTCCCTGCGGGGCATGCCGGCAGGTTCTTCGCGAATTTTCAGAAGACCTGAAAATTATTGCGGCCGGCGAAAAGGGCCGGCCTTTTGTCCTAAATTTACGGGAGCTGCTCCCCTATACGTTCGGGGTGCCGGGAGCCGGAGAAGGATCTCCCCAGGAATAAAATCAGGAATAATAAATGTAGAGCAGTGAGGCGACAAAAATCAGGGTGATGATGACAGCGGTAAACAGAAGCCCGGTAAAAGTGACCAGGAAGATGCCGGCAAAAAGAGCCAGGAAGAAAATAATGTTTAAAATAAGCGCCCGGCTTCCCCTGGCTTTCAGTTCCTCTTTTTCCCTCTCTTGCATTGTGAGCACTTCCTTATGTCCACAATTATGCAGGGTTTGGTACAAGCATCATTCATAATTCATGATAAATGATTTTCCCCGATTAGTAAAGGAGAAAGTAAATGTTCGTATCCGGTTTTGTCTCGGTGGTCGGAAGGCCTAATGTGGGCAAATCTACGCTCATCAATGCTTTCATGGGGCAGAAAGTGCTGATTGTTTCTGACAAACCGCAGACTACGAGGAACAATATCCAGGCTATCCTTACCACGGAAAAAGCGCAGGTCATCTTTGTGGATACGCCGGGGGTGCACCGCCCCAAGCACAGGCTGGGTGAAACCATGGTTCGATCGGCGCTTCGTTCCCTGCAAGAGGTGGACCTGGTTCTTTTTATGGTGGAAGCCACTGCACCTCCCGGGCCGGGGGACCGCTACCTGGCAGATATCCTGCAAAAGGTAAAAGTCCCCCTGTTCCTGGTTGTAAACAAAGTGGATTTAGCTCCCAGATATTTCCAGGAAGAATGGGACTTGCACTACCGCGAGCTTGCCGGCTTTGAAAAGTGTTTTGCCGTGTCGGCGCTGCAGGGGGAAGGGGTTTCGGAACTGCTGCAGGCCATCATTGAGATGCTTCCTCCGGGTCCCATGTACTATCCCTCGGACATGTACCTGGACCGCCCTGAGGAATTCCTGGTGGGAGAAATCATCAGGGAGAAAATATTTGTCCACACCCGCGAGGAAATCCCCCATTCCGTGGCTGTGGAAGTGTCTTCCATGGAGTACCGCGAGGAGAAGAATCTGCTGGAAATACGTGCGGTCGTTTTCGTGGAAAAGGAATCACAAAAGGGGATTGTTATCGGCAAAGACGGGGCGCTTTTAAAAAAAGTGGGCACTGCGGCCAGGCAGGAATTGGAACGGGTTTTCCAGGTGCCCATTTTTATCGACCTGTGGGTAAAAGTTAAAAAGGACTGGCGCCGGAAGGATAACGTGCTGCGGCAGCTGGGATATGAATAGAAGAGGGGTAGAACGAGATGTCAAGGCTGCTGAAGACAAAAGCCCTTGTTTTGCAGACGCGCCCCCTTGGTGAAAGGGATCGCTTGCTGACCCTCTATACCATGGCCAGCGGGAAGCTTCCTGCAGTGGCTCCCGGTGCGCGGAAGGTAAAAAGCAAGCTGGCTGCAGCCTCGGGGCCTTTTACCTGCGCTGCTTACCTGCTGTACCTGGGCCGCACCATGGCGACCGTTACCCAGGCCGAGATTGAAACCGGTTTCTGGGGCATTCGAAACGATGTGCATCGTTATGCCTATGGAACCTATTTTGCAGAGCTCGTTGACAAGACGGTGGAAGAGGAGGAGGCCAGCCCCGAGCTTTTTGCGCTTCTCTTTCACGGCTGGAGGGAATTGGAAAATAAGAGGGCAGACATTGAACTCCTGGCCCGCTGCTTTGAGCTGAAGCTGCTTTCGCTGCTCGGCTACCGGCCCGGGCTGGAAGGATGCGCCGCCTGCGGGGAAAACAGGGGAAAGCTGTTTTATGGCAGTGCTTCAGGCGGTCTTTTTTGCAGTTCTTGTGGGGGGGGAGGAGCATCTTTTGCCCTAACTGCCGGCAGCTGTGCCCTGGCCCGGCGCCTTTTGTCCCTGCCTTACAAAAATGCCTCCGCTCTCAGGGCTCATGCTTTCCAGAAAGCGGAGCTGGAAAATTTTTTGCAGCACTGTTTGCAGCACTGGGCAGGCGTAGGGGGTTTGAAGTCGCTATCTTTTCTGCAAAAAGTGGGAGGCGCCGATTCTTGCAATAAACCGAAACGGCAGATATAATGTCGATAATAATAGCTGTCAATTCTGAAATCTTGTTTTTTCCGCGGTGCCTCCGGGCGTGTTTGCCCACGGTTTTTAAGAAAGCTGTTTGGGTTCTTTCAGCCGAGCTCGCCGGAGCCGGTGGGCTGGCAGGAAATAATGATTGAGGAGCGACAGATGAAGTTCCGCCGCCTTTTTAAGGCAGGAATGCCCCGAACAGCTCCGGCCCATCCCCCTGCGGTGCTTGTGCTGGGTGCTGTTTCCCAGATGGGGCAGGTGCTGTTTTTGCGGGAGCTCCTGATGGTGTTTCAGGGCAACGAGCTTTTTATCGGGCTTATCCTGGCCGCCTGGTTGGTCTGGGTCGGTGCCGGCAGCCGTTTGGGGGCCCTGCTGGTTGACCGGTTAGGCCGCCCGCTCTTTCTCCTCGCACTGAACGCGGCCGGCGTACTCGTAGTGCTGCCGGCGGTCATTCTGTTTATGCGTGGGCTTCGCGGGATCCTCAACGTGCACCCGGGAGCCTACCTTTCGCTGCTTGATGTGGTTCTTTCCTGCTTGCTGCTGCTGGCACTGCCTTGTCTTTTGCTGGGAGCGCAGTTTGTTCTCCTGTCGCGGGTTTGGCGCGAAAGCGACCGGGCAGCGGATACCTCCGGCGCCGGGAAAACATATGTGGGTGAAGCGGCGGGAAGTGTGTTGGGCGGCATATTCTTTACTTTTTTTGTGGTGCATTACTGGAATTCGTTCCAGGCAGCGGTTTTCGCGGGCGGCTTGATGCTCGCCGCAGTGCTATATACCACTTGGAAATATACCGGAAATACCGCCGGGGCGCCGGTGAAAACACGCCCGCTGCTTCTTCTGCTGTTGGCCCTGGCCGCCACAAGCTTCCCTTTCCTGGGTCAGGTCGATGCTTGGGCGTACAAAATGCAGTGGCGGTATTTTGCCCCGCAGCACCTGCTCGTGGAAACGCACCAATCGGAGTACGGGAACATTGCCGTGCTGCAGCGGGAAGAGCAGTACAACTTCTACCAGAGCGGGCACCTGATGTTCAGCATTGCCGGCCCTGAGGCGCCGGCCCCGGCACTTGAAGAGCAGGAAGCGGTGGACTTTGCCCATTTGTCGATGGTCCAGCACGAAAAACCTTCACGCGTTCTGCTGATCGGCGGTGGGCTGCGCGGTATGCTTGGGGAGATGCTGAAGCATCCTGTGGGGCGGGTCGACTATCTTGAACTGGACGAGGTGCTTATCGGGGCGGCTCGACCGCACCTCCCTGCGGCGACGCTGAAAGCGCTTGCCGATCCCCGGGTGCACCTGAAGCATATTGACGGCCGGCTTTTTGTCAAAGCGGCAGAGAAACAGTACGATATGATCATAGTCGATGCCCCCGATCCCGCCACTGCAGCGCTGAACCGCTATTACACCGAGGAATTTTTCCGCGAAGCCGCAGCCCTCCTGTGTCCCGGGGGAGTATTTGTTATCGGGGCGGACTCCACACCGGACCTCAGGGGGGCTGCGGTGGCCAACCGCAACGCCACCATCTACCATACCCTGTCTGCCGTTTTCTCCCGCGTGCTTCCGGCGGGCGAGCGGTTTATGTTTTTTTTCGCCACCAATGCACCCGGGCAAATCTCGGTCGATCCGCTCATTCTCGAGGAACGTTACGGAGAGCGCGATATAGAAGCCGAAGGCTTTTCACCGCATCATTATCATACGCTGCTGGAAGAATCCCAGCTGCAGCGGGTGAACTGGGTGGTCCGCAATCACGGGCGCAGCCCCGATGCGCACCTGGCGGGGCCGGGGACAGGCCCGCTTGTGCCAGGCACTGTGGCTGAGCAGGAGGAGGCGGAAAGTGAGCTGCCGCCAGTAGAAAGGCGCTACTTCATTAATTCCGATTTCAAGCCCATTGGATATTTTTATACCCTTATGTACATGGATGAGCTGGCGCGCGCCGGGTACAGGGAGTTTTTTCACCGGCTGCTGCACATAGAATTTTGGTGGCTGCCGCTGCTGTTTTGTTTCCCCCTGGCGGCCGTGCCGGCGCTCCAGGCTGCGGCTCGCCGGGGCAAAGAAAGGCTTGATATCCGGTTCGGAGTTCTCTTCACCGTGTTCACGACCGGTTTTTCCACGATGGCGCTGCAGATCGCCCTGTTGTTTTCTTTTCAGAGCATTTACGGTTTTGTCTACGAAATGGTGGGGTTGATCGTGGCCATATTCATGTGCGGGTTGGCCCTTGGTGCTTATATGACAAATCGTTATGTGCGCCACAAGGCAAATATTAACACCCTGGCTGCGGTCCAGCTGGTGATTGCAGCGCTGGCTGCTGGGATTGCCCTTGCGCTTCCGCAGGTAGCGGGAGTACAGTTTCCCGCCGCCATTTTTGCGCTGTTTTCTATGTTGACCTTTACCGCAGGGCTGATCAACGGCGTGGATTTTCCCCTCTCGGCCGCCTGCTACATGGCCCTAAGAGGCAATCCTGAAAAAACGACCGGAGCCGTTTACGGCACAGAGCTTTTCGGGGCGTGCGTCGGGGCAACCCTGGCCAGCGCTGTAGTGGTCCCTATCCTGGGTATTGCCGCCTGCTGCCTGATTGCCGGTGCCGCCAACGGAACCGCTTTTGTTGTACTCTTGTTGTCGAGGAGGTCTTACCATGACTGAAAAGAAAAAAGCCCCCGGCAGCCTGAGCCGCCGGGAATTTTTAAAAGCCGGGGCAGCCGGCGCCTGCGCCTTCTGCCTGGCCGGCGCTTTCGGCTGCGCACCACCGGAACAGCCGGATGAACCGGCCCCAACGGAACCGGTTGATCCAAACAATGAAACAGTACCTCCGCCCGTAACGGCGGAGAAGGGATTTGTCAGCCCTGTGCTCGCGGGGTGGTTCAGCGAGCTTGAAGAGAGCAGGGTACGCTGCGAGCTCTGCCCCCGGCAGTGTCAGATGGCAGAGGGGGAAAGGGGCCCCTGCCGGGTGCGCAAAAACCGAGAAGGGAAGCTTTACACCCTGGCTTATGGCAACCCTGCCCTGGTGCAGGAAGATCCCGTAGAACGAAAGCCCTTCTTTCACGTGCTTCCTGGAAGCCGCGCATTATCCATTTCCACGGCGGGCTGCAACCTGGACTGCAAATTCTGCGAAGTCTGGGATATGGCCCTGGTTGCACCGGAGGAGGTATACGCGTATGATATGCCCCCGGAAAAGGTGGTTGCGCATGCACGGGACTCCGGTGTGCGGGCGATTAGCTATGCTTTCGGCGAGCCGGTCATTTTTCACGAGTATATGACGGAGGTGGCCGCGCTGGCCAAAGAAGCAGGGCTTTTGAACCTGCTCCACACCGCGGGCTATATCCGTCCCGAACCGCTGAGGGAATTAAGCGGCCACCTGGATGCGGTCAATGTTGACCTGAAAAGCTTTGACGAGGAGTTTTACCGGGAGGTTGTCGGGGGAGAGTTGGGACCGGTACTGGAAACGCTCCAGCGGCTGGGAGAGGCGGGTGTCCACATTGAGGTGACCAACATCGTTATTCCTACCCTGAACGATGACATGGAAACCATAGGAGAAATGTGCCGCTGGATCGCCGGAGAACTGGGGGCCGGCATACCCGTTCACTTCGCTCGCTTTTATCCGCTCTACAAGCTTTCCGGCCTTCCGCGGACCCCCGTTTCCACCCTCGATCAAGCCCGGGACACCGCACTGCAGGCCGGGCTCAGATACGCCTATGTGGCCCGTGTACCCGGGCATGAGGGAGAAAATACATTTTGCCCGGGATGCAAGGAACTTGTCATTAACAGAATGGGATTCGTTATAGAAGAAGTACACCTGAAAGACAGCGCCTGCCGGTACTGCGGCACGGTCATCCCCGGCAGGTGGGATTGATTTACTGCAGCCGCTGACGGTGCAGTTCAAGCTGGGTCAGGGACCTGGAATCGAGATTTGTCAAGCCGGCCTCCTTGGCCCACTCCATGGCTTCCACGAACTCCTCGGCACTGATGGCCCGGGCGATGCGGTCGTATTCAAAAGCCCTGTGCTCGACCCGGTACTGGGCCATAATGTTGACGTAGGTGTCCGTCGACAGGTTTTGGGCCACCCATTCCACGAATTCTTTCGTGCCGGCCACCCGGTTGGGCATCACCAGGTGGCGCACCATCAACCCGCGCCGGGCAATGCCCCTCTCATCGGTGTCGAGGTCCCCCACCTGACGGTGCATTTCTGTGATCGCCTCCCGGGCTAGCTTCGGGTAATCATAGGCTTCTGCATTGTTGTATCGCTCCGCTTCCTTGCCGTCCATGAATTTCATATCCGGCAGGTAAATGTCGATGACGCCATCCAGCAGCTTTAATGCCTCGAGGCGTTCGTAACCGCTGGTGTTGTAGCAAAGGGGCAGGTGCAGCCCCTTCTCCAGGGCGATGCGCGCAGCCCCCAGGATGTTCGGCATGACGTGGGTTGGTGTGACCAGGTTGATGTTGTGACAGCCCCGCCGCTGAAGGTCGATCATCATCTCCGCCAGCCTTTCATCGCTAATCTCGCTCCCTCTCCCCTCATGCGCAATGGGCCAGTTCTGGCAGAAGACACAGCGGAGATTGCAGTTGGAGAAGAAAATGGTTCCCGAACCGCTGTTCCCCACAAGCGGCAGTTCTTCGCCGAAATGCGGCTGATGGGTGTACACCACTGCCTGTTCCGGGGCGCGGCAAAAGCCCTCATCTCCCGCGCGCCGGTTTGCCCCGCATTGGCGCGGGCAGAGGGTGCAGTTTTCCATCATCTCATAGGCCAGCTCGATCCGCTCGGCAAGCCTGCCTTCTTGTTCCAGCCTGGCATAACCGGCAAGCCAGTCATTGTCGATTTCAAGGGGTTTCTCCCGCGGTTCCTCCCGCAGATCTTCCGGCTCTGCGCAGCCCTTTAAAAGCCCGGCCCCGCCGGCGAGGCAGAGCAGCCCGGCTCCGCCGGCCAGGCACCACATGTTTTTGATAAAAACCCTGCGAGTCATGGCCATGTTAAACACCCTCGCTATAGAGTATAAAAATACATTAAGAAGGACCATGTGGTAATTATTTTACCTGTAGAAAAAGAAAAAAACAAGATGGAAACGGGGAGAAACATGATTGCAGAGCGGGTTCTCAAAAAACAGTCCTGCAGGGCTTTTGATCCCGGAAAAAGGGGGCACACATTTTTCCCGAAATGCCGGGAACTTGTCATTAACACCAGAACGGGATTTGTTATTGAAGAGATACACCTGGAAGGCGGTGTTTGCCGGCATTGCGGCGGTGATGGCAAGAGCTGTTTGTCACCTGTTCGGGGTCTTTTTCCAGGACTGACGCATGACTTTTAAAATACAGGCATATCAAGACTTACAGGGATTTCAGCGAAACAACTTTTCGCGCTATTTTTCTAACAAAGTTTTGAAATATAAAGGGTTGGAAGCATCTTTCATGCTTCAGC
The DNA here is from genome assembly GCA_003563895.1 of Syntrophomonadaceae bacterium. Lineage (GTDB taxonomy): Bacteria > Bacillota > Dethiobacteria > DTU022 > UBA8154 > CSSED11-181. Next base: position 28,499 of record PWTK01000109.1, read on the forward strand.
ACTGGTCTTTTTCTTCTTTTCTTGACAGGGGTGCGGTTTTTTGTTAACTTAATGAAAGATGAGGCTGGGAAGGAATTTCCCCGGGAAAGAGAGGAAGCTGGTGAGAGAATGCCCGCCATTTGAGCTGCCCCTAGGATTTCCTACCGGGGTTTTTTGTTTAACAGCCAAAAAGGAGGACAGGGGTGGATGAATTTTCAACAGTTGATCATCGAACTGCAGAACTACTGGTCCGAGCGCGGGTGCCTTATCTGGCAGCCCTACGATGTAGAAAAAGGTGCCGGCACGATGAACCCCGCTACGTTTCTTCGTTCCCTGGGGCCTGAACCGTGGAAGGTGGCTTACGTGGAGCCGTCGCGCCGGCCATCTGACGGGCGTTACGGCGATAATCCCAACCGCCTTTACCAGCACCTGCAGTACCAGGTCATATTAAAGCCGTCACCGCACGACATCCAGGACATTTACCTGGAAAGCCTTACTCATCTCGGCATCCGCCGAAGTGATCACGATATTCGCTTTGTGGAAGACGACTGGGAATCCCCGACGCTGGGTGCCTGGGGCTTGGGCTGGGAAGTTTGGTTGGATGGAATGGAAATCACCCAGTTCACATATTTTCAGCAGGTGGGCGGGCTTGACGTGGAGTCTGTTCCCGTTGAGCTGACTTACGGCCTGGAACGGATAGCCATGTACATTCAGAAATGCGATAACGTGTTTGATCTGGAGTGGATAAACGGAATTACCTACGGCGAGGTTTTCCACAAGGCCGAAGAGGAGCATTCCCATTACAGCTTTGAGGAGGCAGATACCGGCCTGATCATGGAACTGTTTGACCTTTATGAAAAGGAGGCAGGACGCCTCATAGAAAGGGGATTGGTGCTGCCTGCCTACGACTATGTGCTTAAATGTTCTCATGCCTTTAATGTGCTTGACGCCCGGGGCGCGATCAGTGTGACGGAGCGCACGGGGTTCATTGCCCGCATCCGCGAATTGGCCCGCCGCTGCGGGCAGACGTACCTGGGACAGAGGGAGAAATCCGGGTATCCTTTGCTGAAAGACGGCATTTAACGGCAATAGAATTCACACGAGGTGGTAATTGATGGCAAGAGATTTGCTGCTGGAGATAGGCACAGAAGAAATACCGGCTTGCTTCATGCCGGCGGCGCTGGCTCAGCTTCGGGAACGGGCGGCCAGGCTGCTGGAAGAAAACCGTTTAGAACTGGAGGGGCTTCATACTATGGGAACTCCCCGCCGCCTGGTGCTGCAGGTAAGGGGATTGGCCGAGAACCAGGATGCCATCGAAGAAAAGCTGAAAGGTCCTTCCAGGGACGTTGCCTATGATGAAAATGGGGAACCCACCAAAGCGGCCCAGGGATTCGCCCGCAAACTCGGCTTATCGGTTGAAGATTTGCAGGTGGAAGACCAGGGAAACAAGCAATACCTGGTGGCTTTCCGCAAAATCCCCGGTGAAAAGACTTCGGAAGTCTTAAAAAAAGTGCTTCCGTCTCTGGTTAAAAGCCTCTCCTTTCCCAAAAACATGTTCTGGGAGGAGAGCAGGACCCGCTTTGCTCGACCCATACGCTGGCTGCTCTGCCTTTTCGGCGGAGATGTGGTACCCTTTGAATATGCCGGCCTCAAGGCAGGCCGGGAAACCCGGGGGCATCGCCTGCTGTCACCGGGGAAGGTGGACGTAAACAGCGCAGGTGATTACCTTGCGGTCGTGGAAAAAGCCGGTGTTTGGGTCGATCACACCAGCAGGGCGGAGGAGATCGAGGCACAGGTGGCTGAAGCCGCCCTGGGCTGCGGGGGGCGGGAATACATTGAACCGGCGCTGCTGGAAGAGGTTACTTTTCTCGTGGAGCAGCCGACAGCCGTCGCCTGCACTTTTCCCGAGGATTTCCTGGAGCTCCCCCGGGAGGTTTTGGTCACCACCATGCAGAGCCACCAGCGTTATTTTCCCGTGGAGAGACCCGATGGAACGCTGAGCGCGCATTTTATTACCGTTTCCAACAACCCTCATGCCCCTGTGGAAAACATCCGCAACGGCAATGAACGGGTCCTGAAGGCCAGGCTGGCCGATGCCCGCTTTTTTTTCGAAGAGGATTTGAAAACCTCCCTTGAGGAGAAGGCGGATAAGCTCAACGAAATTGTATTCCAGGAAGAGCTGGGCACCGTTTACGACAAAACGCTCCGGGTGCAGTCCCTTGTGCTTTTTCTGGCCGACAAGCTTCCGGAGCTTTCGGAAGAGGAGCGCCGGGCTGCAGAACGGGCCGCCTACCTCTGCAAGGCCGATCTGACAGCGCAAATGGTCGGTGAGTTCCCCGAACTTCAGGGCGTGATGGGCCGGGAATATGCGCTGCGGTCCGGGGAAGAGGAGGCGGTGGCCGAGACCATCTTTGAACACTACCTGCCCCGCTATGCCGGCGATGACCTGCCCCACTCCAGTATCGGTGCGCTGGTGGCGCTGGCCGACAGGGTGGACCACCTGGCGGGCTGTTTTGCCGTAGATATCCGTCCTACGGGCTCTCAGGACCCCTATGCCCTCCGGCGCCAGAGCCTGGGCATCATGCAGATCATGCTGGAGCACCGCCTGCCGGTGGGCTTTGAGGAGCTGGCTGCAAAGGCGCTTTCTATGATGGAAGAAAAGCTCGGCCCGATCGATAGAGAAGGGCTGGTTGAGGAGGTCAAAGAGTTCTCCTGGCAGCGGCTGCGCTACCTTTTTCAGGAGAAAGGGGTGGACTACGACATCGTGGACGCGGTCCTTTCCGCACCTTTGGGGAATGTTTTCGCCCTGTGGCAGCGCGCGCGCTTTCTGCAGGATGTCAGGGAAAAAGAAGAACTGGCCCTTGCTGCCGAAGCGTACGTCCGAATTGCCAATTTGGCCCACCGGGCCGGGGAGACCCGTTTTGATCCGGAGATGCTGCAGGAAAAAGAGGAAAAAGAGCTTTTTGAAAAATACCTGGAAGCGGAAGATAGGGTCCGCCAGGCCCTGGAAGGGGAAAATTTTCTAAGAGCATTAAAGGTTCTGGCTGAGTTGAAAACCTTCGTGGACCGTTTTTTTGACGAAGTGCTGGTCATGGTAGAGGACGAAGCTTTGCGGAACAATCGGTTGGCTTTACTGCGCTCCCTTCAGGACTGTTATCTTTCTCTGGCCGATTTTTCAAAAATCGTATTTTCGGGCCACTCTTAACAAGGATTTTTTTCCTTGTAGTGGAATAAATATTTGAGAGCCACAATATAATTATCTTGGGGGTATGGCCGGCTTGGAAAAAAGAGAGCAACCTGTTGTTTATATTGTTTCAGACTCCATTGGGGAAACCGCGGAGTTTGTGGTCAATGCGGTGGCCAGCCAATTTAATTCGGGACACGTGGAGATCCGCAGGGAATCGTTTTTAACCAACGTTGACCGCCTGAAAAAAGTCGTCAGGGATGCGGCCAACCAAAAAAGCATGATCGCCTATACGCTGGTTCTGCCTGAACTGCGGGAGGTCATCATTGAAGAAGCCGGCAAGTTAAATGTGCCGGTGGTGGATGTGATGGGGCCGATGCTGGAGGCCTTTTCCAGAATTATGCCCGTTGACCCGCGGCTGGAACCCGGCCTGGTCAGGCGCCTGGACGAGGACTACTTTTGCCGGATTGCAGCGATTGAGTTTGCCGTCAAGCACGATGACGGGAAAGATTCCAGGGGCCTGGTTCAGGCAGACGTGGTATTGATCGGGGTTTCGCGAACCTCAAAAACTCCCCTCAGCATGTACCTGGCCCACCGCAAACTGAAGGTGGCCAATGTCCCCCTTGTACCCGAGGTCGAGCCGCCCCAGGAAATCTTCTGGCTTCCTTCCAATAAAGTCATCGGGCTGGTGATCGACCCGAATATTTTGCGCGAGATAAGGCAGGAACGGCTGAATGCTCTTGGCTTAAAGGCCAGGGCTAATTATGCCGATATGGAACGGATCCTGGAAGAGCTGGAGTATGCCAGAAAGATCATGCGGCGCCTGGGATGCCCCGTTTTTGATGTTTCCAATAAAGCTGTGGAAGAGCTGGCCAGCAAGGTGCTGAAGATTATAAAGGAGTCGGAAAAGGATGCGTAAGCGCCGCTACGTTTACATGTTTGAAGAAGGCAACGCCGGAAAGAAGGTGCTGCTGGGAGGAAAGGGAGCCAACCTGGCCGAGATGACAAGGCTCGGCTTTCCGGTTCCTCCCGGCTTTACGGTGAGCACGGAGGCCTGCCGCGAGTATTTCAAGGGGGAAGAAACTCTGCATGAAGATATCAAAGAAGATATTCGCCGGGGTGTTCAAGAATTGGAGGCGCGTACCGGCAAAAGGCTGGGAGGGAGTGTAAAACCCCTCCTTCTTTCGGTTCGCTCAGGAGCTTACTTCTCCATGCCCGGCATGATGGATACCATTCTCAACCTGGGATTGAATGACACGACCGCCAGGGCCCTGGCGGAAGAGACGGGGGACTTCTCATTCGCCATGGATTGTTATCGGCGTTTCCTCCAGATGTATGGAGATGTGGTATTTCACCTGGAGCCCTTTTACTTTGAAAGGATCCTGGATGAAACATGTAAAACGTACGGTTGTGGAAAGCTGCAGGAGCTTCCCCCGGAAGGATGGGAGCAGATTATTGACAGGTACAAGCAGGTGGTAGCGGAGGAAAAGGAAGGGAAATTTCCCCAGGATCCGATTGAACAGCTCTTCAGAGCCGTCGAGGCAGTATTTGCCTCCTGGAACAACCCCAGGGCGGTGGTTTACCGGCGCCTTAACAAAATTCCCGACGACCTGGGCACTGCGGTGAACATCCAGTCCATGGTATTTGGAAACCTGGGTAAAGAAAGCGGCACAGGGGTTGCATTTACCCGCAACCCTTCTACGGGAGAAAAAGAGCTCTACGGCGAGTTTTTGTTCAATGCCCAGGGAGAAGATGTGGTGGCGGGAGCCCGCACCCCCCTGCCTATCGACTCCCTGTGGGAAAAGATGCCTGTGGTTTACGAGCAGCTTGTCCGCACCTGTGAAAAGCTGGAAGAACATTACGGAGATATGCAGGATGTAGAGTTTACGGTGGAAAAAGGGACTCTCTACTTGCTGCAAACGCGTGCAGGCAAGAGAACGGCAGGCGCTGCCGTAAAAATTGCCGTGGAGCTGGTTCAGGAGGGGAAATGTTCCCGGGAAGAAGCTCTGATGAGGGTAGAGTCTTCCCAGTTGGTGCAGCTGCTCCACAAGCGCATTGAGCCGAACGCCTACCTTCATGCACTGGCCCGCGGTTTGCCCGCCTCGCCGGGCGCTGCCAGCGGAAAAACGGTTTTCGATGCCAATAAAGCCGAGCAAATGGCCCTCGAAGGAGAAAAAGTGGTGTTGGTTCGCGCCGAGACGACCCCCGACGACATCCACGGCATCGTGGCCTCCCAGGGAGTGCTGACCAGCCGTGGGGGCATGACCAGCCACGCCGCTGTAGTGGCCAGGGGGATGGGGAAGCCCTGCGTCAGCGGCTGTGAAGCTGCCCGCATTATGGCGGCAGAAGGCTGGTTCCAGCTGGAGGAAGAAATAATCTATGAAGGCGAGATTATTACCCTGGACGGCACAACGGGTTATGTTTATCGGGGCGAGGCACCCCTCATTTACCCGGAGCTCAGTCCCGAGTTTCAAACGCTTCTATGCTGGGCCGATGAGTTGCGAGTGCTCGGTGTGAGGGCCAATGCCGACACCCCGGCCGATGCCAGGAAGGCGAAGGATTTCGGTGCCGAGGGCATCGGGTTGTGCCGGACGGAGCACATGTTTATGGAAACGGACAGGCTGCCGGTGGTGCAGGAAATGATCCTTTCCGACACGGAAAAGGAGCGTCAGCAATCCCTTGAAAAGCTGCTGCCCATGCAGCAGGGGGACTTTGAGCAGATCCTGGGCGAAATGCAGGGTCTTCCGACTACGATCAGGCTCCTGGATCCGCCGCTGCACGAATTTTTGCCGAACCTGGAAGAGCTGATGGTAGAGATCGCCCTCATGGAAGAACAAAAAGGCGACCCGGAACTGCTGGCCGTTAAAAAAAGCCTGCTGAATAAAATCCGCGCCCTGAACGAATTTAATCCCATGCTGGGACACCGGGGTTGCCGCCTCGGCCTGGTTTTTCCAGAAATATACCGCATGCAGGTCAGAGCCATATGTTTGGCCGTGATCTCCCTGGGCAAAAGAGGGATCGAGGTGGAACCGGAGATCATGATCCCACTGGTAGGACACTTTCGCGAACTGCAGCTGATCAGGGAGATCGTAGAAGACGAAATCAACGGGGTTAAGCAGGATGCGGATACTGAATTCAACTACACCATCGGCACCATGATCGAGCTTCCCCGGGCCTGTATCACCGCGGGGGAGATTGCAAATTACGCTGACTTCTTTTCCTTTGGAACCAATGACCTGACCCAGACCGTTTTCGGCTTCAGCCGTGATGACGCAGAAGGCAAATTTTTGCCTCACTACGTACAGCAAAAAATCCTGCCAGAAAACCCCTTTATGGTTCTCGACCGGGAAGGCGTAGGATGGCTTATGTCGCAGGCGGTTTCATCAGGAAGGTCCGGTAAACCCGGGTTAAAAATGGGCATCTGCGGAGAGCACGGTGGAGATCCCGGCTCTATCGATTTTTGCCAACAGCTTGGGCTTGATTATGTGAGCTGTTCGCCTTTCCGCGTTCCCATTGCCAGGCTTGCCGCTGCCCAGGCTGTGCTGAAGGAAAGGGGAGCGGAAGAGGGAGCCGGCAGCCAGGTTTAATCACTGGAAAAAACCGACCGGAAGAAATCCGATATTCCTTCGGCTGCTCCTTCCCACAAACTGGAAAAGAAATCTCCTACCGACCGGAACATGCGGGTCAAAAGGCCCGCCTTTTCGATGCTCTCAGCCGCCCCCAGTTCGGTCCTGGAGAGAAGTTCTTCATCCAGCGTCACTTCCAGGTGTCCCACCGCCTGCCCTTTAGCAACCGGTGCGGCAAGTATTTCCGGGATCTCCAGACGGGTTTCGATGTGATCTTTGCGGTCTATAGGAACAACCACTTTGACTTCTTTTTCGGCGTACAGGTCCACCTCTCGCTCAACTCCCCCGGTGACCGTCACGGCGTTGATCCTTTCCCCTTCCGTGAAAAGGGGGCGGAGCGTATAATTATGAAAACCGTAGTCCAGCAGGAGCTCGCTGTCCCGGAGCCTTTCCGCATTGCTGGCGGACTTCATGACGACGGAGATGAAGCGCATCCCGTCCCGGCTGGCGGTGCCGACAAGGTTGAACCCGGCTTCGCTGGTATACCCGGTTTTTATCCCATCAGCGCCAGGGTAGCTTCCCAGAAGCGGGTTGCGGTTATACTGTGTAATATCATTAAAGGTGAACTCTTCCGTGGTGTAAAGCTCCAGCGCTTCCGGGAAGCGTTCCACCAGGTATTTCGCCAGCCTTGCCGTGTCCTCTGCGCTGGTATAGTGCTCTTCCTGGGGAAGCCCGGAAGTGTTTTGAAAACGCGTGTTGACCAGCCCCAGTTCACTGGCTTTTGCATTCATTTCCTCCAAAAACAATTTTTCAGACCCGCTCAAATGTTCAGCGATGGCAACGCAAGCATCGTTGGCGGAGACGATCACGACTCCCTTAATCAAATCTTCCAGCGTCACTTCCTGGTTGTGATTTAAAAACATCTGGGAGCCGCCTTGCTGCCAGGCCTTCTCACTGACAACTACCACATCGTCCCAGGAGGCATCTCCCCTTTCCACGGCTTCAAACGTCAGCAGGGTGGTCATGATCTTGGTCAGGCTGGCGGGCGGGCGCTGCTCCTCCCCGTGCTGGGAGAAAACAATTTTTCCGGTTGAAAACTCCAGCAAAACCCCGGCATGGGCTTTAATTTCCGGAAGCCCTTCTTCTGCCAGGGGAAGCTCCCCTTCGGAGGCCTTTGCTTCCGGTACGTTAAAATCCATAAGCGAAGGCAGGAAAGATGCCGTTAAAAATATAATCAATAATAACAAACGCGTTGAGGTTTTACCTTTTCTGCTGGACATAAGGCGGTCTCCTTTCAGGTCGAATTGTATTTTTCAACGGTGGGTTGCAGCGTACTTGCTCTTGTTATTTTCTCAAAAAACCGCTACTTATTCAAGAATAAAATATGGAGGTCGGCAACTTTGCATTTGAGGGAAGAACAGGAAAAAATGGAAAATGAATGCCTGGCCCCCCTCGCTGCGCGGAGCGGGGCGAACAGGGGAAGGGAGAAGTTTGAGGATCCATGTAGTGTCAGGACAGCTTTCCAACGGGATAGGGATCGGATTATTCATTCCAAGTCCTTCCGGCGGCTGAAACATAAAACCCAGGTGTTTATCGCACCGGAAGGGGATCATTACCGCACCCGGTTGACCCACACCCTGGAAGTATCCCAGGTGGCCAGAACGGCCGCCAGGGCTCTTCTCCTGAACGAAGACCTGGCTGAAGCCATTGCCCTGGGGCATGACCTGGGCCATACCCCCTTCGGCCATGCCGGGGAAGAAACCCTGGCGGAAATATCGCCCATGGGTTTTAAGCATAATGAGCAGAGTCTCCGCGTTGTGGATCACCTGGAAGGAGAAGGCGGGCTTAACCTGACCTGGGAAGTCAGGGATGGGATTCTGAACCATACAGGGGACAGGTACCCTGCTACCCTGGAGGGGCAGCTGGTGAAAATAAGCGACCGTATCGCCTACATCAACCATGATATTGATGATGCCCTGCGAGCGAAAATTTTGCTGCCGGAGCAGCTTCCGCAGAACGAGATCTTGCGCTTGGGGAACACCGGTTCTGAGCGCCTCAACGTAATGGTCCGTGACCTCATCGAAAACAGCTGGCAAAAACCAAGAATTGCCATGAGTGAAGATCTGGCCGGGGTCATGAACCGGCTGCGGCGGTTTCTCTTTGACCATGTCTACATCGGATCTGCGGCCAAGACCGAAGAACAAAAAGCGCGTTATATCATCAAGATGCTCTACCATCACTGGCTGAAAAATTTGCAGGATCTCCCGGATGCCGTTCGGGAGCAGTGCCTGCGGAACGGGGTAGAAAGGGCGGTGCTCGATTATATTGCCGGCATGACAGATCGGTTTATCATCCTTGTTTACCAGGAACTCTTTGTTCCCAAACCCTGGAAAAGATAGGGCGGCGCATAAAAACCCCTTGAAGTTTGGTGGGCGGCAAGGCGAGATGCTGACAAAAATAAGTGTTCGGAAATACCGCCTGGCCGGCAATTGAAGAGAAAAAGCGTAAAGAAATAAAAACAGCGATCTTCAGAAATTTGCGCATGTTCGTAATTAAATTCCACCAGGAAAAGAAATATTTTAAGAAACAGGCAGGAATCTCAAGGATCGCTATCGAATATAACACATCACTTTAAACAGGGTTGTTCAATTATAATGACAGGTGTATCTCTCTCCCGCAGCTGTGAAGCCGTTGTAGATTTCCGTGCAGCCGATTGCGGGGTGTTCGCTTCCTTGAGCGCAACTGGCGATTGGCTGAAAACAGGCAGTTGTGTGGGGCAGGTCCAGGATTGTTCCAGGGGAGATGAGGGGGGTGTTTGCACGAGGAAATGTCGTTTGTTCCTAAGAAGCGGGAAAAAGAACTTCCGGCATGTAACCTCGTCTCTCATCTGGATGAGGTTTTTTTGTCGTCCAAAAGTTCCTGCACAATACCTGCGGATGTGAGGAATGAGACATGTCATATATCCCCGAAAACATTATTGAAGAGGTAAGGCACAGATTTGACATCGTCGATGTTATTTCCTCTTATGTGGACTTGAAAAAAACGGGCAAAAATTACATGGGGCTCTGCCCTTTTCATTCTGAAACATCGCCGTCTTTTACAGTATCTCCGGAAAAACAAATATTTCACTGTTTTGGCTGCCAGATCGGCGGCAACCTGTTCACTTTTATCATGCAGGTGGAAGACCTGAGCTTTCCCGAAGCGGTTCGTCTCCTGGCCGGTCAGGCGGGAATAGAAGTGAATGTAAAAGATTCACTGAGCCCGGCGGAGAAAAGGGAGGCCCAGGAGAAAGAGGTTCTGCTGAGCCTGAACAACGCTGCCAAAGATTATTTTGAAAGGAATTTATGGAACAGCGAGGGAGGCCTCAAGGTCAGGAATTACCTTTACAAGAGGGGCCTTGACGAGAAAACCGTCAAAAGCTTTGGCCTGGGATTTGCTCCAGAAAATTGGGAGGGTTTAAAAAGCGAGCTTCAGAAAAAAGGAGTTTCCCTGGAGCTTGCTGTTAAAGGAGGGCTTCTGGGTAAAAAGCCGCCCTCTCGTTACTATGATTACTTCCGGGGACGGCTCATGTTCCCCATTACGGACCGGAATGGAAATGTGGTCGGGTTTGGCGGCCGGGTTATGGGGGAGGGGGAACCCAAGTATTTGAACACCCCTGAAACCCCCCTCTTCAACAAGAGCAAAAGCCTGTACGGCCTGCACCAGTCTCTGTCATATATTCGCAGGGAAAAAGAAGTGCTGCTGGTTGAAGGGTATATGGACGTGCTCCTTTTGCATCAACACGGCGTTATGCAGGCCGTAGCCCCTCTGGGAACCGCCTTGACTTCCAGGCAGGTGTCGCTCCTGCGGGGTCGGGTGGAAAAAATGACCCTGGCCTTCGATTCCGATCGCGGTGGAGAAATGGCTGCATTGAGAAGCCTGGAGCTTTTAAAAAATGAAGGATGCAGGGTAAATGTAGCCCGCCTGCCTCAAGGCTATGACCCGGCGGACTATATTCAAGAATACGGGGCGGAAATGTTCCGCGGTGAAGTGCTGGAAAGGGCGATGCCCCTTATTGAATACCGGCTTTTTGTGGCCCGCAAGAAATTTGATTTGAACAAAGAAGAAGGCCGCGCAAATTACTGGAAGGAAGCGAGAAAAATATTGCTGGAGATCGACGAAACGGTTGAAAGGGAAGGATACTTGCAAAAAATTGCGCGAGAAATAGACATCTCCCTAGAGGTATTACGGGGGGATCTGGAGAAGCATAATAAGAGAGTTATTTCTAGGAAAAGCCCTGAAACCCAGGGAGATCAGAAGACATCCCTGAGGGAAAAAGCAGAAGAGGAGATACTTTCCTGCCTGCTGCAGCATCCCCACCTGGCGGAGGAAGCCTGGAGGGAACTTGAACCAAACGTATTCAGTTCAGATGAGGGCCGGAAAGTTGCCGGCACGCTCTTCGATTCTTACAGCCGGGGGAAAATACCTGAAATAGCAGGGCTGATGAGCTGGTTTACGGCTCCCGAGGAACATCGACTTATCATAAAAATGGCATCTCTGGCCAGGGAAAAGGATGAAAAGACAGCCCGCAGAACACTGCGGGACTGTATAAAAAAAATAAAAGCGCTGCGGTGGTCCGAGGAGAGGGAAAAACTCATCAAGTCCCTTCACGGCAGCGAAAAACACGAGGAGATAAGTTCCAAATTGCAGAGAATACGTGACTTGAAGAAGTGGGAAGAAAAGCTTTACCGCTCTGGGGAAGGAGAGGATTTAAATGGCTAAGGAAGTAGAGAAAAAGGCATCCCTGCAAGAGACCCAACAATCCCTCATCCAAAAGGGGAAAAAACAGGGCAGCCTTGCCTATAAAGAAATAATTGATTCCCTGGAAGATTTTAATTTAAATCCTGAAACCATCGACGAGTTCTACGAGGAACTGTCGCGCCAGGGGGTTGAGGTGGTGGATGAAACCGAAGCCATGAGCGGCATTTTGGAAGAGGAAACCTTGAAGAACATACCCGAAGAGGAGCTGAAAGAACTCATTCCCGAGGGAATTAGCATCAACGATCCGGTTAGAATGTACCTGAAAGAGATCGGAAAGATCCCCCTGCTGACCCCTGAAGAAGAGATCGGCCTGGCCATGCGCATGGAAGACGGCGACGAAGAGGCAAAGAGGCGTCTCGCAGAAGCCAACCTGCGCCTGGTGGTCAGCATTGCCAAAAAATACGTCGGTCGGGGCATGCTCTTTTTGGACCTGATTCAAGAGGGGAACTTGGGCCTCATCAAGGCCGTGGAGAAGTTCGATTACCGGAAAGGCTATAAGTTCAGCACTTATGCCACTTGGTGGATAAGGCAGGCCATCACCCGCGCCATTGCAGATCAGGCGCGTACCATACGTATCCCGGTGCACATGGTGGAAACCATTAACAAACTCATCCGTGTCTCGCGCCAACTGGTTCAGGAGCTGGGCCGGGAGCCTTTACCGGAAGAGATCGCCCACCAAATGGATATCAGTGTGGACCGTGTCCGGGAAATTTTAAAGATTGCACAGGAACCGGTGTCTCTGGAGACGCCCATCGGTGAAGAGGACGACAGCCACCTGGGGGACTTCATCGAGGACCAGGATGTCCAGGCCCCCGCGGATGCCGCCGCTTTTGAGCTGCTGAGGGAACAGCTGGAAGATGTGCTCGATACCCTGACGCCCAGGGAACAAAAGGTTCTGCGCCTCCGTTTCGGGCTGGACGACGGACACACGCGCACGCTTGAAGAAGTCGGGCAGGCCTTTGGTGTGACCCGGGAACGGATCCGACAGATTGAAGCCAAGGCACTGCGCAAGCTGAGGCATCCCATGCGCAGCAAGCGGCTGAAGGATTACCTGGATTAATTGCGTTTAACACCAAGGAACCGCTCTTTCTTTTACGCCTCCGCCCGGGCCCTTTTGACCCGGGTGAAATGTTTTCTCGCCGCCTTTTAAAAGACTTGACGCGTGACAACAGATTGGTTATAATATGAGTTGCCTGTCGATAACCTTCCTCAGTAGCTCAACGGTAGAGCGGCCGGCTGTTAACCGGTAGGTTGCAGGTTCGAATCCTGCCTGGGGAGCCATTTTGGGCCCATAGCTCAACTGGCAGAGCACCCGGCTCATAACCGGTCGGTTCTAGGTTCAAATCCTAGTGGGCCCACCACAGACCGTGGCCCCTTCGTCTAACCCGGTTAGGACACCGGCCTTTCAAGCCGGCGGCAGGGGTTCAAATCCCCTAGGGGTCACCATTTTTTGGGCGGATAGCTCAGCGGGAGAGCACCTGCCTTACAAGCAGGGGGTCACAGGTTCAAAACCTGTTCCCCCCACCATCGACAAACACAAAAAAACAGCGGGGTTCGTAAAACCCGCTGTTTTTTTTGTGTGCCCCTGTAATCCTAACCTGGACATAGCCAGTGCCATAAAAGTTGAATTTCAAAATGACCCCTTCTAAACGTAGTAAATATCGGTGTTCACACGATCGCTTTAAAAAGTTTTGCCAAATTTACAAAGAACTTGAGAACTAAGGGCCTAAAAACTCCCGCAAGGATCCCGCTATTTCCCCAAAAGCCTCCGTTATCATATAAAATTTCATTTGGTCGATCTCACAAAACCCGGTAAATGAACGAACATGCAGGAGGGGACAAAAATTGAAAAGCCTGATGGCTTCTGCCTGGCTGGCCAAGAGGACCACAGATTCCAGTCATTTCTGCCCGCTACAGGGAAAAACCCGGGATTTATTTAAAATCCCGGTTTAATAATTCAGCGCACCGTCGTCACGGAAACTCACCGCAGGAACGACCAGATTGCACGGCGTTGCGGTGTGGATCTGCTGCCGCACCATTTATGACCTTTCTTTGATCTCAAAGAGGTTGCCATCAAAATCCCTTATAAACGTGACCAGGGAATCTCCCTTGGGAACCTGGATAATGTGTGCGTTCACCCCGCGGCACTTTTGAAGAAATTCCTCGAGCTTTTCGACTTCAAGGCAGATATGTTCAATTTGCACGGGATGGTTTTTATGGATGCTGAAAATAAATATCTCGAAGTGGGTTGATTCGCTGATGTAGTTCATTACTTTCAACTCGGAGGCGATGCCGAAGATGGCGCCCGCTATTTCAGCCGGCAGGATTTTCGGTGCCAGCTTTTCCAACCCGAGCAGGTCGGCGTAAAATGCATCTGCTTTTTCTTCCGAACTGCAGGTAAGACCGACATGGAGCAGGTTCATTCTCAAGCGCCCTCCCTGGTTCCTATTCGTTTGGCCGAATAATAACCTTGACCGAATCTTTACCCTCCATGACCAGCCGGAAACCTTTTTCGATGTCATTGAGGGGAAGTGTATGCGAGATCATGTCGTCCACATAAATTTTGCCGGATGCTATCAATTCCAGGGCCTCGGTGAGGTCCGGAGGCCCGAAGTAATAAGAAGTGAGGATGCGGATTTCTTTTGTCCAAAAATCGTTGATCGGCACGACAACACGCTTTTCCGGGTCGGGGACAGCAAAGAAGACCACTGTGCCCCCTTTGTCGACGCATTTCCAGGCCTGCTCCACAGCAGACACGGAAGAAGTGCACAGGATCACGACATCGGCCTTTCTGCCTGTTACCGCAACCAGCTGCTGTGCAACATCGTCTTCGGCATTGGCGGCAAGCTCTGCGCCGGCCTTCCGGGAAAACTCCAGGCGGTTCGGGTTGATATCCGTGGCAATGACCCGGGCATTTTTAATTTTCGCAAGTTTTACATGAAGCAGCCCGGACATACCGCAGCCGAGCACCAGCACTGTTTGGCCTTCCTTCAGCCCGGCAAGCCTTTGGGCCCTGACCACACAGGCAAGCGGCTCTATAAACGTGCTTTGGTCATAGGTGACGTGGTCAGGTAGGAGGAGCGTGCCTTTTTCAATCAGGATTTCCGGGACCAGGATGTATTCGGCAAAGCCACCGGGCAGCCTTTCTTTTACCTCGGAGCATTGCGGGTGGTGCCCGTTTGCACAGTAATAACAATGCATGCAGGAGACCTTGGGCGCAATAAAAACCCTGTCTCCGGTTTCGTATTCTGTGACCGAGGACCCGGTTTGCACCACCTCCGCGCCGAGCTCATGCCCCTGCACCAGCGGTGCCCTTGGGAGCCGGTACCATTCAGCGACATCGCTTCCGCAGATCCCGCACGACATCACCTTAACGAGCATTTCTCTTGGTCCGGGCGTGGGGGTCGGCACCTCTTCTATCCTGATATTTTTATTGTTGTACCACACCGATACTTTCATTTTTCCCTCCGCCGCCCGTTCTCTGCAGCCCTTGGCCGGCTTGTGAATATGCAGGTCAGATTCTTTCATGCCCCAAAAGACGGGGGCGCATTCAGCGAGAATAAAAATGGGATATAAATAACTGCCCAAGCATAATACGTGAGCCACGGGGGAGAGTTTCACCGTCTCCCCTGGCCTCCGCTTCGCTGCGGTGAGGCCTGAACCGTCCCCACGGCACTATTTCCCTCAAACCTTTCTCTTTGAACAGGCACACGAGAACAACCTCTTTTTTCAAATACTCATGGAGGAAATGGCTGTTCAATGCAGCCCGGCGTGAATGCCGTTCAATTTCCGGGGGAGTTTTTCGGTCAGCCTTCATTTTTCAGGGTATTGTACAGCTCAAAGCCCTTTTCCGGTGTTTCGTTTTGATGCACCACGGCCTTGACCGCCTGGATCATGGCCACCGGCGCTTCGGATTGAAAGATGTTCCGCCCCATGTCCACACCGGCTGCCCCTTCCTGAACCGCCCGATAGGCCATGGCCAGGGCATCAAATTCCGGAATTTTCTTGCCGCCGGCCATCACAATGGGTACGGGGCAGGAGGATGCAACCGTTTCAAACCCCTCCTCAATATAGTAAGACTTGATGTAATGGGCCCCGAGTTCGGCGCAAATCCGGGTCGCCAGCCTGAAGTAGCGCGCGTCCCGTGCCATGTCTTTACCCACCGCGGTTACTGCAAGGGTGGGAATGCCGTAGCGTGTTCCGATATCAACCATCCGGGTCATGTTGATAATCGATTCCTTTTCGTATTCGCCGCCGATAAAGACCTGCACCGCCATGGCGCAGGCATTGAGCCGGATGGAATCCTCAATATCCACCGCTATTTCCTCGTTGGAAAGCTCCTTGAGAATGCTGGTGCCGCCGGAAACCCTGAGCACGATGGATTTGGAAGTGGAAGGGGGAATGACCGTTCTGAGAATTCCCCGCGTCAGCATCAATGTATCCGCATAAGGAACAATTGGAAGGATATTGATGTCGACGCGTTCCAGTCCCAGGGTAGGTCCCTGAAAATAGCCGTGATCGATGGCCAGCATCACGGTACGACCGGTTTCGGGATTGAAGATGCGCGCCAGCCTGTTTTTCATGCCCCAGTCCAGCGAATTGGATCCCTTGAGGAAAAAGCCTTCCGTCTCCTGGGGAGTGTCGGTGTGAAACTGCTTGGCCTCTTTGATTTTATCATCATCAGGCATTATAACGCTCCTTTCTGCGCTCTTTGGATGAAGCGGCCACCTGGATTCAGGTTTGTAAAGCTGAGAAGGCTTACGGGGAAATTAAAAAAAGGAAACAAAAGGTAATATATGGAATGGCCCTTGCTTTGGCTTGAAAAAAGTATAGCAATTTTCTGTGATGCATGTCAACCACACGACGGCCAAAAGCCGCATTTCCTTGAACAATAAACAATGCGGTTTTTGGGCTTAGCATTTTAAAGCCCCCGCAGCAAATATGCCGCCTTTCATTATTGTTAATGAAGGGCGGCATATTCAATTTACTTATGCAGAAAAGCTTGTAAGGGGGAAGCGACTGGAGAGATCCTTATCAGGGGATATTTCTGTTTTTATATCTCTGTTTTGATTCGGGTGCTGCAAAAAGGAGAGATTCCAGCTTGTAGAGGATACGATAAATTCTCTCTGCTTCCCCGGGTTCGACCAGCAGTTCCTCCGCGATCATTTTCTTGTTTTCCTTGGGGTTGCCCCCGGATATGCGATTTGGCAAAGAGGGCAGCACGAGGGCAATTTTGATCAGGTCTTCTGTTTGGAGATCGCTGAGTTCACAGAGGGCACTCCTTTGCCCGGGGGCCAGGGATACCTCCTCTTTTTTTATCTTGGCATGGTTTAAGCGGTAAGAGCCCTTTCCGTTTTGGGGAAGGATTTTTTCGGAACCGAAAAGGGCCGCAGTTTCATTTTCCAGCTTGTTACAGGTAGGGATTTTCATGCTAAAATCAAACGAATATACCGGGGGCAGTATTCCGAGTTCCTGTGCCAGATAAACGCAGAAAAAAAAGTGTAGTTTTGATTTGTAGGCACCTATGGTTGACAGAATGTTTTCTGCTTTCAAGGTTTTCCCTTCCAAAGTGCAAGCACCTCCTCTCTCATCTCCGGCCGTTTATTTCAGACAACTATGCCATTATAAGCTAGGGCTGTCGGAAAGGTCAACCATAAAATTTCACTTTGGAATCAAGGTTCGGGAGGAATTTTCCCTGAAAACAAGCCTTTTTTCTCCAATTGGTTTCTCTGAGCAATTTTCACAAAAAATTTCCCCGTCATCTTTTACAGCCGCTTAAAAGGGCAAGCATCGCTGAAGGAGCCGTAACTCCAGCGGAAGAATTGAACACTCGCCTGTCCGGACAGATCGCCGGGCAGGGCCGGGTGTCACGCGTTTGCTGTAAAAGAAAGGTCGTCCAGTTATGGACGACCTCCGTTTTTTATGCTGCCATTGGGGTGAAAAGGAAAGACGGTGCCGCATTTCAGGCTGCTCAGAAGCAGCCGGCTTTGCCTGGTCGCAATCGAGCACGCCAGTACATATCAATCATCTTCACCCGCTACAGGAGGTAGCGTGAAGCTGCATAGGCCAGCGCTCCCATCAGCAGCAAAATAACGAGCAGCCTGAAGGCCAGGACAAGCCCCTTGACAAAGAGCACAATGATGACCAGCAAGACCAGCAGGGCAAGTATGGTGTAGATCAACGTTCGATTCCCTCCACATAGAGCTGTCTTTATTATAATACTACATAATGAAGGGGATGATAAAGAGTTTTTTGAGTTTACCCATTGAGAAGGTCATCGGCGTATCAGGGTTTCGCAAAGGGAGAGCCCGCACAAACAAGCCAGGGCTTTTACAACAGGCTGGAAGTCCCTGGGATTTTGGTCCGACAGGCGTGGGCTTATGCAGGCCTGACCAGGGCGGTCAGGCAGCGCTTTCGCGTTTATTGAACCCATAATATCCCTGCTCTGCCTTCAACAGGTTTGGAAAAGGCATTATTTGAAGGGGGTATTGCATTTCAAAGAAGCTTTTTAATCTTTGGGTCACAGGAGGGTTTTCGGAGTTGTTTATGGAAGATGATCAGTGCCAGAAAGACAGGAGCAGCAGAGGGAAGATTCGCCTTTTTCATTTTAAGAGGACCGCTTTAGAATACGGTTACATTGAAAGGGTGGAAGGCGTTGAAGCTGAAGGTCAAACTGAGGCCCCGCCTGCTGGCAGTTGCCGAGCTGGTCCCTTCGGGCGGTGTTGTGACCGATATTGGAACGGATCACGCCCACCTGCCGGTGTTTTTGGTGCAGGAAAGGAGGTGCCTCCGCGTAATCGCAGTGGAAAAATCCCGGGGCAGCTTGCGGAAAGCCCAAAGAAACCTGCGCTTTTTTGGCCTGGAAGAAATGATTGAACTCCGGGAAGGTGATGGGCTGGAGCCTTTGAAGGGTGAGGATGCTGTGGAGACGGTGGTTATCTCCGGCCTTGGCGGTAAAACGATTAACCGGATACTTGCTGAGGCGGAAGCCGATCTGTTTGATTATAAAAGGTTTGTCATGCAGCCCATGGTCGATGCAGAAGAACTCAGGCGCTGGCTGGTTTCCAGGGGGTTTTATTTTCCCCGGGAGAAACTGGCCCGTGAGGGAGGACGCTTTTATGAAGTTATTGCAGCCGAACCGGGTGAGGAAAGGATCGAAGACCCGATCATTTTTGAACTGGGGCCAGCCTTGATGAGGGACCGGGATCCCCTTCTAATACCTTGGCTGCAGGCCAAGCTAAAGCACTACGAGAGGCTTCTGCAGGCCCTGGCCCGTTCCAGGCTGGGCACCGGGGACCCCCGGTGGCGCAGCAGCCATTACCGCTACACACGGATTAAAGAGGTGATCAGAGATGTACGCCAGAGGTGAAGAGGTTGCTTCAATGGTAGAGGAGTTCGCCCCACCCCACATGGCCTTCCCCGGAGATCCCACCGGGCTGCAGTGGGGGGATTTGGGCCAGGAGGTAAAAAGAGTGCTGCTGGCGCTTGACTTTTCCACAGAGGTGCTGGAAGAGGCCGTCTCTTTGGGGAGCGAGTTTGTGGTGGTGCATCACCCTTATTTATTCCAACCTATCCAAAGGCTGGATTTCAAGGCTCCTCGCGAAGCGCTGCTGGCCCGGGCCATTAAAGAGGAAGTAGCGCTCTATGCCGCTCATACCAACCTGGATGTCGCGCCCAACGGGGTGAGCCAGGCGTTGGGGGAAGTGCTGGGCTTGCAGAAGATGGAGATCCTCGAGGCAACCGGAGGAGAAGAATATCTCAAGTTGGTGGTATTTGCACCTGAAGGATACGAAGAAACGGTACGGGAGGCTATTTCCGCTGCGGGTGCGGGGTGGATTGGCCTTTACAGCCACTGCACCTTCCAGGTTTCAGGAATGGGAACGTTTCTGCCCCGCGGGGGGGCTTCTCCATTTATCGGGAACAGGGGGTCTCTGGAAAGGATAAAAGAGTTTCGCCTGGAGACCATCCTTCCTCGAAAGCTGGAAGAAAAAGTTCTGGCGGCCTTGCTGGAAGCCCATCCGTATGAAGAGCCCTCCTTTGATCTCTCCCCTCTGGCCAACCGAGCCGAGACCTGGGGGTTGGGGAGAATCGGCTGGATGGAAAAAAAGATGCCGTTAAAAACCCTGGCCCACAGATGTGTAGAGAAACTCCAACCCCCTTACTTGAAGATGGTAGGGGAGCCGGAGAGAGAGGTTAAAAGGATCGCCGTGCTGGGAGGCAGTGGGGCCGATAGAATGGATCAGGCGGCGCATACGGGGGCAGAGGTTTTTATTACCGGTGACATCAGGTACCACGAAGCCCAGAGGGCTGAAGAACTCGGCCTGGCCCTTTTAGATCCCAGCCACGGCGCTACAGAGAAACCGGTTTTGCCCGTCCTGGCCCGCCATTTGAGAGAAAAGATGGCGCAAAAGGGGCTGGAAACAGAAGTCGTTGTTGCCGGGCGGGAAGCCAATGTATGGAGGTTGCTGAAGAATAAAGAAGGATAAGGTAAGGGATAGACCTCATCCTTTTTTGTTGTTACAATAAAAAGGAGATGAATTACTTGGAACAATTGAGACGGCTCTGGGAGCTCCAGGAAGTAGAGCACAGCATCAAGCAGCGGGAGAGGGAGCTGCAGCACCTCCCCAGCGCAGAAGAATATCGTCAAAAAAAGAAGGAATACGCTTTACTGGAGCGGGAGCTGGAAAAAAAAACAGAAGACTTGCAGGGGAAGCGAAAAGAACTCCGCCGCAAAGAATCGGAAGTGGAGCAGCTTTCTGCTTCGGTCAAGGAGCTTAACAGCAGGCTTTACAGCGGTGAGATAACAAGCGCCAAGGAGTTGGAAAGCCTGGAGAAGAAGATTGAATCCTTGAAGTCAAACATCTCAAAGGCAGAAGAGGAGACGATCTCCCTGATGGATGCCCTGGAGGGCGAAGAAGCGGAACTGCAGCGACTGCAAGAAAAAATGGAACGTGATAAAAAAGAGCTGCTGCAGCTGAAAAAGAGAGCTGCCCAGGACACCGAGGCGCTGAAAGACAAGCTGGAAGAACTGGGGAGCAAAAAAGGCGAACTGGAAGGGAACATCCAGGATGAGCTGCTCCAAAAATATCGGGATATGTCGCGGCGTTCACGCGGAAGGTGCGTCTCCCTGGTGAAGGAAGGTTTTTGCGGAATATGCAACGTTTCGCTGCCTTCTTCTTTCAGGGCGAAGATGTTGACCCCCGGTGAGCTGGTTTTTTGTGAAAATTGCGGCTCCCTGCTGGTTGCGGGGGACTGACCTATTACTTCTTAAGAAAGGTGATTTCATGGGAGGAAAATCTGAAGAGAAGCGAAGCCAGAGGAAGAAGGCCAGGCTGCGGCGCAGAAATATCCTTATTGTTACCGTAGCGGTACTGCTGGTCGGCGGAATGATCCTCAGCGCCACTTTAGGTTTTGCCGATTTACTGGGAGGGGGACGCGCTGATGCTCCCCCGGCCGGGCAGGATTACCTGGGAGCAATGCAAGAGCGGGCGGCTTCGCTGGAAAAAACCCTGGAAGAGGAACCGGAAAACGCGGAGCTGATGGCTGAGCTGGGAGAAACCTATTATGAGCTGGCCATGTACTACTGGCAGGAGGAGGGCAGCGAAGCCGAAGGCTTCAGGTATATCCAAAAGGGGCAGGACCAGTTTTTGCAAGCCGTGGAAGAAGGGTTTGATGAACCCTGGGCAAAGCTGCGGGTGGCCGTGCTTTCCTTTTACCTGGAAGAGAACCGGCTGGCGGAAAGTTATTTTGAACGCGTGATAGAGCTGGAACCGGAGAACCCGGAAGCACTCCTGTATCACGGGGTTTTTTTGGCTTCGCAGGGTTCCCTGGAGGAGGCCAGGGAGCAGTGGGAAAAGGTGCTTGAACTGGTAGACGAAGAAACCATCTGGGCCCAGGCGGCGGAGTTTTACCTGGAGAGCTATGGGGATGAAGAGTAGGGAGTTGTAACCGCCGGGGCCTGGCATTTTGGCAGTAAGGGCTCAGTTTGAATCCGCGGGAGCTTCGGGGTTGTAGGGTGAAGGCGAACATGTTCATGCTTTTCCCGCTCTGCTGCCGGCCCCCGTTTTGTCGAACGTCGCTATCCCCTCAGCGTGCCGTGGGTGATAGGTGATAAAGGAGGGCGGTTCGGGTTGGCGAAGATGATCCTCACGGTTCCAAAAGTAGAGGCCGATTACCGTCCCATTATTTTGACCGGAAACGAGTATCTTTCCCTGCCGGAAATCGATCCCCTTAGCGGCGGGATCGATTCTTTGAATGTTTTAAGCATGTCTGCCTGCGGCCTGCTGGAATTTCGAGGCGCCGCGGACAATCCGCTGCTGGAACCCGTGGTGAGGGTAGGAGGCAGGCCATGTCGCTTGAAAGGGAGGCTTCGCTGGAGCTATCATCAATACTGGGAGCCCCGCTTTTGCAGCTATGCATCCGGCGGGTTGCACATTGAGGGCCGAATTATCTCGCCCCCCGGCAGCCGGGGGGCAGTTTATCTTTTGAGTGTGAAGAATGTTTCCGGGGTCGACCTGCGGTTGGAGGCGGGGTGGCAGGGCAGCCTGGGGTACCCCTGCCGCACGGTTTTTCACTCAAAGGCCCTCTCAGAGCCCCTGCGTGTGCATTACGACCGCTGGACCGGTTCCCTCATCGCCGAGACAGGTTCTGCCCTGCCCCTGGCGGCGCTTGCTCTTTCCTCTACAGCGGAAGGACGGTGGGTCCATACGGTTAAACCGGGTTCCCACAAATTTTCCCGACTTTCGAGCTTGCGGCTTCGTCCGGGAGAGCGCCGCAGCCTGGCCCTTTACCTGGCCGTGAACATGGAGGCCGATGGCGCCGGGACTACGGCGGTGGATCTGAAGCGGCGGGGGTGGGAACAGCTCTCCCTTGAAAAGCGGCGCTGGCTGCGGGAACGCGCCATCATGACCGGCCGTAAAAGGCTGGACGAGGCAATGAACCGCAACCTCTTCTTTAACTATTTTTTTGCCCTGGGGCGTTCTATCGACACCGATTGTTGGGTGCCGGTGACTTCACGGAGCCCCCGCTATTATGTAAGCGCTGCCTTCTGGGGAAGGGATGCGCTGCTCTGGAGCTTTCCGGGAATACTGCTCGTGGACCGGCACACAGCCCGGGAGGTCCTGTTAACCGTTTTTGAGCGGCACCTCGCAAGGGCCGGTGAACACGCCCACTACATCAATGGGACCCTGCTTTACCCGGGGTTTGAACTGGACCAGCTTGCCGCGTATTTTTTGGCCCTGCGGCACTACCTGCAGTTTACCGGGGATTTTGGCCTGCTGCGGGAAGGAATTATATCTGAAGGGCTGAATGTGCTGCTGGAGAAACTCCTGGCGCACCGCGATGGCGCAACGGGCTTGTTTCATACCTTTCTCGATCCTTCGGATGACCCCGTTCGCCATCCTTTTTTGGTCTACGGCAATGCCCTCGCCTGGTGCGGCCTTCATTTTCTGGCCAGGCTTTATGCAGAGGGTTTTTGGAGCCCCCGTCCGCCCCTGGAAACGATAAGCCTGGAAGACCTGGCAGCGGAATTGAGGCGGGCCATCTACCGCTACGGGGTGGTAGAGGGACCGGAAGGGCCGCTTTTTGCCTGGGCTGTCGATGGGGAAGGGGGTTTTCAGCTTTACGACAACCCCCCGGGCAGCCTGCAGCTTTTGGCCTATTACGGTTTCTGCGCGCTGGAAGACGAGGTTTATCGACGGACCGTGGATTGGATCCGTTCCCCGCAAAATCCTCATTACCACCATGCCGTCCGCTTCAACGAATGTTCCTGCCAGCATGCGGTTTTGCCCTGGCCCCTGGCGGCCGCAAATGATCTGCTGGCTCAAAACCGTGAAGGGGGGAGGCTGCTGCTGGAAGCAGTGATGGACAGCGGCTTTGCCTGTGAAACGGTCCACCCCAAAAGCGGCAGGGCAGCCACCGGCCGCGCATTTGCTTCTGCCGCCGGTTTTGTAGGCTTTGCGCTGTGGCGGCGTTTTGCAGCCGGCAGGGTCCCGCGGGAGAAAGATCGAGGGGGAGAGTCGTGAGCCGAAAGCTTGCCCTGAAGGGAAAAATGTTTTACGGTGCCGGCGCCGCGGGGTGGTCCATGCTTGACCGGGTAGTCATCACCTGGTTGTTGTATTTTTAT
>PWTK01000114.1 GCA_003563895.1 Syntrophomonadaceae bacterium
CCGTGGCAAACCACTTTTGCATTACGGGAAAAGCGTCCCAGGACTCCGAGACCAAATCCCAGCTCATGCGGGAAGCTACGTCAATAGCACTGGCACTGCCTGAGGGAAAATCTTCTAATATGGTAATAATCTCTTCCAACCTTGTCCTGTGATGCTCAATTAATTCATTGATTCTCTGCTTGCAGTCATAGATAAAACTCCTGTGCCCGGGGAGCACCAGACTGACCTCAAGCTTATGGACTTTGTTCAAGCTTTCCAGATACATCTTCAGGGGGTTTCTGGCATCGTCCCAGGAGGTGATATTGGGGGTTATGTCTTTGAGTATGTGATCTCCCGAAAACAATAATTTCTTCTTTTCATCATAAAGGCACATATGTCCCAATGTATGGCCGGGTGTATGAACACAGTGCAAACGAAAATCTGCAAATTCCAACCGCTCGCCTTCTTGTAAAACAACAAAGTTCTCTGAGTCGGTAGGGCCATATTTTTTGCCGGGATGGCCGCTCATGGCGCTGCGCAGCGTATCTTCAGGGAAACCGTGTTTTTGTGCCGAAGAATATAAATCTTCCCATAACGTGAGGTTTTCCAGTGATTTTGCGTCTGGTTGATTAAAATATACACGGGAGGATGCCGTTGCCAGTTCCGACACCAGTCCCAGGTGATCGGCATGGAGGTGGGTGATAAAAAAGTCGGTTTTTGCCAAATCAACCTGGAGTTCTGTAAGGGTCCTGGTCATGGCATTCTGGCACTCTTCCCTGTTCATCCCCGTGTCAATGATCAGATTTCGCTCATTTCCCAGAATAACATACGAGTTGGTGGCCTTGAGAGGGTTTTGCGGGAGAGGAACTTCTATCTTGTAAAGCTCGGGCATAACCTCTTCTAACACTTTTTGGCTCACTCCTTGCAATAAAACGTGTTCATCCTGCCTACAGATTTTCTGCCCCCAAATAAATCCTGTCCCAGGAAATCTATGAACCGGCACTTCTTCAGCGAGAGGCAGCGAAAAAAAAGGCGTTTCAGGCGGGATCAGGGCGAGCAGACTGCTGCTTCCCCCTTCGCCCGGTCCGTATTTGCCCGTTTAAGACGTTTGATCCTGCTTTTGGGGCCAATATGTCCCCCCCGGTAGATTATCCTCCTTCCGCCCCCGCCCCGGTTTTTGCCCTCTCCGGGTTTTGCCCCTCGCTGCGCCGAGCGGCTCTCAGCGCTTTTCCAGGGGGACGTATTCTTTTATCTCGGCCACGGACTTGTAGGCCGGCCGAATAATCTTGCCCTCGTTTGCGATCTCTTCCATGCGGTGGGCCGACCATCCGGCAATGCGGGCTATGGCAAAGAGGGGGGTGTACAGCTGCAGGGGCAGATCCAGCATGTTGTAAACAAAACCGCTGTAGAAGTCAACGTTTGTACTGACGCCCTTGTAAATGCGATATTTCTCCTTTATCATTTCCGGCGCCAGCCTTTCCACCAGGGAGTAGAGCTGGAATTCCTCAACGCGGTTTTTTTCCCTGGAGAGGCTCTCCACGAATTTCTTCAATACATTCGCCCGCGGATCGGACAGGGAGTATACCGCATGCCCCATGCCGTAAATCAGCCCCGACCGGTCAAACGCCTCTTTATTCAAAAGGCGGTTGAGGTAGTCCGCCACACGGGACTCATCGGTCCAATCGGGAATATTCGCCTTCATGTCCTCAAACATCTTTGCCACTTTAATGTTCGCGCCGCCGTGCCTGGGCCCCTTCAGCGCCCCCAGGGCCGCCGCAATGGCCGAATAGGTGTCCGTGCCCGTAGAGGTGACCACATGAGTGGTGAAGGCAGAGTTGTTGCCGCCGCCGTGTTCGGCGTGCAGGATCAGGGCCATGTCCAGGATCTTCGCTTCCAGCGGGGTGTACTGGCTGTCTGCCCGCAGCATGTGCAGGATATTTTCCGCGGTGGAGAGCTCGCGCCTTGGGGCGTGAATGAAGAGGCTCTGGCCGTCATGATAGTGGCAGTAGGCCTGGTATCCATACACGGCCAGCAAAGGGAACAGCGCCAGCAACTGCAGCGACTGGCGCAATGTGTTGGGCAGGGAGATGTCGTCGGCGTAATCATCGTAGGAGTACATGGTCAAAACGCTGCGCGCGAGCGTATTCATCATATCCTGGCTGGGGGCCTTCAGGATGATGTCGCGGACAAAGTTGGTGGGAAGCGAGCGATAATAGGACAGGATCCCGGAAAAACGGATCAGTTCCCTGGCATCGGGCAGCTGTCCGAACAACAGCAAATAGGCCACCTCTTCAAACCCAAAGCGGTCTTCTCTGGTCAGCCCTTCCACGATCTCTTCCACATCGATGCCCCTGAAATAAAGTTTGCCCTCGCAGGGGTGTTCCTCCCCATCAATGGTTTTGTAGGAGATGATTTCGGAAATCTCCGTCAAGCCGGTCAGCACGCCTTTCCCGTTGATATCGCGCAGCCCTCGTTTTACATCATATTTTTCATAGAGCGCGGGGTCAATGGTGCTGTTGGCCTTACACAGATCGGAGAGTTCCAATATTTCGGGTGTTATCTGTGAAAAGGGGTTGCCCATCCGTATGTTCACGCCTTTCGTTATTCTATTTCAGCTCCCGGCGGATAAAACCGCGCAAAAAGCGGACACCTCCCGCCGTCTGGGCCGCCGCGGCTCAGCCGGTTTCCCCGGCTGTCTCATCACCGTATCCGCTAAAGCTTTTCCACCTGGTCAAAACCGAGATCCACCGGGGTTTCCCGCCCAAACATGGAGATGGTTACCCTCAGCTTGGCCTTTTCCTGATCAACCTCTTCCACCGTACCGGTGAAATCATGGAGGGGGCCGCAGGCAACCCGCACCTTCTCCTTAAAATCAAACTTGACCCTCGGAGTGGCATCGTCCAGGCCCACCCGTTTAAAGATCCGGTCAATCTCTTCTTCCGTTAAAGGGACAGGCTTTGGGCCGGCTCCGACAAAACCGTTGACCCCGGGGGTGTTCCGGACCACAAACCAGGAAATATCATCGATGACCATCTCCACCAGGACATAGCCCGGAAAAAGCTTCTGCATGACGGTTTTTCGCTGCCCGTTTTTCGTTTCAAACCGTTTTTCCATGGGGACAAAGGCCATGAATATTTTATCCCCCATCTCCATGGACGCGACGCGCTTTTCCAGGTTTGCCTTGACCTTGTTTTCATAGCCTGAATAGGTGTGAATTACGTACCAACTTCTTCTCGCTCCCCCAAAAGGATGGAACTGCCACATGTCCCGCTTCTCTTCTTTTTCCTCACGGTTCAAACTGGCGACGATGTTGGTGCCGTCGGTTCCGCTTTTCATGTTCTCTCCCTTCCCATTTAAAACATTGAAAAGGATTTCAACAAAAAGCGCAAAATTCCTTCTGTCCGGGCAAATTTGAAGGCCCGGGTGTTTTTCTCAATCCGCCAGGGCTCCCGTTTCTTCCGTCACCTTTGAATATTCGTAAAAGTACGGGTTGAGCACGCTGACGTGGATGCCTTTATGGCCCATGTTGTACGATCTGATGATCCCTGCGCTTTCCAGCTTTCTCAGTGTTGAGCGAACCGCCGAATAGGAAGCCCCATGGCGCCGGGCTGTTTTGCTGCACACGAGGGTCTCCTCCAGGCGGCCCAGCTCTTGGATGATGCTTTTCAAGGCTTCTCCTTCAGAATGAGAAAGGGAGTGAACGGCCAGCTCAAACGTGTTCTTGAGCCGCTCCTTTTCCTTTTTTTCCCGTGCCCGTTTGTTGAGAATTTTTCGGCCCAGCAGGGCGGCGCCAATTTCGGCAAGCACAAGGTCCTCAGGTTCGAACACTTTTTTGCAGCGCACCTGAAGCAGGGTCCCCAGCCTGCTGTCACCGCCGATGATGGGGATGTGTGCAACGAGGAGATCTTCAAAGCTGCACGGCAAACCCTCAAAGAAAAGACAGCGGAAGGGTTTTTGCTGCAAATTCACCCCCGGGGAGTTGTTTCGCAGTAAAAGCTCGCTGCACTCTGCCGGGAGGCACTTGTTTTGCAGGATTTGCCTTTCCAGGATCTGGCATTTTAAATCATCCGTAACGGCGCACCCTTCAATTTTCCCTTCCCGATTTATTACATATACATCGGCAAGGAGCTCCTCTTTTAAAGTGCGGGCGATGTCCTGGTAATTGATCCGTTCCTCCGTATCCTCCTGGAAGGAGCGGAGCATGTGCCTGGATTTCTCCCATAAGTCAAACGCGTTCATTTGCTCACCTTTCTTTCCATGCACCCGAAATCCCTTTCGGACGCTTCAATTGCTGTCATCCCTGATCACCCTCGCCTTTCACCTTCATGCCGCTTCCCGGAAATGTTTTTATCTGTTTCACGTCCCGGATGTGATCAATGGCGTTTTCGGTCATTTTTTTCAGCAGCCCTGTTGCCAGGGCAAATTCTTCTTCGGTCATGTCTGTGCCCAGGATGTCGCTCCACCGCCTTAAAACTTCCTGCAGGCGGGGTTCTATCTCCCAGGCCTGCGGTGTTAAAAAAAGCTGGTTGGATCGCAGGTCGTCCTTTTTCGGGACTTTCTTGACGTAGCCTGCTTCCTTCAATTTTTCGAGGGCCCTGGCCGCGGTACTTTTATCAATGTGCAAATAACATGCCATTTCATCCTGTGTCACGCCCTCGAAGCGGTATAAGAACAAGAGGAACAGGGCCTGCCCTTTCCCGATATGGTAAGGCAGCAGTTCTTCCGAAAGATATATCTGGAAGTAACGGTAGAGCAGGGACAAGTACCTGACAGGAGATTCTTCGCTCATCCGGGCGACCCCCTCGATGATATAGTTGCATCTGCAACTATTAATTCATGGTATTATATATTGAACGCGCTGTCAACAAAAAAAGTGTTGAGACAGTGCTGACGCATGACTTTTAAAATACAGGCATATCAAGGCTTACAGGGATTGCAGCGAAACAATTTTTCGCTTTAGATGCTAACAAAGTCCTGAAATAAAAAGGTTGTAGGCATTTTTTATACTTCAGCACTGGCGTTGGAATTTATAATTCCCCAGGGCGGCCCATCCAACCCGGCATGTGCCCCGGCCTTGAAATCTACAGTCCCGACGGCGAACTTCTGCAAGGGAGGGGCCTGTTTATGTCATAACGGGGGCCGTACACGGTGAAAGCCCCTGAAATAGGTTTCAGGGGCTTCAGCATCCTGCAGGCCTTCGCGAAAATGCTTGCATGCCCAACCGCCCTGCTTCTTCCCGTGCTAACCAGAGCCGGCCTGGAGCCAGCTCTTTTCTTTACAAATTACCAGGAGAGGCTCTCCCGGCCTGAAAGGCCTCCGGATAGAACCAGACGTTGCTCACCCCGCCCGGGAAGCCCGGGGCCATTCAGGATTTCACTTCCGTGAATATAATACCGCCGCTTCGGCACAGCACTTGCGAAAAGGGGCCTAACGGTTTGGCGAGCCCTTGCCGTTGGCACTTCCGGCCCGGGACGGGACGGGGACCTTCCTCGCCGGAATGGGAGCATTCATGACGTTCTTGGGTATGGTCAGGGAGTCTGCCCTGAAGGGTCGCCGTTGTCATCATCCTGTGACCGCTCCCGCTGTTCCCCGGCGTGTTCGGGCGCCCAGGGCGGGGGGCCTTCTTCGCCGGACTGCGACCACTCCCACCGCTCACGGGCGTGGTCGGGCAACCAATCGGGAGGGCCGCCGTTGTCATTGCCGTTCTCCCTGACTCCTCCAGCCC
>PWTK01000089.1 GCA_003563895.1 Syntrophomonadaceae bacterium
CTGTAATGGGTCCAGTAGCCGCGCTTTTCTCCTTTAACCAACCCGGCTTCCCTCAAAATTTTCAAGTGCTGTGAAACCGCTGGCTTGGAAACGTCCAGCAGCCGCGCCAGCGCGCCCACGCACAGGTCGTTCCTCAGGAGAAGCTGCATGACTTGAAAGCGGGTCTCGTCTCCCAGGGCCCTGAACAATTGAATGATCCGGGAGTTTTTTTTCTCGGTCACATTAAGGCTCCCTTATTTAAATAAGTAAATACTTAACTGGATTATAATTCAACTCGGCCGTCGTGTCAATGGATTTGAAAAAACTCTGCTACAGCAAAAACATCAGCCTCTTGCCCCCGGCCGAACCCGGCAGCACCCTGTCAGAAAAGAAACTCTACGGCGAAAGATTTTGGAAGGGCCCTGGACGACAATTCTTGCGTGGTGACGCTCGAACTGTCCCCTGTCACGTTGTCCCCTGTCACATTGTCGCAGAAAAGCCAGAGAGGTTTCGGGCAACATCACCGGCGAAATATTTTGCTCCACCTGCTCGATTTTAAAGTGGCATTTTCCAGCACATTTTTGGCTTCCCGGTAACCCAGTTCGATGAGCTCCTCCGTTTTATCGAATTCCCAGGGACCAATTTTGCTCAGGTCCGGCTTGAGCCAGTACGCTGCCAGCTTGCCGTCCTGCTCGTCCTTTTCGCGGGCCATCATCGAGATGGAGCGGAAGATGATATCGAAAATGTTTTGGGGAGGCCCGCTTCTGTCCGAGTGGGCGTTGAGATCCACCGCGATAACCGTTTTGATGCCCCTGTCCACCAACGGGCGGGTAGGGAGGTTCTGCAGCACGCCCCCATCCACCAGGATCAGGCCGTCCCGGTCCACCGGGGTAAAGATGCCGGGAATCGCGCAGCTGGCCATTAGGGCCGAGGTCAGCTCCCCTTTGTCCAGGTGCACGACTTGGCTGCCGGTGATGTCGACGCTGACCGCGATGAAGGGCTTTTCCAGCCTCTCGATCTTGGCCTGCCCCAAGTATTCTTTCATGATCCCTCCCAGGAATTCGGTGTTGACCAGCCCCTTGCTGGGAAAGCGCACCCCGGTAATGCTTTTCACAATGTCTTTCCAATTAATTTCCAGGGCAATCCCCTTGCGGGGGAAGCGCACCCCGGTAATGCTTTTCACAATGTCTTTCCAGTCAATTTCCAGGGCAATCCGCTCTATCTGTTCCGCGCTGAAACCGGCCGCATACATGGCGCCCATCAGGGAGCCCGCACTGGTACCGGCAGTAAAATCGGCAGAGACGCCCCGCTCCTCCAGGTACTTGAGCACCCCGATGTGGGCCATCCCCCGAACGGCGCCGCCGCTTAATGCCAAGCCAACCTCCATTCTTCAATCCCCTCCCGCGCGTTGGTTCTACTTCCAGGATAGCGTGACTGGGCCTGCAGCGGAAAACAACGCATCTCTTCCGTGCCTATAGCCATAAGGGAAGGCACCATCGCCTTCCCTTCAGACCTCCGCTTTGTTTCGGTTGCGCCCGAACCGTCTTCATCACTGCGCTGACTGCAATCGGACCCCACCTTAGACAGAAACACAGTTAAAGGTCACTTTGATCCTGTTGAGTTCGCCGCTTATGAAAAGGGAGTCCCTTCTGCCCTGTAGTATGTCTCAGATTCCCTGGAGCAGCTCCTGGTGGAGGCGGCGGTCAAGAAGCTCACCGGCCTTCACCCCCATCGCTTCTTCCTTGCCCTTCTCCGCATACATCTCGGCGGTCCTGTTGTATTCATCCACCCGCCCTTCCGCGTTGAACAGGATCACGGCACAGGGCAGTTCATCCAGCAGGGCACGGTGCATGCCCAGTTTGCGTTCCACCTCGTTTTGCATCTCGACCCTCCCCCAAGCATGTAAGTAAGCGGTGATCGCGGTTTCACAGTTAGATATTATCACAATCCCGGGAGTTAACAAATACGGCCTCGAAAAAACTCCCCGGAAGTCTGCGGGGAGTTTTTAGTGAATCGCTTGTTTGCCAGGATTGACCCGGCCGGGTGTAAAGCGTTCAGGCAGGGCCCTACCCGGCGCTGCTCGGGAAGCTGCCCTGCCCCGCGATCATTTCTTCCAGCTCATCCAGCGGCTGGCCGGGGGTGAATATCTTTTTTACCCCTGCTTCTTTCAGCTCCTCGTGGTCCTGCGCGGGAATAATGCCGCCCACCACAACCGGAATATCTTGAAGCTCCCTTTTTTTCAGGGCTTCCAGGAACCTGGTGACCAGGATCACGTGGCTTCCGGAGAGCATGCTGATCCCGATCAGGGCAGGGTCTTCCTGGAGCGCGGTCTCTGCAAGCTGTTCGGGGGTTTGATTGCCCACGTAGACCACTTCAAATCCCTTTTCGCGCAGGTATTTGGCAACCACCGCCGCTCCTCTCCAGTGGGAATCAAGGCCGAGCTTGCCCAGCAATACTTTTTGGGTCATTCTACTTCCCTCCTTTTTTCGGCACGGTCCGCCGCCGGCATCAAATAGGCAGGACCCATCCTCCTTTGTGCTTTTTCAAGACCCCGCTGATCTCGCCCAGGGTAGCCCTTTCCTTCACAGCGGCAAGGATTTCCGGGAATATATTTTTGTTCTCCGCGCAGGCGCGCTGGAGCTGCTGGAGGCATTGTTCCACCTTTTCGGCTCTGCGCCCGGCTTTGACCTCTTTCAGCCTCTGCAGCTGCTTTTCGCGGATGTCGGGAACGCGGAATATTTCAATCTCCGGCTCCCGCTCGCTTTGGAAGCAGTTTACCCCGACCACCTTGCGCTCACCGCTCTGGACCGCCTTGAAATGTTCCTGGGCCGCAGAGGCGATTTCATTGTGGATCCACCCGCTTTGAACAGCGGCCACCATGCCCCCCATCTCTGCAATCTTATCCATGTATTCCCATATGCTTTTTTCCAGCTCGTCGGTTAAACTCTCCAGGAAATAGGAACCGCCCAGCGGATCGGTGGTGGCGGCCACGTTGGTCTCATAGCGGAGGATCTGCTGCGTGTGCAGGGCCGTGACAGCGGCCTCTTCGGTCGGGATGGAAAGCGCTTCGTCGTACGCGTTCACGTGCAGCGATTGGGCCCCGCCCAGGACAGCGGCCAGGGCCTGGTAGGCCGAGCGGGTGACGTTGTTCAGGGGCCGCTGCGGGGTGAGGGAGGCGCCGGAGGTCTGGACGTGAAAGCGCAGGCTCTGGCTGCGCTCGCTTTCGGCGCCGTATTTCTCTTTCATCAACCGGTACCAAATCCTTCGTGCGGCGCGGTACTTGGCAATCTCCTCAAAAAAGTCGCTGTCGGCCGAGAAGAAAAAGGAGAGGCGCGGTGCAAAATCGTCGACGCTGCAGCCGCGGGACAGCATCTCTTCCACGGTCGCCGAGGCATTGGAAAGGGCCATCGCCGCTTCCTGCACGGCGCTCACGCCGGCCTCACGGTAGTTGTAGCCGGTATAGCTGATGGGGTGCCATCCGGGGACGTGTTGGGCGCAGAACTCCACGATGTCGGTGCTCAGCTTAAAGGAAAAGTCGGGATGGAGAACATCGGGGGCCGTGGTGATCGCCGTCTCCATCAAAAAATCATTTTGGTTTGTGCCCCGCAGTTTCTCCCAGGGAACCCCCCTTTCCTCGGCCACGGTCAAAAACATGGCAAACACGGTAACGGCCATCCCCGGGTTGCAGACGACGAGCGAAACACTGATTTCATCCAGGGGGATATTTTGGAAAAGGAGTTCCATGTCCGCCATGGAGTCGATGGCGACGCCGCCCTGTCCCAGGTCCCCCTCGCAAGCGGGGTCATCCGAATCGTACCCGCGCAGCGTGGGATAGTCGAAAACGCCGTTGATCCCCGTTGCGCCATTGGCAATCAGAAAACGGTAGCGCTCGTTGGTTTCTTCCGCGCTGCCGTACCCGGCCAGCTGGCGGATGGTCCAGGGGCGGGTCCGGTACATGAGGGGGAATATGCCCCGGGTGTAGGGAGGCAGCCCGGGAAAGCCGAGCTTCTCAAAGTAATTCTGGTCCGCGATATCCGCGGGGGTGTAAAGCGGATTGATCTCCACCCCGGAATGGGTGAACGCCCTGGTCGGAGATTCGTTATCCATATCCCAACGCCTTTTTTGTTCGAGCAGGTGGGTTAAAAAGTCCCCGTCATAGTTTGACAACAAACTCACTCCTTTCGTCTTTTTTCTGCCCCTTTAAACGGTTAAAAAAAGATGCCTCCTGCCCCTTGAACCCCCACCATCCCCGCCATCGCCAAAAACAGTTTTTAATGATATCATGGGAGAAGGCCACAGGATCCGCAGCAGATCCCGGCGGCGCGGATATTTACCCCAAATTCTTAAGAACAACTGCACCGCGGAAAGGAGTTGGTATCCATGGGAGCACACCGGCTGCAAGGGCTGCAGGAAAATATGGCGGCCCGGCACCTCGACGCCTGCCTGCTCACGCACTCCAGGGATATTTATTACTACACGGGCACCGCCCAGCCGGGGTACTTGCTGGTAGAGCCCGACAGGTCCGCGCTGTACATCAGGAGGAACCTGCAGTTTGCCAGGGAAGAAACCTTCCTGCAGGAGGAACAGCTCCACGAGGCGAGCGGGCTGAAGGAAATCCTCCAGGTCCTCAAAGGAGCGCAAAAGAACTGGAAGGCCTTCGGCCTGGAGCTGGACGTGCTGCCGTCCAAACAGTACCTGCGCCTGCGGGAAGCGCTGAATAGGGTAGAGATAGTGAGCGTCTCAGAGCTTGTCCTGGAGCAGAGAATGCACAAAGAAGCACGGGAGATAGAGGAGATCAAAAACGCCGCCCGGGTCCTTTCCGCCGGACACAAAAAGGTGAAAGAAACCAACCCCGCCGGCCTGACGGAGCTGCAGTTGGCGTCGGCCATAGAAAACGAGCACCGGCTCCACGGGCACGAAGGGATTTTCTTTATGAGGAGGCACGATTTCTATATGAGCAGGGGGCCGTTTTCTTCCGGGGAAAACCTGTCCCGCTTCAGCGGCATAGCGGACTCGGTCACAGGCGTAGGGCTCAGCCCGGCCCTCCCGGCCGGCCCTTCCGAGCGGGTGATCTCCGAGGGAGACCTCCTGGTCACGGATATCCCGGTGTGCTGCCGGGGGTATCACGCCGACCAGTCGCGCACCTACGCCATTGGGGCTATTCCCAAAGAGGCGGAAGACCTGTTCGCCCAGCTGCGGGAAACCTTCCAGTTCGGGCTTTCGCTCCTGGTGGAAGGCGCCTCCTGCCGGGACATCTACCACCGCGTCGCAGAATTTGCCCGCAGTCTGCCCTTTGGAGAACACTTTCTGTTCTGCGGCGACACCCATGCCAGGCTCATCGGGCACGGCATAGGGCTGGAGCTGAACGAACCACCCCTGCTAAACGCCCGGGACCAAACCGTGCTGAGAGAAAACTTTACCGTGGCGCTGGAGATGCACGCGTTCGATCCGGCTGTCGGCTGCTGTAAAATAGAGGAGACTGTTTTGGTCACCGGCAAAGAGCCCGCCATCCTCACCGGGGACCCGGTAAGGTTGACCCGGCTGGACGCAAAGTAAAGGCCTGGCACTTTACATCATAAATACAGGATCACGCATGGTTTCATAGAAAAAAAACGGCTTTCAAACACAATGAAGGGGCTTGCGCAAAAAAGACCGATGCTAACATGGGCTAATGAATTTTCTACCTCGCAAGCCAAGGGGAGGGCTCCATTGTCTTCCCTTTTCACACGGTATGGGGACACACCTCCTGCGGAAAAATGTCATCTTTCAAGGTATGGGACACACCTCCTGCGGAGGAGTTTCCCCTTGCTTCCTTGTTTCGCTGCGGTGACGCTCAAACCGGCCCTGCAGCAACGCTAAGTGCAAACTCTCGCTGCAGGCGGGCCGTTGAGCCGGGCTACTTGACAATGACCACGCTGCAGGGGGCAAAGTGCGCCACTTTATTGCTCACACTGCCCAAGAACATTTCCTTGACGCCCCGCAGCCCCCGGCTTCCCAGAACGACCATGTGGTAGCCGCCCTCTTTAGCCATCTCGCAGATCACATCCGCAGCCTTTCGCCCCAGCGCTGTTTTTGTGTGAACGGTGATCCCTTTTGCCCGGAACTCTTTTGCAGCTTCCTCGACCACCCGCTGTGCTTCTTCTTGAAAGCTCTGCTCGATGCTTTCCATGCTCTTTTCCTTGAAGTAATATGTAGGAATGGTCGAATACAGCAGTTCGCCCGCTACCGTAAGTACGGTAACCTCGGCATCTGCAGTAGCAGCGATCCTGGCCGCCTCTTCGATTACCCGCCGGGTATGCTCGGAGCCATCCACTGCCACCAGTATTTTATACATCCCTCTTCACTCCTCGCGTTTTTTGTGCAGAAAACGCCTGTCGAGCCCGGAGCGCAGCCGGCTGCTTCCGTATTTCCGTCTCCAGGCGGGGACAGTTTCTGCCTTCCGGGCGGTGACAGCTGCGGTGAAGAACATAGGTCCATAATCCCTCTGAATCCTTGCAATTCTATTATAATACAAAACAGCTGCCAAAAGAAACAAAAACCCGAATCTGGCAGTCTTCTTTGGGCAAGCTCGCCGTTATTTCGTTATTTCCCCCCTGGAACTGGCGTAAGCGTTCACGCCAGGCTCCCGATCATTTCCTGGCAGTTTACGCCGCCGTTTTCTATCTCTTCTTCCAGTGCCTCCCGGACCTCCTTTTTGGCCGTAAAATAGATCACCTGCCAGCCCGACTCCGCCACCTTTTGCAAGGACTTGAGCTGCCGGCAGAGCCGTTCATGATCGGCCTTAATGAAGGGGTCATCCAGGACAAAAAAGGCCCTGCCCTGTCCCAGCAGCTTTTCTCCCAGGGCGAGGCGTACCGAAAAGTAAAGTTGGTCATAGGATCCCCCCGAAAGCTTTTCCGCTTCCAAAAGGGTTCCATCGCTGCGCCTGCAAAGCACGCTGCGTTCCTCGCGGTCGAAGAGCACGCAGGGATAAAGTCCCCCGGTAATTTGTCGCATGTAGCCGGAAATGGCGCTGCCTTCCCCGAAAAGCTCGCTCACTTTTTCCATCTCTTCCGCTGCGATTTCATCCAAGATGGCGACCGCTTCCTCCGCCAGGCGCTTCCGGTGCTCCCAGCGCGCCACAAAACGCTGCAGCCCCTCTTTCAGCACATCCAGGTCCAGGACATTCTGACAAGGCTGATATTCAAATCCCGGCTCGGGCTGCAGCAATTGGTTGGCCCGGCTTTCCAGCTCAGCCAGCCGTTTTTTGAAGCTGCCCTGCCGCTCCCTCCGCTCTTGAATTTCCCCCTCCAGCCATTTTGCCCTTTCCGCCAGCAACGACGCTTTTTTCTCGTCGTAAGGGGTGTCCGGGGCTTTTTGGCCGTATTCCCGCAGCTCCTCCAGGCGCTGCTTCCAGAAAGCCAGGTCGCTTTCAAGGTCTTTGCCGCTCTCCCCCACAATGCTTTTTAAAATGCCCTGCTGGCGGTCAATGATTCCCTGGCATTTCCTTTTTTGATGAAGCCCGGCCGCGTAATGATCCAGGCGGTTGACGCCGGAGCGGGTTTTGATCCCTTCAATGAGGGCTTCGTTCCGTTCCTTTTCGGCTTTCAACCGGGGAACCTTCCTGTTCTGCAGCTCTTCGATACTGCCCTGAACCGCATCTCTGCGGGCAGCCAGCCGGTTCAGCTCATTTCTCCCCCGATCGCATTCCTCCCGGAAAGCATTTATTTTTCCCAAAGCATCCTGGAGGTCTTCCGCTGAGAGGCCGAGGCGGGAAAGGTTCTGCTTTACTTTTTCCAGCAGGGCGGCAAACCTGCCCTCTTCCACGGCCAGCGCGATCTTCGGCCACCAGAGAAGGGCCGAGGTAAGAAGAAAGACCCCCGTGAGCAGGAAAAACCACCAGGCGGGATGGACGGCAGACGCAACCAGGGCTGCCCCGGAGAGGGCGGTGCAGGCGACAGCCGGCAGGGTCAGCCGGCGGCTCTGCGCTTTTATCGTCTCAATGGCTTCGCTTTTCCGGCGGCATTCCAGGATATCCGGGCGTATTTCCCCGTCCAGGACGTGCCTGCGCTGCTCCAGCACCTGCAGTTCCTGCTCTTTTACGCTCATTTCCTCCGTTATTTCCTGCAGATCTTTTTCTTTTTCACGCCCAAGAAGTTCCCGCCCCTTTATTTCCTGCTCCAGCCGCTGCACATCTTTTTCGGTGTCCCTCCAGAGATGCATCTCCTCCTCCTGGAACCTTCCATACTCCTCGTGGGTGTCCAGTGCGTCCGTCAGCTCGCCCAGCGCTGCGGCCGTTTTTTCCAAAGCTTCTCTCTTGCGGGCGTTATCGAGTCCTTCCCGTTCTGCTGCAACCTTCTCCCTTTCTTTTTCGAGCCCGGCCAGCTCTTCCTCCAAATTCTCACAGCCCCGCTCTTCCGCAAGCTGCTGCAGCGCGGCAAGCTCTTCTGTGATCGTTTTCGCCTCACCGAGGCGGTCCTTCAGTTTGGTATGCTCCCGGGTATTGGAGAAATGTCCGTCGGCTGTTATCCGGGCCGCCTCCCGCAAGTGATCGGTAATTTTGACGATTTCTTTTGAGCGCAGGCCGGTCAGTCGATCGGTCACGTCGGTATAAAAAGCGTCCTCGTCGGCAATGGTGAGATCGCTGTTCCGGATCACAAAAATATTGCGGCATTCCAGCGGTGTGAGCCCGGTCAATTCTGTCAGCGACCCCTTCTCGGGTATTTTCAGCTCGCGGCCGTTTCCATTCACCAGGACGGCATAGCCCTCCGGTTTCTCTCCCACCCGGTCGATTTGTTCAAAAACGCGGGCCTCTCTCTTCCTGCTGCCCAGCAGAATCTTGACCAGCGCATCGATGGTGAGGGTCTTGCCCCGGTCATTGGCGCCCACCAGCAGATTAAAGCCACCGCCCAGCACAAAGCTCTGATCCTGCAGGGGACCGTATTTTTTCAGGAACAGCTCCTTTATCTTCACGATTTCGCCTCCAGCAAGGCCTGTACAAACATGTCGCGCATGTTCTTTTGAAACTCCTGGTGCTCCATCCTTTCATTCAACTTCTCCATAAAGCGTTCGGTCAGCCTGTCGTCAAGGATGCTGCTGATGTCCTTGAATTCCGGGGGAAGAACGCGAATGTTGTTCCGCGGGGAAACAGCCTGATGAACCTTTCTCATCAGTCCCCTTTCGTCCAGGCCCAGTGCTTCTCCATTGAAAAAGCCTTTTAGCCGGAGCTCCACCAGCGAAGAAGGGTGCGTCCCTTCCAGTTCCTTTTCGATCCGCTCCAGGGGGTTTTTTGTTGAAAAGGGATCGAGCTCCACCACGACCTCTTCAAAATGAAAAGTGTCCAGGAAGTGTTCTCGAGGCGGATCCCCGATTTTGAAAAGGTTTGCCTTGCGGCGACCTTTCTCTCTTTTGGTAACCGAGACAGGGGATCCGGGGTAAACATAATATCCCGCGGGGTACTGCCAGATCCGAAAGTTGGAATGATAATGACCCGCCAGGACGTAATCAAAGCGCAGGTTTTCAAAGCAGGAAAGTTTTACCGGCATATACCTCTGCTCGCCTTCTTCGCCCATGTCCCGGCGGGAAAAGCGGGGTTCCAGCAGCTCGCCGTGAAAGAGCAGCACGTTGTATTTCCCCCCGGGGGCTTTTTCGGAAAGGGCGTGAAGCCGCTTGATGATTTCGCTTTCCTCCAGCGGGGCGTAAGGGAGGCCCCAAAACACAACGTCCCCGCATTCCAGGGGGACCGCCGGGTCCGTGATGACCTCAACGCCTTCTCCAAAATACCTCCCCCCGCCGTACGCCTCCCGGTCGTGGTTGCCGGGGAGTATAAAGACCGGGAAACCTGCCCCGTTTACGGCCTGCCTGAAGCGGTTGGCCAGTTTTTCGGCGTCGATGTGCCGGTCAAACAAGTCGCCGCTGATTACCAGGAGGTCGATTTTCTGCTCTTTCCCCGCTTCCAGCAGGTGCTGCAGCGATTCCCAGCGCTCATCGCCGTATTCGCGCAGGTGCAGATCCCCCGTATGCATTATCATGGGCACCGGAATTCTCCCCCTATCCCTTCTGTCCTTTCTGCCCTTCCCATTCAAGAGTGCGAACTATTGTTTGGATTTTACGGCCCCCTGATACAGAAAAACTCAACCTGGGGCAAGCGCTGGGGTGGCCCCTTGGCCGGCCTGCCTTTTTCGGGAATTCACCCGGCAGACGGTCGTGAAGCTGCGCTTTGCCGGCAGGGGGACGTAAAGGCTCCTTTGCCGAGAGGAGATCTACGGCGTCAGTTTTGCATTTTCAGGGCAGACTTCATTCCCCCGGAAAGCGGGAGTGCCATCGGAAAGACGAAAATACTGCCCACCAGGAGCACTCATGTTTCTCGAAAATGGGGGCTCAGTCTGTGCCGTAGTTTTCTTGCAGATAATTTACCACCAGTTCAAATTCTTCATCGTCCAGGAGGCCGGGAGCTTTTCCCACCATCCTGTCTACGATGTCCGGCCAGAGCTCCCGGTCTCTTTCCACGTAAACCTGATCCAGCCCATGGCAGCCTTCACACCGCTCCTCGATCAGAACCAGGGCGGGATCGGCCGGGTCTATATCATCGGCTTCAACGGTGTTTTCTTCCCGACCGTTTGTTTGATCGGCCGGCTCTTCCGCAGGGCTGCAGCCGGCCGACCCAGCGCCAATAGAAAAGCAACAATCGCTGTGGTTAAGAATGCCCTTTCATCATCTGTGCTGCCTCCTTTAATTTTAATTATTATCCTCCATATATTCTTTGTATTCTTCCTGAAATCCTTTTCCCTTGACGGATGAATGCCCCAGAAAGTCCTGGACAATTCCGGGCAAGAGTGATATTTTATTTTACAAGTATCAGAGCCGGGAGGTATTTTTGTATGAAACCGCGCCTGTTTTGGATTGTTGTGATCCTCTTAATGGTATTTGCCCTGTACGCCTGGGTGGAGATTACCGAGCTGGGCCCCCTGAACCTTTTTTACCTGGAGCATGCCAACCACCTGTTTGCCACCTTCGGGTTGATATTTATTTTTCTGCAGTTTGTGCTCAGCACGCGCCTGAAACTGATCGAAGAAGGGTTCGGGTTGGACAAAATGCTCCACCTGCACCGGCATTTCGGGCGGATAGGAATTGCCTTGATCGCGCTGCACGCCCTATTTTTCCTGGTGTTTATCCTGCTGTTGACGGGGAGGATCAGCACGCATTTTTTCCTGTGGGTCGGGGTTGCTGCACTGGCCGGGTTCGCCTTGACGGGCGCGCTGGCTTCAAACTATAAAAAATGGAACATCGCCTATGAAACCTGGAAGAACATTCACCTGGCCAACTACGCGATTTTCCCCCTGGCCCTGGTTCACGTTTTTTATAACGCCGCTTCCGGTTCCCTGCTCTATTACCTGTGGATCGCGTTTGCGGCGGCCTTTGCCGGAATTGTAATCCACAAGCTGCACCGCCTGGTTTACATACGCCGCCACCCCTACCAGGTGGTGGATGTGGTGCAGGAAGCCGAAGACATCTGGAGCCTTTACTTCAAGGGCGAACCCCTGCGCTACAAGCCCGGCCAGTTCATGCATCTGCAGCTGCTCCGGGACGGGCAGCTTTCGTCCTCTCATCCCTTCACCCTCTCCTCCAGCCCCACCTGGGAGACCCTGGCCGTAAGCCCCAAGGAGCTGGGCGATTTCACCGCCACCGTCAAGGAAACCAAGGTGGGAGACAAGGCTTACATCGACGCGCCCTACGGGGTGTTCAGTTATTTAAATAGCGCTGACGGGGAACTGGTTTTTATCGCCGGCGGCATCGGGATCACGCCTTTTATCAGCATGCTGCGCTACATGGCCGACCGGGACACAAAGAAAAAAGTGACGCTGTTTTGGAGCAACAAACACGAGAGAAACCTGTGCTTTCAAGAAGAGCTGCAGCAATTGGAGCAGGAGATGGAAGGGCTGGAGACGGTCCTGGTCATGTCCCGGCAGGAAGACTGGGAAGGTGAAAAAGGCCGCATCGATGGTGACCTGCTGAAAAAATACCTGAAGGAGCTCCCCGGCAGGGAGTATTTCATCTGCGGCCCCCCGGCGATGAGCAAAGCGGTTATGGCAGAGCTGCAGGAGTTAAAGGTGCCCGTCTCGCAAATTCGCCGGGAAATATTCGAGCTTTAAGCTTCACCCAAAAGGATCCACGGCCTGACATGGAGAAAAAGAATAAACAGTGAAGGGGCATGTCCCGTACGAAGTAAAACAAAAGAACCTTCCCCAAGCCATCACTTCGATAACGTGAGCCTGGGAAACGAGCCCTTCCCGTAGCAGTGTCCCTGCGCTAGCGTTACGTGACGCTTGTACCGGAGCAGCAGAGGCAAAACGAAATACGCCCTGAAAAATGTGCGTATCCCCAACC
Organism: Syntrophomonadaceae bacterium; assembly: GCA_003563895.1. Lineage (GTDB taxonomy): Bacteria > Bacillota > Dethiobacteria > DTU022 > UBA8154 > CSSED11-181. The sequence goes on from PWTK01000089.1 coordinate 12,346, forward strand.
AAAGAAAGGGTGTTTTAATTGGACCTGTTGAACAAGGAAGAAGTGGAAATTCTGATGCAGCAGCGGGGAAAAGGGCCCTGTGTCTCCATTTACATGCCGACCCACGGCGCCGGAGAAGGAGTGAAACAAAACCCCATCAGGTTAAAAAATTTGATCTCCCAGGCAGATGAAAAGCTGGCTGCCTTGGAGGTCCGCTCTCCCGATCGGAAAAAGCTCCTTGATCCGGCCATGCAGCTGGTCAATGACAGCGTTTTTTGGAGAAGCCAGGGCCAGGGGGTGGCTATTTTCCTCTCCCCGGAAATATCCCGCTGGTACCGGCTCCCTATAAGTTTCAATGAACTGTCTATCGTCACCAACTCCTTTCACATCAAGCCCCTCCTTTCTTTGCTGTCCGGCGACGGGCAATTCTACGTACTCGCCATCAGCCAGAAGGATGCCCGGCTGCTGCAGGGCACCAGGGACCTGGTGGAAGAAGTGGATTTAAGCGAAATTATTGAAAAATTCGAGGCCACCTTTGAAGAAGAGCTTCCGGAACAGTACCTCCAGTTTCATACCCGAACCCCCCGCAAAGGGGAAGCCCGGGCGGCCATTTTTTTCGGCCACGGCGGCGAAATAGACAGCACACTCAGGGAACGGCTCCTGCGCTATTTCCGCTTCATGTCCGGGGAACTGCAGGGAAAGCTTTACGAGGAACGATGCCCGCTCATCCTGGCCTGCGTTGATTACCTGTTTCCCCTTTACAGAGAAGCGAACAAGTACCCTCTTCTTCTGGAAGAAGGCATCAGCGGCAACCCCGAACGCCTCAGCGCGGAAGAGCTGCACCGCAAAGCTTGGGATATTGTCCGGCCCTATTTTCAACAACAACAGGAGGAATCGATCGCCCGCTATCACGAACAGAAAGGAACGGGCAAAACTTCCAACAACATCTATGAAATTGTGCCGGCCGCCTTCCACGGCCGGGTGGATGTACTCTTTGTCGCCGTCGGCGTGCACCAGTGGGGCAGTTTTGACCCCGAAACCAGCAAGGTGACCCTCAGCGAAGAGGCGCATCCCGGAAGCGAAGATCTCCTGGATCTGGCCGCCGCTCAAACCTTTTTGAACAACGGCACGGTCTATGCCGTGGAGCCGTCCAAGATGCCCGACACCGAGCCGCTGGCTGCTCTGTTCCGCTATTAAATGCCGCCCGGAATCAGGCAGGAGGCGTGTCCCCATACCTTGAAACAGATATTCCGAAGGAGGAGGCATGTCCACCTTACGCCGTGAGACGGGCACGTTTCCCTGTCACCCATGGGAAGCCATCTCCTCTGAGGCGTGATCCAGAGTGTGATCCGGGGACGGTTCCCTGTCACCCAAGCGTGATCCAGGAAGGGTTCTCTGTCACCAAAGCGGAAGCGAGCGTGATCTAAGCGTGATCCAGGGACGGTTCCCTGTCACCAGGGCGTGACACGGGGAGCGTATAGCCATAAGGGACGGTTCCATCGTCTTCCCTTCGGACCTCTGCTTTGCTCCGGTGACGCTCGAACTGTCCCCATGACTGCGCTGACTGCAATCTTTCAATTTAGGCTGGAGATCGATCAAATTCAAAAAAAAAATCAGAACGGCCAGATTATAGCAGGATTCCCTTTTTGCCCATTTTTCACGGTTTTCCTCGCCGGTTCACAGAAGTTTGCATTTTGACATAATCATAAAACGCATATAATTCGGAGATATCAGTCGCTATTAAATGAAAAGGGAAGGTTTATGGATTTATTGCATAAAATCAAAGAGATAAGGCTGATTTTTCATCTATTTGAATATTTGCAATATAAGTAAAATTGAGTATTATAGATTGAGGGGAGGTGATGCAAGTTTCTAAACATTTACGCATTTATCCGAAAGGGGGTGGCTCCAGGGGAAAAAATATTCGTGTTGAGAGCAGACAGCAGAGCGTATGTCCTCATTATTGTTCATTGAATACTTAAACATTGAGGAGGTATAGTCATTGTTTAAGAATATGCACCCTGCTTTTTGGGTGGGGATAGCCATTATCTACGGCTATGCCCTCATTTTCTGGATCATCGAAATGACCGTCCCCGGATTTATTTATCACACGCAAATATGGGGTATGCCTGCACCTTACGTTTACGGCTTGACCATCTGCTTGCTGGTGATTAACCTGATTGTTTCCTATATCTGGTATTACATCCCCCTGAGGGACGAACGAAGGAAACAGGCATCCCAGGGAGCCGGGAAAGGAGCTGAGGAATAAATGGCAGAATTTAACCCCATCGTTATCACGGTCGCGATTCTTTATTTTGTTGTTGTCATTTTGATCGGTTATCTGACCCGGAGAGCGTCGTTAGACCCCATGGACTACTACGTGGCCGGCAGGAAAGTGGGCGCCTTCGTTAACGGATCCGCGCTCGCTGCCACCTACTTCAGCCCGGCCAGCTTCCTGGGCTTACCGGCGTTCATCTTTCTTTTGGGGTATCCCTTCTGGTGGGCGCTGATCGGGATCATCGCCGGCCTGCCCCTGGCTTCTTTCCTGACCGCGGCTCCGCTGCGCAAATACGCGCCCGTCTCCTTTACCGACTACTTCGCCGACCGCTACGAGAGCCCGAAGCTCATGCGCATTGTTGCCGGCATCCCCGTTATCATGAGCGGCTGGGCCTACGTGACCCTCTCCCTGGTGGGGATGGGCCTTTTCATGATGGCCATCCTGCGCGTTCCCTATCCCATCGCCATCATTATCGGAGCCGTCATCGTCTTTCTCTACATTTTCCTGGGCGGGATGGTGGCCACCACCTGGTCCACCGCTTTTCAGGGTGTCGTCATGATGATCGCGGCCCTGGTGGGGGCAGTTGCCATTAACATCTTCTACGGCGGCTTCGGTCCCACAGCGGAGGCGATCTACAACAACAACCCCTACTTCTGGACCGCGCCTGCGGGCGGGCACCTGCCTGGTGAGCCGGGGATTTATTCCCATCCCATCATGTCGCTCTGGACCGGGATGGTCAGCTTCTACTTCATCTGGCACTTCGGCTTTTCCACCATGCCCTACACGGTTATCCGCTTTTTCACCGCCATGGATGTTCACTCCGCCCGCCGGGCTGTGTTCTGGGCCGTTGTCGTGGGCGGCTTGATGTACTGGGGCCTGATCCAGATCGGCAGCGCCGCGCGCGTGCTCATGGAGACCCTGCACCCGCTGCTGGAGCCGGGGGTCGTTGAATCGGCCACGGACGTGCTGGCCACGATCCGAGACATCTACGACGTCGGCGGCGTGGCCGTTACCGACTACTCCATGGTAGCCGGACTGGAATCGCTGGGCAACCCCGGCATCATGGCCGTGCTGGTGGCCGGAGGGATGGCCATCGCCATGGCGACCGGAGCCGGGTATACCATGGTGTTGAACGTGCTGTTCGGCCGCGACTGGATGGGCAAGGTGTTTGAAAACAAGTGGGCCGTGGAAAACCCCGTGGCCTCCCTGCGCCTCTGGTCGGCCATCGTGATCATTATCTGCTTCTTCTTCGCCCTCGACCCGATGGCGATGGTGCTCGACCTGTCCGGCTGGGCCTTCGTGGTGATTATCTGTACCACCGGCCCGCCGCTGGTCTGGGGGCTCTGGTGGCCCAGGGCGACCAAGACGGCTGCAATTTCAACCATCCTGATCTTTTTCGTTCTATCCATGTTCTCCTGGCTGTATGCGCTGGAAGTGCTGGGAAGCGCACACTGGTTCTTCCTGAGCAGCCCGGACAACCTGATTCCCATCGCGCACCAGATGTACTGGATTCCCGTTTCCATCGTCTTCTTTATCATCGTTTCCCTGGTAACCAAGCCGTGTTCCGACGAGACCATTAAAAAGTACTGCAATGACTTGACGGAACGTTAACAACGTGTAAGGGAAACTAAAAAAACGGGAAACTAGAGCAACCGACCATTTCATCCAGTTTCGCCGCACCAAAAACAGGAGCAATAAACAAGGGCCGGGATGAGAACGCCTCTGGCGTCTCTCCCGGCCCTTGTTATCCCCGCAGGCAAAACGGTTTCCAATTAGCCCTTAAGTCTTAAGTTCTCCGCTAATTTAGCAAAACTTTTTGGCCATCCCATGAGCGCTGATGTTTTTTTTGCATTCAGGGGGGCATTTTGAAATTCAACTTTATATGTTCTGGCTAAGTCTACAGCGAAAAATAGCTTATCCCTTCCATAGCCTTAGGAGACGGTACCGTCACCTTCCCTTCGGGCCTCCGTTTTGCTCCGGTGACGCTCGAACCGTCCCCATGACTGCGCTGACAGTACTCTTTCGCTGTAGGGCCAAGTCCAGGTGGGGACAACAGCAGGCTTACATTTTCATTACGCGAGCCTGCCCGTCCACCACCATCTTCCCTTCCTGGTTCACCACCGTGGTCTTCAAGTTCAGGATCCTTTTCTCCTCCCTTTTTTCCACCACCTCGACCTCGGCCGTAAGCGTGTCACCGAAGTAAACGGGAGCCGTAAACTTGACCTCCTGCGACAGGTAGATGGTATTGGCGCCGGGCAGACCGGTACCGATCACCGTGGAAATCAATGAAGCGGACAGCATGCCGTGGGCAATGCGCTCTTTGAAGCGGCTGCCGCCGGCATATTCCTTGTTCACGTGTACGGGGTTAAAATCGCCGGTGATGCCGGCAAACGCATAGACATCCGCTTCGCCGAGGGTCTTGGAAAAACTGGCCCTGTCTCCCACCCTGATCTCTTCAAAAGACCTGTCTTCGACCATTCATCGCACCTCCTGAATTGTTGGGGTTAAAACATCCGCTGTCACAAATGCGCCGGGCACCCGATCGAAAAGCCCGAGCCCCACAGCATCCATCATGGACGGCAGCAGTAAGCGGCGAATATTTTGCCCTCCTGCCCCGGGGTTCCTGAAAACGTATTCTCAATCCCCGCGCTATGGACCGCGATCATGTTCCTTGCTGCTCTGCCGGCAGCCTTCGGACAGGAGTGGTACCTCGGCTGGGTCTAAGGCAAATTGAAAAGCCTCACCGCGTGCCTGGAAGCTGTTGGCAGGCAAGTCAGGAAGCGCCATTTCCCGCCCGCACGCCCACAGCCCAAGCGAGAGAGAATGCCGCCGCTTGCGGTATGGGAAAAGCCGTCACCCCCTGCCCCTTTCCCCCGGTCAGAAAAATGAAAAACCCGATCTCCCGGCGCAGGCCGCCATTTTCTGCCCTTTGACAGAAGCCGGCCGGCAGGTCAAGAACCGTCATCGCGTGCCTGGAAGCCGTTTCCAGGCACGCGAACACCGTCACTTTATGCCCTTGGCCTGGCAAGCACCAACCGTCACCGCTTGCCCGTCCGGGGCAGGGTCGTCCCGCCGTGGGGCATCACGTAGCAGGGCGGGATGGCGCCGTGCTTCTGGCGAACAAACTCCAGCCCTTCTTCCAGGGAGACCATGGGGGTCATCCCCATGGCCCTGACCGCTGCGTCTTCCATTTCCGTCAACACCAGCAGGTCATTTTTCTCGGCGATCACGGCCGAATGGTAACCCATGTAGCCCCCAATGGTAAATTGCTTGCGCAGGGCGGCTTCGCGTTCCGGGTTGCTGGTGTAATCATGAAAAATGGAAGCGAAATCATCGTTGCCCATGCCTTCCCTGCTCTCGCTCAGCAGGATCATGGTCCCCCCTTCGCGCAGGGCAAAATGGGCGTTGTAGATGGTCTTGTAAGTCTGGTAAAAGTTGATGTCCTTGGGGAACCCGCCGCAGGAGGCGATGACCAACTCGGCCGGCTCGTCGATCGTCACCCCGAAGTGGGCATCTGCGTAACCGCACCCCCGGTTAAAGGCGGTGAGGTAGCTGCCGGCTACCACCTTTGCTGTCCGGTGTGCCTCTTCGTTGATGATGCTGTTAACCAGAAAATCCGGGCCCAGCAGGCTGGTCCCCTGCACCATGTCCTCGCTGCACGGGTTTCCATCCAGCACGCCGGCCCGGACGCGCTCATCGATCCCCCGGCCCGGTTCGGGGTGAAAGGCCAGGGAATGGTTTTTCATGATTGTCTCAAAGCCGGAAATCCCCGGCAGGACGGCTTTTTTGCCGCCCCCCCAGCCGGCCAGAAAGTGGTAGACAATGCCGCCGGTGAGAATGACCCTGTCGGCCTCCACCACCCTCCTGTTCAAGCTGACAGGGGTGCCGAAGGCGGTGTGCCCCAGGAAAACCAGTTCTTCCTCCGCCCTGGCGCGGTGGTCGTACACGGGAAACCGCGCACACATCTCTTCCCCTGCGATCTGCCGGTGCTCCTCGGGGGACTGCTCCCGGTGGTCGCCGGTAGCCGAAACGATAAAAATATCCCTGTCGGGGACGCCTGCCCTGTTCAGGGCATCGACAATGGGGGGCAGCAGCACGTGGTGCCTAACCCAAAGCCTGGTCATGTCGCCGACGATAATGCAGACCTTCTCCCCCTCCTTCACCAGCTCGGAGAGGGGCGCCGAATCGATGGGCGCTTCCAGGGCACGGGCCACCTCTTCTTCTTCCGATTCGGCCACCGGCAGGGGAATCCCCTCGAGCACATTTTTCACTTCTCCCCCGGAAAGTTCCAGGGGATACTCGCCGTCGCCGTACGGGAGCCAGCACGTCATTTTCGGAACACCTCCGGGCCAAATGTCATATTTTCCGACCTGCTCCAGGCTTTCTGCGGCGCCCAGTCCGCAGCCGGTCACCCGCAGTGTCACCCGCCGGAAACCGGTGGCACGAATAAACCGATGTTTTCGGCAGTCAGCAGCCGGACGGGGCAGCCGCAGGACGGCCCTCGTTCCCAGATTGGAGCCTTTATCGGCGGCAGCGCAGGGACTCGCCTGTCTGCTGCCGGTCACGCGGCGGGGGATGCACCGGCGGGAAAACCCCTCCAAACTGCAGGTTACTAAAGGTCAAACATCTTCCCCGGGTTGAGGATATTGTTGGGGTCGAGGGCGCGCTTGATGCTTTTCATGGCTTCCATTTCGGCCTCGCTCAGCACCAGCGGGAGGTATTTCTTGCGCTTGTGCCCGATCCCGTGCTCCCCGCTGATGGTGCCGCTGAGCTCCTTTACGGAAACGTAGAGCTCTTCCAGCACCCGGGGAAGCGTTTCTTTCCAGCGCTCCTCCGTATCCTCGGGCCTTTTGATAACGGTCGCATGCAGGTTGCCGTCCCCGGCATGACCGTAGCAGGGGATGAGCACGTTGTATTTCTGCGAGAGCTCTTCCAGCACAGGCATGAGCCGGGGAATGCTGCTGACCGGGACCACGATGTCTTCCAGGCTCTGCTGGGGGCTGATGGCTTTAAAGGCCTCGGCGGCGTGCTTCCGCACGCTCCAGATCTTTTCCTGGTCCGAAGGGCCTTCGGCCACGAAAGCGTCCAGGGCCCCGTTTTCCAGGCAGAGGTCCCCGATGTCCAGGCACTCGTTCCGCACCGTGTCGGCGTCGTTCCCGTCCAGCTCGATGATGAGGAAGGCGCCGGCGTTTTTGTACTTTGCCTTGTCTTGTCCGATGTATTCGCAGCAGGTTTCCAGGGAAAGCCGGTCCATGAATTCGATCCCGGTCGGGGTCAGGCGCATGGCGGTCATAATCTGGGGCACCACGTCGATGGCGGCCTGCACGTCTTCAAAAAGCACCATCATGTCGATTTTGGCCTTGGGGAGGGGAAGCAGCTTGAGGATGATCTTGGTGAAGATACCCAGCGTCCCTTCGGAGCCTACCATGAGCTGGGTCATGTTGTAGCCGGTCACGTCCTTGACCCGTTTGCCGCCGAAGGCAACGATTTCTCCCGTGGGAAGCACCATCTCCAGGCCCAGCACGTAGCGCCCGGTGACCCCGTATTTAATGGCCCTGCCTCCCCCCGCGTTTTCAGCGACATTGCCGCCGATATAACACATCTCCAGGCTCATGGGGTAACCGGCAAAAAAGAGCCCCTCCTTTTCCACCCGGCTGTTGAACTCGTTGGTGATCACCCCCGGCTCCAGCACGGCCACCAGGTTCTCCCGGTCGATCTCCAGGATCCTGTTCATGCGCTCTACCGAGAGCAGAATGCCGCCCATGGCCGGCACGGCGCCCCCCGAGAGGCCGCTGCCGGCGCCGCGGGGAGTCACCGGGATCCCCTCCCGGTTGGCAAGCTTCACGATGCGGGAGACCTCCTCCGCGGCAGCCGGCTTGACGACGGCCTCGGGCATGGCCGCGTATTCCTTTTCCGCCACCTCGTCATGTGAGTAGGGCTCCATCTTCTCGGCGTCTCCCGCGATAACGTTCTCCGGGCCGACGATTTCCCGCAGCTCCTGGAGGATCTCCGGCGTTACTTCCCGATAGGACATCTCCAAACCTCCTCCCTGGTTGAACCAGCAGTCACTGCCCGGGCGGCCCCTTTTCCCGCGCATTTCCTTGAAAATCAAATTTTTTATTATTTACTCCTTGACGAGCCGGTTTTATTCCTTATAATGAAATAGGAACGCCCGTAAGCGTCGCTCTATTCCATGCAGGAAGCCCTGTTTCGCAATATGTAATGCTACAGAAAAAGAAGGGTGAGGAGTTCAAATGGAATCCATGAGAATTGTTGAGAGAAAATTTTGCGAAAAAGAAAACCGCCCCAGTGTGCTTTTAGCCAACATCCATGTAAACGCCGACGTCCAGAGCAATCTAAAAAAAATGGAATCCATCATCCAGCTGGCGCACGAGAAGGGAGTCAATATCCTTATCTTCCCCGAGCTGTGCGTTACCGGCTATGTCTGGGAAACAGAAGACGGGAAAGAAGTGGTCAGTCACCTCTTGAGCGGGGAAAACGCCCAAATCGCACCGTGGATCAACAACGTGCGGGACAGTTTAAGGACGGACGGCAAAGGCCTTGAATATATATTTTTCAACAACGTCAGGTTAAAGGAGGGGGTTTTCTACAACTCCACTTTTATCCTGAACGCGGAAATCGATTACAACGAGGAGAACCTGATTTACGACAAAATTTTTATGCCCCTCATCGAAGAACAGTACTTCCGGCGGGGTTCCGATAAGCGGCTGACCATCGACACCAAGTGGGGGAGGGTTGGCTTTCTCACCTGCTACGATCTCTGCTTTATCGAGCTGGCCAGGGAGTACGCCCTGACGGACGAGGTCGACGCGATCGTCACCATGGCCCACTGGCGCTCAGAAGCCGTCCGGGAGTACCCGCAGATGAACGTGCGCACCGACCACTACTACGGCTTTATCTGGAACCTGATGAATTCGTCCAAGTCCGCCTACAACCAGGTCTGGACCCTGGGCACCAACGCTGTGGGTGCCCATGATATCAGCGGGGTCCACTTCTGGGGAGGGAGCGGCGCCTGGGCCCCTTCCGGGCTGCAGCTGATCCAGGCCTCCAACATAAAAGAAGAACTGATCATCATCTGGAACCTCGACCTGAAAGAACAAAAAGAGATCGAGGCCGATGAGTTCAATTACCGGTTCGACTTCCACAAGGTCTATCAAAGGCTGGAAACCACTGGACAGTACACCCGCTACCTGCCTTAGCCCTGAAGCGAAAGATTGCAGTCAGCGTAGTCATGGGGGCGGTTCGAGCGTCACCGGATCAAAGCGGAGGCCCGAAGGGAAGGCGAAAGGACCGCCCCCTGCGGCCATGGAAGAGAGCAAAACTAACCGCCGGGCGCAGCGTTGCGAAAGGACCGCCCCCTGCGGCCATGGAAGAGAGAAGCCGCTTTTCGCTGCAGGCTTGGTGCTCCATAACAAAATTGCATTGACGTATTTTATGCTCAAACCCCTTCATTGTTGTGCCCGGGCACTGCCGTAACCAAGTGCTCCAAAACGTTAATTGCGGTGACGCATCCTTTTACACGAAAAACCTTATTCTTTACTTGAAAATCCTTGTTTCCAACAGATCACATTCGGAATAATATTTATGCTTGGGAGCACTAAGAAACTTTGCACTTATGTGAAGAAGCACTCCGTGATTCCACTGCAAAAAAGCACTTTTCCATTCGCTGCCTCACAAAAGTGGGCAACCTCCTCCACTGGTGGGGGCAGCCTTTGCCGGGGTGTAGAGCGCTGTATAAAAAAAGAACCCGGTGGCAGCGTGTGGGGACATCGCAATGGCAATAAAGCGGGCTTGAACCGGGATGGATTATACAAGCACGTTTTTATGAGGCCGCAGCAGCTTTCTTTCACCGCTGCGGCCCCTGCTCGTAACGCCCCTCAATATGTTCTCAGTGAGGGCCTTCCTCTTCTTCGTCTCCACGGTGGATAATGTCTTCGTAGTCGTAGGTAAACTCCACCAGTCGGGGGGTCATGAAGATGGAAGCCCTGCAACGGAGGGCCAGCGCGATGGCATCGCTGGGCCTGGAATCCACAACAATCGTCTCGTTTTTGTGCTGCAGGTACAGCTCGGCATAAAAGGTGCTGTCCCGGATGTCCGTGATGATCACCTTTTCCACCGTTCCCCCCAGCGTGTCGCACATGGACTTCAAAAGGTCGTGCGTCAAGGGCCGCGGGGGGTCCTGTCCTTTCAAAACCAGCGCGATGGATTGGGCCTCAAAGGGCCCGATGGCGATGGGCAGAACTTTCCTCTCTTCTTTGTCGGTCAGTATCACCAAAAAGCTGCCGCCCTGGTCTACCGTCACTGTCTTTACATTCATTTCCAGCTCCAAGGAGAAACACCATCCCCTTCGCATACGATTGACTTCATTTTATCATAAGTATGCTGTCAGATAAAGCTTTTGTGCAGGAAACGCCGGAGCGGGTCTGCATCTCCCGGCCGTCGGCAGGCCGCCCTGGCAAAAAAAAGCGCTTTGCAATACGCGCGCGAAGGCAGCTTGAAATGACCATCCGGCGAGCTTCGGCCCGGGTATTTTTATGTACATGCGCAGGGGGCAGCCCTCATCCGACGGCTGCCCCCTTTTTGTCATATCACCTGCCGCCTCATCTGAAGCATCCTCTGCCTGGAGTGCGGTCGCCTGCTTACCCCAACAGCGCCTGCAATTTCATGGCCAGGGACATGTCGCCTTTGATTTTGATTTTGCCGGTCATAAAGGCAGAGGTTGGGTTCAGCTCCCCCTCCAGCATCTTTTTGAAATCCTCCAGTTCCATGGTCACAGTAAGGTTCGGATCCTCGGCCTGCCCCTCCGCAAACTCCGCTTCGCCGTCGTTGATCTCAACAAAAAAATGGCCGCCGCCTTCACCGGTGATCTCAAACTGGTAGGTCGCGGTAACTCCCTTCATTTTAGCCGGGTCGTGCTTGCTTTTGGCCTTCTCCACGGTATCCTTGAAAGACATGAAATCCCTCCTTTACCGGGGTTCATCCTCAAAAAAGAAGCGCCCCGCTTCGGGAAAACCCGAAAAGACGCTACCCTTTCTCCTCACCTCAACGCCGCCTTTTTTCGCCAGACGAACTGCACATCGATAGTCCGCGGGGGAGTTGTTTAACACCGTAAATGGTTCACCGCATCAAATAACATTATAAAAAAGCCTGCCCCACGATGTCAAAACTTTTATCGTTTTTCGGGAAAGCCATACTTGCGCTGCAGCTGCGCCGGCGCCTGCAAAACAAATATGCAGGGCTGTTCGCCCTGCATATCCCCAGGGGGAAATCCTCCAGGACCCAAAAGTTGTCTTTCAGCTTTCTCCCCTTAATTTACTCTTCTTCCCCTTCCTCGCTCTCGCCGGTTACGCCCTCGCTGATGGCTTCGTTGACCTCTTTCATGACGTTGTTGAATTCTTCCTGGGCCTTCATGAACGCCTTAACCGTAATGTTGCTCTGCATCTGCTCCCTCAGCTGGGCAAACTGCTGCATCTGCTGTTGGTCGGGCTGTACCCCCGCCTGCTGGGAAAACTCCATCTGCCGCTGCACTTCCTGCACCTGTTGAACCAACTGCTGAGCCTGATCGTCCTGCTTGAGGTTTTCCCCTGCTCTTTCCAGCTCTTGATAGGCATCGGTTTTCCTGATCTCCCTACCAAGGTCTTTAGCCTTTTCGTTTAAATCCAAAATATACCCTCCTAGCGACTTTCTTATATTTTAGGCAGTTTGCCCTTCCCGGGGCTACCTACCGGGATACTCTTCTCGAAAGGCGACACATTCTCCTCCCGCGAAGAGAAAAAACTCTCTGACCTTCCAAACAGCTCCCTGGACAGCTCTGCCGGGTCGATTAATATTGATCCTGCTGCATAAAGCCGTTTTCTCGAACGGATAAATCTTGTTCCCCGCTTAACATTGTGCAGGGCCTCGATCTCTTTATCAGGATCCCCCTTATTGCTTGGTTTGTAGCTTACATCCCCACTTTTTTGGAAATTAAAAAGCTTATTTGCAGCAGGACCAATATTGGAGTTTTTTTGGTAGCGCACAGGTGAAGATTTTTTTTCTTTGTTGTATAATTAAAATGTACGGTTATCTTTATACCATACAGCACTCCCGGCGTCAACCCCTTGAAGCAGTCGGGCCTGAGCTCAGCCGGCCCTTTCAAGGGTTTTATAAAAATAAGCTGCAGCGAAAAAAATTAAGGGGGGAAACTGAATGAAGCGAAAAAAATGGGTCAGCCTGTTGTTGGCTATCGCTTTTTCTGCGGGCGTTCTGTTCGGATGTGCACCGCCTGCGGAACCCGATGAGCCGGCTGATGATCCGCCCGAAGATGGTACTTACAGAGACGGGACCTTTGAAGCCGTTTCTCAAGGGGACGAAGGCGGTTTCGTCCATGTTGCGCTGGAGATCGAAAGCGATGAAATCGTACATGTCGAAATCACGGAGTACGACGGGGTGGGGAAAGAAAAGCTCTATGATGCCTACCCGCTCCCCAAGCTGCAGGAAGCCCACGAAACCCTGGCAGAGCGGATGGCAGAGGAGAACACCTGGGAAGTGGACACCTTCAGCGGGGCCACCAGCACCTCTGAAAAAGCAAGGGAGGCCGCCCGCTTTGCGCTGGAGAGGGCCAGCTTCGACCCTCCCGGGCAAACATACTTTGACGGGACTTTCATGGCCATCTCGGACGCCACCGACCGCGGGTGGGGGATCGCCTGGGTGACCCTGGAAGACGACCGAATCACAGACATCGAGCTGGTCGGAACGAAGCCCAAAGAAGAAGACGGTGAACCCGTTCTTGATGATGCAGGTCAGCAGATCTTTCAAATAAAGCCGGAGGATTATGAATGGGAGCCCTACCTCGAAGCCAGGGAAGTCATTGCCGAGAGGATGCTGGAAGCCCAGGGCCCCGAAGTAGATGCCTATACGGACGCCACCCTCAGCACCAACCAGTGGCAACAAGCCGTGGAAAGAGCGCTGGAGGCAGCCAGAATATAACGGGATCGCCGGATGGGGACGGCACTGCGGCCTCCTTCAGAGTAAAGTCTTCTGCAAAAAGTCACGTATTTTCACAGCGGCTTTTAAATTTACAGCGAAAAGCAGCTTATCTTTTCCATAGCCACAGGAGACGGTTCCATCGCCTTCCCTTCAGACCTCCGCTTTGCTCCGGTGACGCTCGAACCGTCCCCATGACTGCGCTGACTGCAATCTTTCGCTGTAGGTTTAAAAACGCTTCATTCACAGGCCTGCCCGGTGCAGGGGGAGGTAAATGTCCACTTATAATTTACTTTAAGGGGTGATGCGCCCTGCACCCTGCGGCAGCTTGCCAGGCCGTCTTTTTCGTTCCTCCCTCTGTTTCCGCCGTCCCTTTCCACAGCATACCCCAAAGGCCCCGGCCGTTCGCCGGGGCCTTTCTCGTCGAAAGCGAGGCGGTTGGATCTGGCTCACTGCTCAGGCCCCTTGCCGAGCACAAAAGACGCCACGCGGTGGAAAGGAGGCGAAGCGGTACTCCAGAGCTCCATCCGGTTGATGCGGCCGGCAGACCGTGGCTTATACTTTTCAACCAGCCGGCAGGCCTGCGCGAACTCCCGCAAGCTCCATTCCCTCCTGGCAAAAAGCGGATTTACCAGGGTGATGTGATAATTCCATTCCTCCATATTGAGGGAAGGGATGCCGCTCCGGGCCAAGTCCCTGTGGACCCTGCGGCTGAGGGCTGAGAGTGGCGGCATTTTTTCCACCCGCAGATGCAAAGACTTGTAGGGAAGAGCAAAACAGCCGGCACCGCGCACGGTGATGGAGAAGGGGGGCCGGCCTTCCAGCGCAGACCGAATCTTTGAAAAGGCCTTCTGAGTCTGCTTTTTCCCCTGGGGGCACAGGACATTCAGCGTCACGTGCAGCGGGGGGTAGCGGCCCTGGAACAGGTCAAACCGCCTGTCCAGCCAGCGCTGCAATTGGGACGCCTCTTTCATCACTTCCCCCTCCGGGACACCCACCAGGTAAAGCGTTCCGCGGGGTATACGCCTGCTCTGCTTCATAGGTGATTCATACCTTTTTGCACCCTTTCAAGGCAGTTCAAGGTTTATCGTTCAACGCGGCCGCGATGGCGGCACAAAATGGCATGTATGCCCTGCAAGCAGCCAGAAAAAGCCGGTTTTCACCCCCTTACAGCGAAAGTTCCAGCGGCATTTTGACAGCCTCGCCAGCCACAGGGAAACAGTCTTGGGGGAGACAGCTCCCGGGCAACTTCCGGGCCGTTACACGGGACAACCGTGACAGGGGCCGGTCCTCCTGTCACCAAGGCGTTACACGGAAAAGCGCGACACGTTCTCTGTCGCCAGAGGCGTCATCCTGAGGCGGTCGTGACCCAGGGACGGTTCCCTGTCACCCAGGGAAGTCATCTTCCCTGCCCTCCCATGTCCGCTGAAGGCCCCTCAGGGGATCGCTCCTTCGCAGGGCACCGCTGTCTGGCATTTGCCGCAGGCGCTGTAGGGGTAACCGAACTTTTCTCTCGCCTCCCGCAGGGGGTCTTTTACGAAAAGGTGCCGGTAACAAACCGCTTTGTCCTTCCCCTCTTCCGTTATGGCTCCGGAAGGACAGCGGTCCATACAGTCGCCGCAGGAACCGTCTCTCATCCAGGGGCAGTTGCTGAAAGGGCCCTCGAAGCTCCTGGGCGAAGGGGAAAATTCGGCAGTCGTGATCACGCTTCCGAAGCGGCCTGCCATCCCCCGGCGGGTGATGAGGCCCCTGTTGTGGCTGAAGGTGCCCAGCCCGGCAGCGTAAGCTGCGTGGCGTTCCGACCAGGTGCTGCGGTATCTTTCAAAATCAATGGCCATGCTTTCTTCCAGCAGCGGAGCTACGGCGCTATACCCCATGCCTTCCAGCTCCCCTGCAATAAAACGCCGCAGTTCGTTGTTGAACTCTTCCCCCGTGAAACGGCCGTGCAGCCACTCCAGCGAGGCCACCCCGGGTTCCGAGTTGGAACGTCGTACGGGTTCGCTGAAGGGCAGAAAATAGGAAATGACGCTCCTCGCACCGGAAAGCCACTGAGCAGGGGGCCGGAAGATCTCACCGGCGATATGCTCCTGTCTCATTTCCTGGAACAGGGGATCATCCGCCCCGGCAAACCCCAGCAAAGGGGAATCAAAAATGCGCACCCCGCCCTCCATGTAATTTAACGGACTCTTCACCACAAGCAGATTCATCTTCTCGAGCAGCTGCTCCGGGTCCATAACCATCCTTCGTTCACCCCCATAGATCTGATTCGGGCCTGGTGACCATCCCGGTTCGCCGATTAAGCTGCCGGCATAAACAGACTAACCCTGCAGCGAAAGATTGCAGCCAGCGCACAGTTTTTTCTTGCCTAAAACTGTTTTTTCTTCTACAATACTGTTAGATTGCCCAAAAAGCGGTCCAGGCCTGTTCGGCGCGAAACCGGACGCATAAGAAAGGATGATAACGGTGAAAAGAGCTCTCCTGGTTTTCGCCCCCCTCCTGCTGGTCGCCTCCTTTTTCCTGGCGGCATTCTTGATCGAGGGGTGGACGCCCCAGGCAGTCGCCCACAAGCTCTCCACCCTCCTGTTCACGGCGCAGGAAGAGGGGGAAATGACTCCTGAGCACGACATCGCTGGGGCTTCCCTGGATGCAGAAGCGCCGGCGGCGGGGGAGAAGGATGAAGAAAAGGGCGAGCCGGAATACCGGGAGGCCGTGGTCCTGGCCGTAGGAGATATCATGGTCCACCAGACCCAGTACCGCCAGGCCCACCTGCCTGAAAAGGGAAGCTACGACTTCTCGCCCAGCTTCGAGATCATCGCCCCCTACATCCGGGAAGCGGACCTGGCCGTGGGCAACCTGGAAACCACTCTGGGCGGCGGAGACAGGGGCTACAGCGCGTACCCCCTCTTCAACAGCCCGGATGAAATCGCTTACGCCTTGAAAGAGGCGGGCTTTGATCTGCTCTGCACGGCCAACAACCACTCCCTGGACACCGGCGAAAGGGGGCTTTACCGCACCATCGAGGTCATCGAGGAGACGGGGATGAAGCCTTTTGGCACGGCCCGGTCCAAAGAGGAACGCGACACGCCCCTGTTGGTGGAAACAAACGGCATTGAGCTGGCTTTCCTGGCCTATACATACTGCACCAACATGATCCCGGTACCCGAGGGCAGAGAATACATCGTCAACCTGATTGACCGGGAACGGATCGAGGAAGACATCCGCCGCGCCCGCCAGAGGGGCGCGGACCTGGTCATCATTTACATGCACTGGGGTCATGAATACCACGACACCCCCAGCGAAGAGCAGAAGGAGCTGGCGCGCTTCATCGCCGAAGCCGGCGGAGACATCATCATCGGCAGCCATCCACACGTCATCCAGCCCATGGAAATCATCCAGGCCGCCAAAGAGGACGGAGCCCCGCATGAAACCTTTGTCGCCTACTCCCTGGGCAATTTCATCTCCAATCAGCACAAAACTTCCGGCATCCCCACCCGGGATGTGAAGTTCGGCAAGGCGCTGCGGCTGCACCTGCGTAAGAACATGGAGTCGGGGGAGGTTTCCCTGGAGGAAGCGGACTACCTGCTCACCTGGGTGCACCGCCACTGGCGGCACCGCATTATCCCGCTGCACAAGGCCGCAGCGGGGCCTGCCGATGAGTACAACCTCTCTTCAAGTGAACAGCAGTGGCTGGAGGAAAAGTGGGACCAGCTAACCCGGCACCTGGAGGGGTTCGAGCCGGCCGCTTCTCCTGCCCGCTGATCTATTTTTGCTCCCCGACCCGGGGCTGCCACCCCAGCACTTCTTCCCGGGGGATGACCAGCGTATCTTCTTCCAGGCTCCAGTCCAGGAGCTGGGGAGGATAATCCCTGCAGCGGCGGGAACCCCTGATGAAGCGGTGGTCTTCGATCTTAAATATGGTGCGGCAATTCTCTGAGAGGAGGGTGTCGCCGGCAAGGGCATACCTTCTGCCCCCGCAGCCTTCGCAGAGGCTGACCCCGACAAAGAGGCGCCCGGTCGGGGTAATATAGGCCATCACCGGCACCGCAAAACCGTTTTCATTCTCGATTTCGAAATAGACAATGTCATGCCGGTCTATTTTATGAAAGGGGAGCTCGATTCTCTCCCCATTCAGCTCGGGGACAAGCTCCGTCATCTTGCGTATCCGGCCTTCATAGCTGCGGGGTTCCGCCACGACCTCTCCGAAGTAATCCGTCGGCTCCGGATCCTGGTAGTAGGCCCAGAGATGGGCTGCCCCCAGCACGGAGAACAATATTACCACGGCTACCCAGAGCTGAATTTTTTGGTTCATCGCGCTGCCTCCTCCTCGCTCGCGAGACATGATCTGCGGTGGCGGGGCCGGCAGAGAAAGGCCCCTCCGTTCGATGTCTCAAAGTCACTCCCCGACTTCCGGAAAAGAGCCTTTCCCGGAAAGGCTTGTGCCGCGAAGCCGCCGGCCGGGAAAAGTTATGCCGCGCTGGCAGCAGGCCCTCCCAGCCGGGACAGGAAGACTTACAATAAAAACCAAAAAGGAGAAAACGGTCCATTGCCCCTGCTGTATCCGCTATCCAGCGAGGAAAATTATGTGATTACGGCCCATGTCCCCGAAGGCCTGCTGCTCAGGCCTCCCGGCCCAGGCGGCCCCGGGAGCGGCAGCGTGCCGGCGAAGCTCTTTGTGAAAGGCGGACGGATTGTCCACCTGCAATATTTCTCTGCAGCGGACAAATTTCCTGCCGGGGGTGGGTGGAAAGAGATCGTTATTCCCCCGCGCCAGGTGCTGGCCCCGGCCTTCATAGACTGCCATGTCCATGCCGCCCTGGACGGGGTGAACGGGTTTAACGGTTTTCAGAAACCGGCCGAACCCCAAAAAGTCCTGGAACACCTGGGGCGTGCGGCAAAAGTTGGGGTGCTGGCGGTGCGAGACGGCAGCGACCGCTTCAACAGCGCCCTTGTGGCCTGCCGGTCGGGCGAACCGCCCCCGTCGCCCGGCCCGCTGCCGGCGCTGGTTGCCACCGGCAGCGCCATCTTCCGCCAGGGCTGTTACGGTTCCTTCCTCGCCGAAAAAGGCATCACGTCCATAAAAGAAGTATATTACAAACTGCAGCAACTGGCAAATATGGGCGCGGATCAGCTCAAAGTGGTCCTTTCGGGGCTGGTCAGCTTTCGCCAAAAAGGGACGGTCAACGGCCCGCTCCAGTTCTCGCTGCCCGAAATGGAGGAGATGGTGAAAGCCGCCTCCCGTTTCGGGCTGCGGGTCATGGTGCACGCCAGCTCCGACCGAGCCGCGCGCCTGGCGGCCGAGGCGGGCGTTCACTCCATCGAACACGGTTATTTCATCACCCCGGAAACCCTGGAGCTGATGGCCGAAAGGCAGGTGGCCTGGGTGCCGACGGTCGCCCCCCTGTTCGCCGTACTGGAAAATGCCCCGGCCGGGAACACCCCGGCCATTAACCGGGACGCGGTGGCCCACGCCGTGGAGCACCAGCTGGAAATGATCCACGCGGCCCACCGCAGCGGGGTGCTCCTCGGGCTGGGCAGCGACGCCGGATCTCCCGGCGTAGGTTGGGATAACGGCGTTGCCCTGGAGATGGGCCTCTTTGCCCGCGCGGGGCTCAACCCCGTTGAAATCCTTAAAGTCGCCTCCCAAAACGGGAGCCGGGTGCTGGGGCTTACCGGGACGATGGGCGCGCTGCAAGAGGGCCTTCTGCCCTGCTTTGTCTGCCTGGACCGAAACTTCCTCATCCAACCCGGGGCTCACCTAAAACCCGAAGCGGTCATTTTTCCTTCCTCCATGCAGACTTCCCTCCCTTCGTCCCCTTCCGCACCAGAAACCCTGCTTTGAAGTTTTTTTAAATCATATTGATTTTTGATTAAAACCGGTTTAGAATTGTGGTATTATTACCATATGTGACTGCCATTTTAATCAGGAATTCAAGCCTTATGATATGGCCATTAAACAGATCCTCAGCATATTGTCGCCTGGAGCCTATCTAAAACCTTGAATATACAGGGCGCTTCACTACTGCTTTGAAAATAGAACATGTCGCTCAAAGGTCCGTCGCCAAACAGTAATCGATTTTCATCCTTCTGATGGTGCCCCCGTTGTGCGGGGGCATGGGGGTCTACCCTGAGCTAATTTGATAGATATGTTACCATATGTGACGGGTGCCCTTTGTTCAGCTAATGGTTTCCTGCCGGGGGGACAAATCCAATAAGACACCGCTCCCCGAAAAGAGACAACGGCTCCTCAGAGCATTTTTGCACGCCCGGGCTCAAAGCAAAAACATGAACCAACCCGGCCTGGCAGGGCCCCGTTTCTGTCAAGCCCTCGCCCCGCTCACGGGAAACAACCGCACACAGCAGACAGGAGAAAAGGGATGGAAACCGCAGCCGGTGTCGTAAAATTCATTCTCGATAACAGCGGCCGCATCGCAGAATACGCCGGGAATCACTTTTCCCTGGTGCTGACCGTGCTGGCCTTTTCCCTGGTCTTATGGATTTCGGTAGGCCTCTTCATCAGCAGGCACGACCGCCTGGCCGGCGGCGTGATCGGGCTGGCCAACGTGCTCTTTGTGATCCCGAGCATCTCCCTGTTCGGCCTCTTTGTCACCATTCCCCAGCTGGGCCTGGGCCGCAGCTCGGCCGCGCTGGCCCTTATCCTATACGCGATGATGCCGCTGGTGCGCAGCGTGTACCGCGGGGTGAAGTCGGTGGACCGTTGGGTTATCGAGGCCGGCCGGGGGATGGGCATGTCGGAGATGCAGATCCTCTTCCAAATTCAAATCCCGATGGCCTGGCCGGTGGTTTTCGCCGGCATCCGGGTCGCCGTGGTCATGATCACCGGCATGGCCACCGTGGCCACCTTTATCGGCGAGCGAAACCTCGGCCGCCTGATCCACCACGGCATCACCCGCGGCAACGCAGAGATGATCATCGCCGGCGCAGTGGTGGTCGCCTTGATGGCGCTGCTGCTGGATTATGCCATGGGACTGATTGAGAGGAAAGTCACTTCGCCCGGGCTGCGGCACGGGGACCGGGATTTGCAGTAAAAGGAGCGTCATGACAAATTGATTCAGCTGGAACGGGTCAAAAAGGTCTTTCCCAACACCGCCGTGCCGGCGGTGGACGAGCTCAGCTTTACCGTGGAACAGGGGAATGTCTGCGTGTTCGTCGGGCCGTCAGGCTGCGGCAAAACGACCATCATCAGGATGATCAACCGCCTGGTGGAACCCACCAGCGGCAGCATCTTTATCGACGGGGAAAACATCCTGCAGGTGGACAGCGACCGGCTGCGGCGGCGCATCGGGTATGTGATCCAGCAGGTCGGGCTGCTGCCCCACCGCACCATTGAACAGAACGTCGGCCTGGTGCCGCGGCTGCTCAACTGGCCGGAAGACCGAATCGCGCGGAGGGTCGCGGAGCTGCTGGAAATGGTCGGCCTGGACCCCGCAGAGGCGGCGCAGAAATACCCTTACCAGCTGAGCGGCGGCCAGATGCAGCGGGCAGGGGTGGCCCGGGCTCTGGCGGCAGATCCGCCGATCATGCTGATGGACGAGCCCTTCGGCGCGGTCGACCCCATTCTGCGGGGGCGGCTGCAGGATGAATTTTTGAGGCTGCAGCGGGAAGTGCAAAAGACCATCTGCTTTGTAACCCACGACATCAATGAAGCCCTTAAGATGGGCGATTACATCGTGGTACTGAACGCCGGAAAGCTGGTACAGAAGGGAACGCCCATGGAACTGCTCTCCAGCCCGGCCAACGATTTTGTGAAGGCGCTCATCGGCGACGACCGCGGCGTAAAGCTCCTGGATTTGACGAGGGCGGAATCGCTGGTGGCAGACGGGTCAATAAAATCCCCCGCGGTAAAGGACTGCTCCTGCTTCATCGACGCCCTCCAGCCGGTAAAAATGGCCCTGGAACAGATGATGAAGCACGACACGGACAGCGTCGGCATCCGCCGCGGCGATGAGGTGATCGGCGCCCTCACGTGGGCGGAAATCAAGAAACACATTCACAGGATCAGCGGTGATGAAGGATGAACTTTGGACTGGACCGGTTTATCGAAGCCATGCTCTACCGATCTCCCCCATATATCCTGGAGCACGTCCAGCTGGTTTTAATCCCGCTGGGAATCGCCGCCGCCATCGCATTTCCGGCGGGGGTTTTGCTGACCCGCCCCCGCTTCCGGCGCTATACCGGCCGGGTGATGAGCGTCTTTAACGCCGGGCAGACCATCCCCCCGCTGGCCGTGATCGCCCTTTTCTTCCCTTTCCTGGGCCTGGGCTACCGGCCGGCGCTGATCGCGCTGACCCTCTATGCCCTGCTGCCCATCGCCCGCAACACCCTGGCCGGCCTGGCCGGGGTGCCGTTCGAAGTGAAAGAGGCGGCTCGCGGCATGGGGATGACCGGCTGGCAGGTCCTGACCCAGGTGGAAGTCCCCCTGAGCCTGCCGGTGGTCATCTCCGGGCTGAAAACCTCGGCCGTGCTCACCGCCGGCACGGCCGCACTGGCGGCCCTGGTCGGGGGGAAGGGGATGGGGGCGGTGATCTTTGCGGGCATAAACTTTTTCCGGGTGGAGCTGATCCTGGCCGGCACCCTCTACATCGGGATCATGGCCCTCTGCCTGGACCGTCTGCTTTCTTTTTTCGAAAGCCGCATCACCCCTTCGCACATGAAATAAGGGGGGCGTGCTAACATAGAAAGCATAGAAAGAGCTTCAAGGAGGTGAAAGTGGACGTGCAGCCCCGCCTTCCCGGGGGAGGCCTCTTGCCTGGGCTGCCCCGAGGAACAGCGCAATCCATCTATATTCAGGGAGGGGAAAATCAATGAAACGTTACATCATGCACGCTGTCGCCCTGGCGGCCATCCTGCTGCTGGCCTTTGCGGCCGGCTGCCAGCCAAATGGCGCGCCTGAAGAAGAAGCGGTCGGCGAAGCGCCGGAAGGCCCCATGAGGCTGGCGACCCCCGCCGAGTGGACCGAGCGGGCTGACGGCCTGCCCAACTTTGAAGCCCATTACGGGTTTGAGTATCCCCGGAACGAGCTGGTCATCGTGGAGCTGGGGTTGGCTTACCAGGCGGTCGGGACCGGCCAGGCGGAAGTGGGCATCGGCGATGCCACGGAAGGGCGCATCGCCCAGTACAACCTGGTGGTCCTGGAGGACGACAAGCAGTTCTTCCCCGCGTACAACCCGGCACCGGTGGTGCGCCAGGAAATCCTGGATACTTACCCGGAAATCGCGGACATCATGGAAGAGCTCTCCGTGCTGCTGGAGCTGGAAACACTAACGCTGCTGAACAAAGAGGTGGCGGTGGAGAACCGCCAGCCGGAAGATGTGGCGTGGGATTTTCTGGTTGAGCAGGGCCTGATCTCCGGAGATGAACCGCAGCCCGACCCGGCAAAAGACACTCCGGTCGTGGTGAGCGGCAAGACCTTTGCCGAGGCGCTGACGCTCGGCTACCTCACCGTCTACCTGCTGGAAGACCGGGGCTTCACCGTGGTGGACGAGGTTGGCCTGGCCGAGGTGGCCCTGATCCGTCCGGCGCTGGAGTCGGGCGAAATCGACATTTACTGGGAATATACCGGGACCGGCCTGATGAACGTGATGGGCCACGACGAGGTGGTCACCGATCCCCAACGCTGCTACGAGCTCATCAGGGATTGGGACCTGGAAAACAACGACCTGGTTTGGCTGGATTACGCCCCGGCCAACAACACCTTTGTCCTGTTCATCTCCCCGGAGGTCTACGAGGAAAAGGGCTGGACCCGGATATCGGACCTGGCCGCCTATTTCCAGGGAAGCTGACCCGATAGAAGACGGGTCGTAGCGGGATCCATCCTTTTGCCGTTTTACCCTGCATCCGGCTGCCGCCCAACACAGGACGGCAGGGGTGAAAAAACATTCCTGTCATGCGCTGCCCTTCGGAAACAATCAACCTTTCAGGCATCACTTTTCCGCCGCCGCAAGGTCTCCTCGGAAAGCGCGGGGCGACAGGCCCAGCTTCACAAACACGGCCGGCGCCAGGAAAGTGATCCAGAAACCGCCTAAAGCGAAGCGTAAAATGAAAAGAGGCAGCGGGTGCGGGGGAAGCAGGCCGCCCAGGCCTGCGACAATGGCAAGGAGCCCCCCCAGCCCGAGGGCGATTTTCAGCAATTGCTTCGACCATGCGGCCTTCGGCTCATGGTTGATGAATCGCTCCTCCAGCGCATAGCCGGGAGCAGCCCCGGCCAAAAGACCAAAAATCACAGGAACCTGGCTCCCTGTAAGCGTAAAGGCCAAAAACAACGGTATACCGGCACCCAACACTACCTGCAAAGGCAGGAGCCATGACAGCGCCGCATTCGGTTCGGCGCTGTTTTTTTCTACAAAAGGCCGCTTTCCCCACCAGAATATAAATGCCAGAAAGAGAAAGCCGAACACCCACCCGCCCATTATGTCGCGAGCAAAGTGGTAGCCGAGGATCATCCGGGATAAGCCCACCATGGCAATCACAACCGCCGTCCATATCCAGAACGCCCTGCTTTTCACCATCACCGCCAGGTACCCCCAAAACGCGATGGTCATCAGCGTATGTCCGCTGGGAAAGGAATGGCTGGCGGGAAGATCCACCCCCTCCACGGCAGGCCTTGCCAGGGCAAAAAAATCCTTTAAGGCGTGCGTCCAGGCCCCCGAGAGAAGCAGCACCGCGGCCGTCCAAAAACCCAGTTTTTTATCGAAGCACCACAGCAAAACGGGCAGGGCCAGCAGGTAAAACTCATTATCCCCCAGGAAGGTGAAGGACTGGAAAAAAACCTCCACCGCCGGCCTTTCGCTCTGAAACGACACCAGGGATTCGATGGCTCCCTGGCTCCCCAGAGGCTCCCAGAAAATGATGAGCAGGGCGGCGCTCGCAGCGGTCAGAATCCAGCAAAAACTGCGCCAGAACCGCTCGGCTTCCCGCCGGTATGAAAAGTGCTGCCCGGAACGGCCGAAGCTCAACAAGGGACCACCTTCCTCGTTCTTTGACATCGAGAACAGTATAACATCAAACCCCGGCCAAGAAAAGATGTCTAAAACATGTCTAGGGGAAACGTGTTTAGGGGACGGTTCTCTGTCACCTTTTGGGATTTCCTGGCAAAACGTGTCGAGGGGACGGTTCTCCTGTCACCAAACGAGAAGTAAAAAGAAGACCTCCTCTACGTCAAACCTTCACAGGTTAGAGGAAAGGGGGTGCCCGGGCAGCAGAGACGACCAGATTAATGCCCTCCCCCGTCCACAGCCCCTTCTAAACGTGTCGAGGGGACGGTTCTCCATCCACCAAACGTGTGAGATGGCGGTTTTCCTGTCATCATAGTGCCCTTTCCTGCGTGTCGAGGGGACGGTTCCCTTGTCACCATAGTGGCCCCTTCCTGTACACAAGGAAGCCGCACCTTGAGTGCGGCATCAAAACATGCGGGATGGGCATGAGCAAACCTGTAAGCCGAGTTCTGTAGTCCCGAAAGGGACGGCAGCCATCTATCTTGGACGCCAGTTGCCTGACGCCTCCAGCGACTTCTACCCGAAGGGTCGGCGGGCCGCCTCATCCCCCTCCTATTCAGTCTTGCACCGGGTGGGGTTTACCTAGCCAGCCGGTCGCCCAGCTGCTGGTGCGCTCTTACCGCACCGTTGCACCCTTACCCTTTTCCCGTAGAAAAGGGCGGTTTCTTTCTGTGGCACTTTCCTTAGGGTCGCCCCCACTGGGCGTTACCCAGCACCCTGCCCTGTGGTGCTCGGACTTTCCTCGAGGATGCCGAACATCCCCGCAGCTGCCCGGTTTACTCATGCCCTATCAGCATGTTCCGTGATCAGTCCTGAGCCGTATTCTTTTTTCCTTCCCGCATGGATAGTTTACCATACAAAGCACTCTGTGTCAAAAAGCGCGCATAGCGCCAGGGGGCCATAGGACGGCTTTAGTACGGCTGCAGGCAGATACCGTCGGCATCCCCTTCAGCTTTTTCTGCAGGATGGGAAGGAAATAATATGAAGCGCAGCGAAAGATCTTTTATGATCTCTTACAAAATAACGATGATATATCGGCCGCAAGCCCTGCGCATAAACGAAACACACGGGCCATCGCAGCGCACAAACGAAGCGCGCGGATGACCGCAGCGGAGCAGCGGGGCACACGAACGATCGCAAATTTTGCCCATACCCCCTGCCTGTCCCCTCTATGTCCCCCGCATGTACCCTGCCAGGCGCCGCGCCCCACCGGTCCCATCGGTGCGCATCGGCAGGCCGGATTTGCGGGCATTTAAAGCGCAATCGGGACTGGAAGAGCTCCCTGAGCGTCCGAGGAGGAAAGACTATTGGAAGAAGTTGTGGGCATCGTAGTGGAATACAACCCCTTACATAACGGCCATCTCTACCACCTGGAGAAAACGAGGGAGCTGGTGCCGGGGGCTTCCATCGTTTGTGTCATGAGCGGCAACTGGACCCAAAGGGGCGAGCCGGCCATTATCAGCAAATGGGCGCGGGCTCGGGCGGCGCTCTACGCCGGTGTAGACATGGTGCTGGAGCTCCCCGTGGTGTTCTCCCTGCAGAGCGCCGAAGGGTTTGCCAGCGGGGCCGTACGGACCCTGGCCGCTACAGGCGTGCTCGATACCCTCTGCTTTGGCAGCGAAGCCGGAGACATCGTCCCGCTCCAGGAAGCGGCAGAATATCTCGATTCGCCTCCGCCGCAGCTGCGTGAAGAGCTCTACAAGGCCCTCAAAAAAGGGCTTTCTTACCCGGCGGCCCTTCACCTGGCGCTGCAGACGGTGGCCCGTTCCGGCAGCGCGCTGCCGTTCTCCCCGTCTTACGCGGAAAACATTTTTACCCCCAACAACATCCTGGCGCTCGAATACTTGAAAGCTTTGAAGCGGATCCCCTACCCCATTACGCCGTTAACCATCAGGCGCGAAGGCGCTCAATTCCACGATGAAAAGTGGAAAGGCAATATTGCCAGCGCCACCGCCGTCAGAAAGGCCATCCTGGAAAAAAGCCTCCCGGCCGTGCAGAAGGTCGTCCCGCCGTACTCCCTCGAAATCATGGCAGAGGAGTTTGAAGCCGGCAGAGGACCCGTGACCAGCGCTTCGTATGAAAAGATGATCCTCTCCCTGATCCGGCGTTTTTCGACCGAAGAAATCGCCGAAACACCGGAAGTAATTGAAGGTATGGAATACCGCATCAAAAGGAGCGGCATCAAGGAAAACCTGGAGGCGCTGCTCAGAAGCCTTAAAACGAAACGCTATACCCGAACCCGGCTGCAGCGGATCATGTTCTACCTGCTCCTGTCCCTGAAGAAGAAAGACCTGGAATACTATAACCGGGCCGGCCCTCATTACCTGCGGGTGCTCGGCTTCACCGACAGGGGCGAAAAACTGCTGAAAAAGTTTAAGAAACAGGGATCGCTGCCCATTGTAACCAGGCCTGCCCCGTATTTGAAAGACTCGCTCTCACCCCCCGGAGGGGTCAGGATGATGGAAAGCGAAATTCTCGCCACTGACCTTTACGTGCTCGGCTTTCCGGGAGGAAACACCGGCCGGGGCGGGGAAGATTTCCAGCAGCCGGTGATAAAAGTGGAAAGATGAGAACTGCAGCCGGGGCGGCAGGGGAAGCCTCATTATTCCTCACCCCCCTCATCCCTCCAATTCTCCCGGCACTGCATTTTACCCTGCCATTCTGCCCGCAACCCTCTCTCAGCCCTCCCCGCAGTCCCCCGCGCCATGCTCACTCCAATCCTCCCCGCAGTTCTTCCGCAATTCTTCCGCAGAAGAACCTGCGCCGAACAGGCAAATACGGCCGGCACATCATAAAAAGGCCCCTTCCTTTGGTAGAAAGGGGCCTCCCCATTGAAAAGGGGACAAATACTTGATTATTCGCTGCAGAGCTGCCGGATTGGTTATCTCTCATGCTGCTTTTTTGAGTGGGAGAATTCATATACCGGGGTTTCAACCTGGTAAAAAGTGTCTACTTTCTCGCTGTCCAGGACCATGCATATCCAGGTCCCATCGTCATCAAAATATTCAAAGCCGTGGTTTTGATAGAGCTTTATGGCTTCTTTGTTGTTTCCTCCGACCTCTAGACCGATCTTTTTTCGGCCATGCTTATTTAATATATTGATCAACAGTCTCAGCAGTTTTTTGCCGAGACCGTGTCCCCTCGCTCTTGGGGAAACAACAAGCTCCATTACTTCTCCCACCGGTTCGCTGTCGAACATTTTCCAGTTCAAGTCCTCTACGGCAAAACCCATTACCTCGTCATCTACCGTGGCGACCAGGAAGCCTTCCGGCCTCATTCTCTCCAACCTGTTGAAGTAGCTCTCTACGCAACGGTCGCCTCTTTCCGCATACTGCGGGTACCTGGAATACGCTTCTTCGTAAACGGCCTGAAGCTCTTCCTTGATTTCTTCAGGCTTTCTCCTGGTAATAATACACTTACCAGGGTCTGCGGGACTGTCTTCGTCAGTTCCCATCATAATTAATAACAATCCTCCATCTTGTAGTATTAATTCATTTAATAATGATGAATGGCTGTGCTTCTTTTAAAACTACACCCTTCGAACATTAGACAAAATCATGGGAGCATAACAACTCTTCGTCAGCTTTTACGATACTCATCCACCTCCATTGGTCTCCCTTGATTTGATCTGTTCGCAATGTATATTTTACACCTTTTTCGCCCATTTTTCAAGGCCTATTTGCCACAAAAAGCGGGGAACAAACGGAAAAGGCTGCGCGCAAAGCCGGTTCTACCCGGGAATGAGCCTCCGCTTCCAGCCCCTCCAGAAAGGCCAGCACCTCCTCCAGGGTGCCGACAGGCACCACCTCGATGGTGTGGGCGGCATCCTGGGCTTCGCTGTGGTTTTCCCGGGGGACGAGGAAGTATTCCGCGCCCGCCTTCTCGGCGGTAATGACCTTCTGCCTGACGCCCCCTATGCCGCCAATCTGCTCGTCCATGGTGATGGTGCCCGTTCCGGCCACCTTGCGACCTGCCGCCAGGTCCTCCGGAACCACCCTGTCCAGGATCTCCAGGACAAACATCAGCCCGGCGGAAGGGCCCAGCACCGGGCCGGTCTCTATCTCCACCTCCACAGGCAGAAGAGGGTACCACTCTTTGGAGCGAACATACACCAGCAGGGCGGCCTTTCCGGGTTCTTCCCGGTGTTCCACGGTTTCTATCTCGTAGCGGTGAAGCACATCATTGCGCCGAATGCTCAGCTCAACCATTTCCTCGACCTGTTTCTGTTGAACGCTCTTTACCACTTCTTCCGCCAGGGTCACAGGCTGCCCGTCAATTTTTTCAATCACGTCTCCCGGCTGCAGCATCCCTTCTGCCGGGCTCCCGGGAAGCAGGTCCACCACCTCCACGCCTTCGCTGACGATATCCACCTCGTGGCCGGCATGGCGCAGGGCAATCACCTGGGCCAAGTGCTGGCTGTCCTCCATCCAGCTGCGCATCAGCCGGTTGTATTCTTCCCGCGACATCCCCGGAGGTATGACGCGAACAGCGGGCTGCAGGTCATAATGGGGATGTGCCAGCCCGTAGAGCAGCTCCCATGCGTTGGCCGAGTGCTGGGTAATGGTGACCATGTAAAAATTGCTGCTTCCCACCCGCTCCTCGCCTTCCACCCGGATGAGTTCGCCCAGATCTTCCAGCTCCCCGGGGCCGGCCACGTAGTGGCCCGTAGGGATGTAGAGCCCCAGGGAATAAACCAGGATGGCAATCACCACAGTAATGAACAGCTTACGCAAGCAAACCCCTGCTTTCCAGTCTGGACTCTATCTGCGGGAGGGCCTTGCGGGCCGCCCGTTCCCCAATTTCGATGGCTTCCCTTGCCTTTTCAAACTGGGAAGGCGCAACAGAAGACATGTCCGGGGCGATGAGCACATCGGCCTGCTGCAAACGCTGGCGGGTGATCTCCCTGAGGGCGATGTCAAAAGAACAGGTGATGACGTCCAGCACGGAATTGATGGTCTCGTGCCAGCTGTAGTAGTTGGGATCGACCGCAATAATGAAATCCGCCCCCATGTCCCGCACAACATCCACGGGAACCCGATCCAGCAGCGCCCCGTCCACCAAAAGGCGGCCGTCCATCTCCACGGGAACAAAATAGCCCGGTATGGAAATGGAGGCGCGAACCGCGCGGGCCACGATCCCCTCTTGAAAGACCACCTTCTCCCCTGTTCTTAAGTCTACGGCGACTACCGAAAGCGGGATCTTCAAATCGGCAAAGGTGGCTTTCCTGGTCAGCATGTAGATGACCTGTTCAATTTTGTTGCCGCTGATCAAGCCCATGCGGGACAGGGTGAAATCCACCCAGTTCCGGCGTTCCACGAACTGCATCAAGCGTTCCAGGACGTCCAACCTCATGCCGCTGGCATAAAATGCCCCGACCAAAGCCCCCATGCTGCATCCCGAGATGCAGTCCACCGGGATGCCGGCTTCTTCCAGCACCTTTAACACGCCGATATTGGCATACCCCCGGGCCGATCCGCTGCCCAGGGCGACTCCGACCTTCTGTTTTTTCTTCATTTTCTGCATTTGCTCCTTCGTTTCCGCCGATACCACCATCTTATCCCATCGCGGCATCGATGTAAATGCCCCCAGCCGGCCATGTTGAAATTGGCCCGTTTTTCTGGTAGCATACAAGCAGCGGAACCATTGAGAGAAGAAGACGCCGGCGAATCGGGCCGGCCGTGGCCCTTCCCTTTATGAGAGGGCAGTCCTCGGCTCGCCCAGGGTAGGACAAAGTGGCCGACGCCAAACCGTTTTGGACATAAGCCGTCGGGGGGTGCTCACGCGGTGAAAGTGAAGCTGGAAATGCCTGAACAAAAAGAACTCGAGTTTGACCGCCGCATGAAGGTCCACAAAATGCTGGAAGAGCTCCACATAAACCCCGAAAGCGTCATCGTGATACGCGGGGGCGAACTGCTGACCGCCGACGACTGGGCCGAGGTGGGAGACGAGATACGCATCAGGGGAGTCATATCGGGGGGGTAAGGGGCCATGGGAGCGCTCTGCAAGAAATGCCGGGAACGGGCGCAGATAAAGCTGCCCCGCCACAACGCGAGTTTCTGCCAAAAACATTTCAAGGAATACTTTTTCAAGCAGGTTGAAAAGGCCATCAAGAAAGAAAAAATGATCTCCCCCGGCGAAAGGGTGCTCATTGCCGTTTCGGGGGGAAAAGACAGCCTGGTGCTCTGGGACGTGCTGCGGGAGCTGGGCTACCGTGCCGACGGGCTTTACGTCAACCTGGGCATCGGGGATTATTCCGACCGTTCCGAGGAAACGTGTATCCGCTTCGCGTCCTCGCGCAGCGCCAACCTCTACACAATTTCCCTGCCCGCCTTTACCGGCGGTGCCGGCATTAGGGAGATATCCCGCAAAGTGCGGCGCAAGGCCTGCGCCGCCTGCGGCATGATCAAGCGCTACCTCTTCAACCGCTTCTCCTGGGAAATGGGCTACGGCGTGGCAGCGACCGGCCACAACCTGGATGATGAAGCAGCCACCTTGCTCGGCAACCTGATCGGGTGGAAAGAGGACTACCTCTCCCGCCAAGCCCCGGTGATGCCCTCCAACCACCCCCGGATGGTGCGCAAGGTGAAACCCCTTTTCCGGGTCACGGAGAAAGAAACCGCTGCCTGCGCGGTGATGAGCGGGATCGGCTACATTTACGAAGAATGCCCCCTGGCAAGGGGCGCCCGCTCCACCGTCTACAAAAACACCCTCAATTACCTGGAGCAGCACTCGCCGGGAGCCAAGCAGCAGCTCTTCTATAACTTTCTGCAGAAAGGCCGGCCGGGCTTTCTGCAGAAAAGGGAGGACGTTCAGCTGCAGTCCTGCTCCCGCTGCGGCCAGCCCACGGCGACTGAAACCTGCGCCGTCTGCCAGATGCTGGAGAAAATCGGCGCCCCGCCCCTTTCCCTGTCCGAAGGCGGTGCCGTAAAACAAAAAGCCGGAGAAGCGCTGGCGCCCTAACACGCCCGATTGGCGGCCCGGGGCCGCCCCCTGCTCGGCCAGCTGCCCCATTATGCCCGTATCTGCCCGTCCCTGCGCCGCCTGCGGCAGCCTCCCTTGCCCGGCGCCCGACGGATCAGAAAAGCCGGCCGCCAGAGCCGGCTCGAAATGTCTCATGCACTGGAAATAAAACATGCCATTGCGGTTCCAATGGCCGCCGTGACCATCACAGCGAATGTATCATTCATCCACTGCCGGCATATTGCCGGCACACAGCAAGGGGTTTCCTGTTTGCCCGCCAAGGACCAAGGGTCAAACGCCGTTCAGGTCTCCTGTCCTCTCCTGGCAGGCGCTGCCCTTCCTCGGCTGCTGCCCGAACGCCGCCTCACTCAAAATTTCAAGGCAGACAGTTTTTTCATGATCATGGGGTAAACCTGTGCCGGAACCAGCTCGCGGATATCTCCGCCGTAGCTGGCCACCTCCTTGACGATGCTGGAGCTGATGTAGGAATACATGTTGTTTGTCATCATGAACATGGTCTCCACGTCGCAGCTCAGCTTCCGGTTCACCAGGGCCATCTGAAACTCAAATTCGAAATCGGACATGGCCCGCAAACCCTTGATGATGATGCTGGCTTCCCGTTTTTGCGCGTATTCGACCAGCAGCCCCTGGTAATAATCTACTTCCACGTTGGGGTAAGGCTCGATTATTTCATTCAGCATCATCACTCGTTCCTCAATGGTAAACATCGGGGTTTTGCGGGGGTTTTCCAGGACCGCTACTATCAGGTTATCGAACACCTTGCTCGCGCGCTCAATAATATCCAGGTGCCCGTTGGTAACCGGATCAAAGCTTCCCGGATAAACGGCTTTAACCAATGAGACAGCCTCCCCTCTCTCCGTTTGCCTCCCGCGGGAAGAGGCAAATCAGGTGCTTTTTGAAAAAAACTCGAGGACGGTATTGCCGTAATGTTTTGTCTTCCAGGGTTGGAACTGCGAAAGTTCCTGCCAATCTTCCTTTTGGCGCGCCGCCCGCTCCAGGCAGACCAAGCCGCCGCCGGAAACGAGCTCCTTTTTACGCAGGACCGCGAATAGTTCAGGCACCTTATCATAATCATAAAACGGATCTATGTAAATCAAATCGAAGAAATCTCTTCTTCCGGCAAGGAAATGGAGAGCGCGAAACACCTCCCGCCCGATCACTTCCGCTTCTCCCGAAAGCCCGGTGCGCTGGAGGTTTTCCCGCAGCGCCTGCAGGGCCTGCCGGTTGTTTTCCACGAAAACGGCCCTCTGCGCTCCCCTGCTCAATGCCTCAATGCCCATCCCACCCGTGCCGGCAAAGAGGTCGAGGAAAGATGAATTCACGATTTTTTCGCCAACTATGCTGAAATACGCCTCTTTGACCTTGTCTGAGGTGGGCCGCACCCTTATGCCGCGGGGAGCTTTTAAAGGTTTCCCTTTCGCTCTCCCGGCGATGACCCTCATCTTTCACCACCTTTTCCCCAGTTTGAAACGGCAGTTTTTTTTATTGTAGCACTTCACCTAGCAAAAAGCAATAGAATGCTGGTATTTATTGCCATATCCACCCCCTCCCTCAGCAGGTAATCTTCATGGAGGCCGCTGCGGGAGGCGCCGAGAGCTTTTTATAGATGACGAACCTCGATGGGAGCAGAAAAGCCGGGGGAAGTGGCCCTGCAATTCTAAATGAGGGGCGAAGGTGGCCGAAAAACTCCTGGTCGGGCGCACAGCGCTGACGAATGACTTATAAAACACAGACATATCAAAGCTTGCAAGGATTGCAACGAAACAACCTTTCGCGTTATTTTACGAACAACGTTGTGAAATAAGGTTTGTAAGCATTTTTTATGCGTCAGTTCTGTCGGGCGCGCTTTTTTGTTGTTTTTAAAAACAAAATGTGCTAAAATTCTATTTGCCTGTTTTAAAGAGGAGGTGTGTGAGCGGTGGCCCGAAAATGCAGCATCTGCGGTAGAGAAAGTTCAACCGGCTTCATGTACAGCCATTCCCATCGGAGGACCAAGCGCCGCTGGAGGCCCAACATCCAAAAAATAAGGGCCCTGATCGATGGCGCACCAAAGCGCGTCAACGTCTGTACCAGGTGCCTGAAAAAGGGGAAGGTCCAGAAAGCTATCTAGCGGGGGCAACAAGAAAGCCGCGGCCGAACTCCATCCGGCGGAAGCCGGAAGAAGGCCGGCACAGTATTTTTTTGCTGTTCAACAGGCACCACAAAAAGGCCGCCTCGGTGGCAGGGTGCCAATACCGCACTCTTTTTGACCTTTATTGACCAAACGTTCCACAAAAGCGCAACCCGGTTGCGCTTTTTATTTTGCAAGCTCCTCCCCCATCCCGTCCGCCACGGCCCGACCGGGGCAATGCCGCCCCCTTCCGGGCGAGATCCACACCCCCCAAAAAGAAAAACCCGGGCCTTTGCAGCAGCCCGGGGTAAACCTCAATATGGACGCAAGCGTTTTAAAAGACCACCGTCAAAACCTGCTTGCCTTTCAGCGTATTTTTGTAACCGAAGGATACTTTTAAAACATTCTCCGTGTCCTTGACCGTGGTGAAGGAATCGAAAGGGAGGTAATTGATGAGCCGTATGAACTCCCAGCAGGTGCAGATCTCATCGTTATAGAAAAACATCCTGCCTTTCAGGGAAGCCTCTTGAAACAGTTCCTCTTTTTTGACCGTGTCGCCGATGAGCTCCACTTCTTCACTGCTGAATTCGACAATAGAGGGGTACACCTCATCCCCCATTTTTAAGTAAACAAAGGCCCCGATGATCTGCTCCTTTCTGCCTTCACCGGCACTTGTTTTGTAAGCGACCTCTATCATCTGATTTTTGGGGATGGTAATTTCAAACGTGCTGTTATTGTAATCCTTGGTGAGCTTTTTGGCCTTCTTTGTGATCAGGTATTTCATAAGACCACCCTGTTCCTCAAATTTTTTGCCCCGCGGGCAGGACAAAGGCCACATGCTCTTCCGCTTTAAATCGAGTAAATCTTCTCCCTGCAGTGAAATCCCTTTCATTTAAATTATATCACAGGCAGAGCACTTTGTCTTTAGCCCTCCCCTCACAAAATGCCGCGGAGGAACAAGCAAAAGAAACCCTGATTGCAAACGGGTACCATCATTGATATAATTATTCAAAAATCGGCCGAAAAAATTCTGAAAGGTGTGTTAGAATGAAAATTTGGCGATGCGAAGTATGCGGATACCTGCACGACGGCGAAGAACCCCCTGACATCTGCCCCAAATGCGGGGCCCCAAAGGAAAAATTTGCCCTGCTGGACGAAGAAGAGGCCGAAATGATGATGGATGCCAGAAACACCAAAGAGAAATACCGGGAAATTCTCAAGCGGCTGGACGAAATCGAGCAGTTGGCCAATGAGGGGCTCGAGCTGGACCTGGACGAAGGGTGCAACCAAATATTCAACAAAACCGTCCAGGACATCGGCGGCATACAGAAACGGGTCAGGGACGAATTGGCCGAGCATGCCCAGGAGTGTATCTGGGTCAAGGTGGCCAGCGACGGCGAGCTTCCCTGAGAAACCCGTTCTCTGCGCCCTGAAAAATGAAGCGGCCGCCCATGCCGGGCATACCAAAAAAGCTCCCCGCAGGTACCCCCTGCGGGGAGCTTCTTTTCGCGCAGAACTCCAGGCGAAACGTCTTTACGGTTACAAGCCGGGAATTATCGCTGTGGAAACGCTACGCCGATACCTCCCCGGCCTCTTCTTTCACTTTTTTGACCAAAATCTCCAGCAGGAAGACGCCTCCGACCATGGCCATGCCGATAATGTCCCACGTCCAGCTCGTCTCCATCAGCATGACAGAACCGATAAACAGAATGGGGCGGTGCCACCAGGGCATGACGCGCACAAAGTATCCCTGCATCGCCGCTCCCAGCCCGATGCAGGAAAAGAAGGCCGTAGGCAGCGCATACGCCAGCTCAAAGAGGGGCGCATCCAGAAGAAGGGCGGTGCCGGTGATAAATAACAGGGGTACGATGTAGGCCGTGATGCCCATCTTCAGTGCCTCCCAGCCGGCGTACAGGGGGTGCGCCCCGGCAATGCCGGCCGCGGCATAGGCGGCCAGCCCAACCGGAGGGGTGATGTCGGCGTCGGTGCCGAAGTAGAGGATAAAGAGATGGGCCGCCATAACAGGCGCTCCCAGCGCAGTCAGCGCGGGGGCCACCAGCGTGGCCAGGATAATATACTTGGCCGTGGTGGGAACGCCCATCCCCAGGATCAGGGAGGCAACCAGGGTGAGCGGCAGGGCCCGCACCAGCTGGCCCCCGGAAAGGGTCTCGATAAGGGTGGAAAACTTCAAACCCAGGCCGGTCATGGTGACCATGCCGATAATGATCCCCGCCACCGCGCAGGCGGCCACGACCTCCAGCGCCTTCTGCACGCCCGTCACCAGGGACTCGAAGATGTCCTTGGGAAACATGCGGCTTTCCCGTCTAAGCCAGCTCAAACCGATGGTGATCAGGATGGAGAAAAAGACGGCACGGGAAGGCGAAAAGCCCCTAAAGAGCATCAAGACCAGCACGATCAGCGGCACAAAATAATAAGCGCCGGTTTTTAACACGTCCATGAGCCGCGGCAGCTCTTCCCTGGGCAGGCCCACCAGGCCTTCTTTAAGGGCCCTGAAGTGGATCATGAAAAAAGTGGTGGCGAAGTAGAGGAAGGCGGGAAACAGGGCCGCCACCATCACATCCACATAAGGCCTCCCCAGCCACTCGGCCATCACGAAGGCGGCGGCGCCCATCACGGGCGGCATGATCTGCCCCCCCGTGGAGGCATCGGCCTCCACCCCGGCCGCGAAGGCCGGCTTGTAGCCGAGTTTTTTCATGAGGGGGATGGTAAAGGTTCCCGTGGTCACCACGTTGGCGGTGGAACTCCCCGTGATGGAGCCGATAAAGGCGCTGAAAAGCACCGAAGCCTTGGCCGGGCCGCCGACGTAGCGGCCGGTGAGCGCCAGGGAAAGGTCGCGGAAAAATATGCCCGCCCCGGACTTTTCCAGGAAGGACCCGAAGATGATAAACAGCAGGATAAACCGGGCCGACACCCCGAGGGGGATGCCGAAAATACCCGCATCCGTAAGATAGAGAAAGGGGAAGATGCGGGCGATGGAATAGCCCCGGTGGGCCAGGATCCCGGGCATCTGCTGCCCGAAATAGGCATAAACCAGGAAAGCCAGCGCGACGATGATAATGGCCCACCCCACTGTCCGGCGGCAGGCTTCGATAATTATGATGACGATTATTATCCCAAAAAGGATGTCCAGGAATACGGGGGCACCGGCGCGCGCGGCGATGGCGTCCCAGTTTAACCAGACGTAGAGCCCCAGCACGATGCTCCAGCCGATCAGGAGATAGTCCACGGGATGGATCCTGCTGCGAGAGGAGCGCGCTGTGGGGGGGTAGTAACAGAAAATCATCGTCGCAATCATCATCCAGTGGAGATTGCGGAACAGCACGGCAAAAGGAGGGCCGAAATAGGCGGTGTAAAGGTGATAAAGGGCAATGGCCGCGGCGATCGCCGAGATGATATAATAAGCTTTCCCACTGAACTCCCTTTGTTTCCCCTTTAGGGCTTCTTCAACCTTTTTCTCCTTGCTCCGTTCAATTAAGCGCATCAAAGGCATCGAGCTTTTCCACTCCCTCCTGCCCCTGCTCCAACTCTACACCACAAGGGTTTTATCCGTCCGGCAAGTTAAACATTTCTCAATCGCGGCAAGTACAGTTCAGTGAACCACTTCCAGCACCAGCCGGGTACCGCCGGGAGCGAGGTCTGAAAGGCGTACCTCTTCGCCCCCCGCTTCCAAAACCTGGGGGACCGTCCGGGCCACCCGAAGGGGCAGGGCTTCGTGGACGCTGTCGTATCCGCTGACCACCACCTCATCCCCTTCAAAGTCGAAGCGGTAACCCGACCCGGCTTCCAGGCCGGCACCGTACCAGGAATACCTCTCTTCCATAAGCCGCAGCTTCCCGCTCTCTTCCACGCGGAAAACCAGGGTCACGGGGGTTTTGTCAGCGGAATGAATGTAGCCCAGCAATACCTCTTCTCCCGGCTCCACCGGGGTGCGGTACAGCGTTTTTCCCGTCTCAAAATCCGAAACACATAAATAAAAATGAGGATGCGGGTGTTTCCCCGGCCCCAAAGCCAGGAAAACACCCGCTCCCGCCAGTAAGGCAAGAAAAAGGACAGCTGTACGTTTCCCAGTCAAAATCGGGATGGACAACCTTTTTCATCCTGTTCTTCCGTCACTCGATGTTCAGAGGACTTACTCGAAATAGCTTTCCGCTCCCGGATGGAGGGGGATGGGGGATTCCTTCGCCAGATCGTGCTGGAAGTTTTCCGCGATCCAGTGGATCCCGATCAGTTCCTCCACGGACGCTTCGTCGAAGATGGCGGCCAGCAGGTCGTAGGCCATATCTTCGCTCATGTCTTCGTGCACGACCATCAGGTTGCCGACCGTCAGGGCGCTGATGTCTTCATCCAGGCCGTAGTGGCCCTCAGGGATGAAGCCCTTAGTAAAGTAGGGGTAATCTTCAATTATGGCATCCATCAGGTCCTCTTCCAGCGGGATAAAGCGCACTTCGTGGGTCGCCTTGATCTCTTCGACCACGGCGGCAGGAGAGGCAAAGTTATAGAACACGCCGTCAACCAAACCATCCTTCAGGGCTTCGGCCGCTTCAGGCTGGGAGTAGTTCCGGGTATCCACTTCGTCTATGATGCCGGCCGTTTCCAGGATGATGTAAGAGGTTACCTCGCAGCCGCTGCCGGGGGCATCCACGCTGACCGACTTGCCGGCCAGGTCTTCCAAGGAATAAATATCGGAGTCCTCCAGGACCAGCAAGTGCTGCTGCGCGGGATACATGGAGAAGAGGGCCTGGATGGGCTGGGTATCTCCTTCGAAGTCGCCTTCGCCGGCCCAGGCGTCGTAAGCCACGTTCGCCATGGCCATACCCATTTCCGACTCCCCGCCCCCGACCAGGCGGCAGTTCTCCACCGACGCGGCGGTGGTTTCCGACTGGGCGATAACATTATCGACCTTGTCGGTAATGACCTTGGCTATACCCGCTCCCAGGGGGAAGTAAACCCCACCGGGGCTGCCGGCGCTGACCACGATAAACTGCGGTCCATCGGCAACTTCTTCTTCGGGCTCCTCGTCTACCGGCTCTTCTTCCGGCGGCGGAGCACAGCCTACCAGGGAAAAAGCCAGGGCCAGAATCAGCAGGATGCTCAGGGGAAATAACAGGCTTTTTTTCATTTCTGTTTGACCTCCTCGATTTTTTTCGACTCACAACAAACGGTCTGCCTGAACCCTTACAGCGTCAAGCGGCGGTATCACCTCCCAAACGGCTGCAGAAACCTGCCGAGGATTTTTTCCGCATGCACTGCCGAGAAAAAATGCTTCATTATCGGCCTGTCGAAGCGCTTAAATAATATATTTTATTCTCCTAAAATTTTTAAACTCCTGCCTTCCGGCAAAATTAAAATTCAGCCCGGGCGGGTTAAGAAGGCGGCGGAAAGACAGCGTCAAGGGGAAAAAAGCGGCACGGATCCCGACAGCGCGGCCCCGGGAAGGCAAGATCAGCAAAGGAAGTGCCCCCGGTACCGCGCCGCCAGTCCCCGGCACCGCCGCCACAAACGGTGCCGCACCTTCACCGGCGCACCGCGCCTGTGCCCCCGCGGCGGTTGCCGGCAAACTACATTTTTTCCCGCACGGAGCGCACCTTCTGCTCGATGGAGGCTTCAACATCCAGCCGTTCGTCGAGCTTAATGCTGGTCAACACCCGCTGCGCGCCGCTGCGGAATGGGACGGCGTGCATCCTTTGGGCCAGCTCCAAAAGCCTCTCCACATCCCCCTGGACGATGGTGCCCATCGCCGTGATTTCGTAGCTGATGCCCTCCCCGGCCTCTTCCAGCTCCTTCACACAGTCCCTCACGTACCCGCTGATCCCGGGCTGCCCGGTCCCCACCGGAACGACAGAAATCTCCATGATCGCCACGGCTGTTTCCCCCTTTTGGTAAATTTATAACCAAAATATTTAAAATATTTTATCAAATTTTGCAGGATTTGCAACCGGACATGCGAAAAATTTGTTATAATTGACATATACACAAATGCAAAAAC
>PWTK01000071.1 GCA_003563895.1 Syntrophomonadaceae bacterium
ATCAACTTAACTCAGGGAATTCTTGTTGGGTGGCCTCCCAAATACAGCTTTTTAGCAGATCAAGGCCTTTTTGTAAGTGTGACCTTTTAAAACTCTTTTTTTGCGGGACTTCTTTCATTGTCATCCTGAGTTAATCGGACAGCCATAAAAAGTTTTTGAAAGATCAGGTTGACACGGGAGGAGCACTTTATTAAAATGATTATTAATATAATAAAATATATTATACCTATAATATAAGTAGTATTATTGGCACAGGATCCCGCCCGCTGAAATGCCCGCAGCTTTTGGAAATTTTCGGGAAAGCCGGGGCAGGGGGAATCGAGCATGGCACCGGAAACAACGAGTTATTAAGCAGGCCGGCCTTTGATCCGGATGCCTGATGTTTGGAAAAGGGAGGGTTTATAGAGATGAGAATCTCCAGAGATGCAGGAGAGTTGATCGGAGGCACCCCCCTGGTTTATTTGAACAGGGTGGTGGAAGGGTGTTTCGCCAACGTGGCCGCCAAGCTGGAGTCTTTTAACCCCGGCGGGAGTGTGAAGGACCGCATCGGCTTAAACATGATCGAGGCTGCGGAACGAGCCGGGAAAATAGGTGAGAGGACGGTGCTGCTGGAACCAACCAGCGGCAATACCGGTATTGCCCTGGCCTTAGTTTGTGCTTCAAGGGGTTACCGGTGTGTGTTAACCATGCCGGAAACAATGAGCCTGGAAAGGAGAAGTTTGCTCAAAGCATTGGGGGCGGAACTGGTTTTGACTCCAGCTGAAGAAGGGATGAAAGGGGCAATCAGGAAGGCGGAAGAGATGGCCGCCTCCGATAAAAAATATTTCATCCCCCAGCAATTTTCCAACCCGGCCAACCCGGAGGTGCATCGCATGACTACGGCAGAAGAGATCTGGAACGATACCGATGGGAAAATAGACTTCTTAGCTTCTGGAGTGGGCACCGGGGGAACCCTCACCGGTGTAGCAGAGGTGATAAAAAAACGGAAGCCAAATTTTCAAGCGATTGCTGTAGAACCCGCCGAATCCGCCGTTCTTTCGGGTGAATCTCCAGGTCCGCACCGCATCCAGGGGATTGGGGCAGGGTTTGTTCCCGAGGTGCTCAACACGGGGATCATCGACGAGATCATCCGGGTTCCGGAGGAGGATGCCCTGAAGACTTCCCGGCGGGTCATGAAAGAGGAAGGGCTGCTGGTGGGCATATCTTCCGGCGCTGCCTGTTTTGCTGCGCTGCAGGTGGCGGCCCGGCCGGAAAACGAGAGCAAATTGATTGTCGTCGTTTTTCCGGACCTGGCAGAGCGCTATATTTCCACGGACTTGTTTCATGGGCTCGAAAGCTGAAACCGCTTTTCCGGGCGCCTTGGAGGAGCTTGCCGGTGCTGGGAACAAAATAGAAGCACAACGGATGCACCAGCAACGTTTTTTTAGTTCTTCCTTAGCTGGGGCTGCTCCCGGCGCAGGGAGGGGTAGCGCAAGAAGCACAAACCGATGTTCAATGTCAACCCACACGCCATCGACAGGGCATCGCCCGCACCTTTGTGACAAAGCGGGGCTCTTCCTATGCCCAGTGCTGACGCATGACTTTTAAAATACAGGCATATCAAGACTTACAGGGATTGCAGCGAAACAATTGTTCGCGCTGAGCTACTAACAAAGTTTTGAAATATAAGGGTTGTAAGCATTTTACATGCGTCAGCTCTGTCTATGCAGCCCAGGCTTGTAAACAACATTTTCTTGGTGTATAATATAAAAAACCGCATAATCTCACCGGGGGTGCTTCCGAGCGGAGGCTGAGAGGAGGTCGCAATGAAGTCCTTCAACCCTTGGAACCTGTTTGGCGGACATGGGATCCGCCCTGGTTAATGCCAGCGTAGGGAGGGTGATATCTTTCGTTAAACTTTGATGGTCCCCTAGGCGGGGGCTTTTTTATTGAGGAATTGTTTTCACCAGGAAGACGTGGGGGATAACCGGATAAATTTTATGTAAAGGAGCTATATACTGTGGACGATTCACTGACCAGAACTTACCCCCTTCGCCTGATGGCGGTCATCGGGGTTTTGGTGGCGCTGGGCACCGTGGCGGCCCCTTTTTCTATCCCGGTAGGAGTGGCCAGGGTTTACCCGGTGCAGCACGCGATCAATGTGTTTGCCGGGGTTCTTTTGGGGCCCGGTCCGGCCGTGTTGGCGGCGGTGCTTACTTCATTTTTGCGCAACCTGATGGGAACAGGCACCCCGCTGGCATTTCCGGGGAGCATTTTTGGGGCCCTGTTGGCCGGCCTCGCCTTCCGCTATTTGAAGCGGGTTTATTTTGCTGCGGCGGGCGAGCTCATGGGTACCGGCCTCATCGGAGCCCTGGTTGCCTTTCCCCTGGCCCGCTGGCTGCTGGGTTTTGAAGGCCTGGCATATGCCTATATCGTCCCCTTTGCCCTAAGCAGCCTGGCCGGTTCGCTCATCGGGGTAATGATGCTTCGGCTGTGGCTTCACGGGCCGGGAAACAAGCCGGGGGCATAGAAGCAGTGCG
The DNA here is from genome assembly GCA_003563895.1 of Syntrophomonadaceae bacterium. GTDB lineage: Bacteria > Bacillota > Dethiobacteria > DTU022 > UBA8154 > CSSED11-181. The sequence continues at coordinate 2,520 of PWTK01000071.1, forward strand.
TGGTGAAGTTTTTGAGAAAGGGCATTGACCATGCTCGGGGAAAAGCCGCCCTGCAGGGTACCCGGGCAGGCGGGCGCCCCGTAACGCCGGGTGAGGTGCAAAACGGCAGGACTGACGCCTCACTTTTAAAAGCCATACCGGGCTTAGGCTAACGGGCACTACAGAAACAATTTTTTTTGCAAAGGCTATTTTTAAAAGTATTGTGGATACCAATGAACTTGTTCACTGCCCGCTTCATTATTTTGTTGCGAGGCAACAACCCAATCTATTCAACACAATATCAACACCAGTTTAAATGGGCTCGCATAATAGGGCAAAACGGCAGAGCGTTTGCTTCCGGCACCTTGAGGCGCATGCAAATTGCGCAATGCCAGGAGCGAACATATATTTGAAAGCGGTTGCATCGACGGGAAGCGCGCTTTTCCCGGGGGGCTTTCGGCAAGGTGCCCAAATCCCGGGCACCGCTGCAACCTTCCAGCAAAGCAGGGTCGAGTAATTGGCGGGAAGGGAACAATGCAGTATGTTCCTGAGCAGGGTTAATTTCCGCATAGAAAAAAAGGAAACGGAAGTGATTTTTTTGAAAACCTTTTACCCTACCCAGGTTTCCCGGGCCAAAAGGGGGGAAGCAACCCCTCAAATGGAAGCAGTGGCCCGGGATGAAGAGATTGCGGTGGAAGATGTGATGGAGTGTCTGGCTGACGGAACGGCGGTGGTCCCGGCCAACGCAAACCGTTCCAACCTGTCTGTGCGGGGGATAGGCAGAGGATTAAAGGTTAAGGTCAACGCCAACATCGGCACGTCCGAGGCCTTTCCCCATCTCGAGGCAGAAAGGGCGAAACTGCAGGCCGCCCTGAGTGCCGGTGCCGATGCCGTTATGGACTTGAGCACTGGCGGAGACTTGAAGGCGGTGCGCTCCATGGTGCTGGAAGAAACCCCGGTTCCCGTGGGCACGGTTCCCGTATACGAAGCTGCCGTCCTGGCCCGCCAGCAGAGGGGTGCCGTGCTCAGCATGCAGGAAGACGATCTGTTTGAAATTATCGAGGATCATGCCCGCAGCGGAGTGGATTTTATGACCCTTCACTGCGGTTTGACCCTGGGGGCGCTCGAACAGATGCAAAAGCAGGGCCGCCTGATGGGTATTGTCAGCCGGGGCGGAGCCCTTCTGGCGGGGTGGATGAAGTCCAGGGAAAAAGAAAACCCCCTCTACGAGCGGTACGACCGGCTGTTGGAGATCGCCGGCCGGCACGATGTCACCCTCAGCCTGGGAGACGGGCTCCGCCCGGGCTGTTTGGACGATGCTTCAGACCGGGCCCAGCTGCAGGAACTGCTGGTTTTGGGGGAACTGGTCCAGCGCGCCAGGGAAGCAGAGGTGCAGGTAATGGTGGAAGGGCCGGGACACGTGCCTCTTGACCAGGTTGAGGCCAGCATTAAAACGGCCAAATCCCTCTGCGCAGGGGCCCCCTTTTATGTCTTAGGCCCGCTGGTAACCGACGTGGCCCCGGGATACGATCATATCGCTTCAGCCATCGGTGGAGCCCTGGCTGCCGCAGCCGGTGCCGACTTTCTCTGTTACGTGACGCCTGCCGAGCACCTGGGCCTTCCCGGCCCGGAAGAGGTCCGGCAGGGTGTCATGGCCTCCCGCCTGGCTGCCCATGCAGCGGATGTGGCCAGGGGTCATAAAGGAGCCTGCCGCTGGGACAGGGAAATGTCCCGGGCCCGGCGGAGTCTGGACTGGTGGCGCCAGCTGGAGTTGGCCCTCGATCCTGAACTGGCGGGAGAACTCTATGACAAGTTGAACCCCGGCAAAAGGGAAGAGTGCACCATGTGTGGGCCTTACTGTGCGATCAAGGTGGCCCGGGAACTCTAGTGCCGGATGCAGTCGCTGTGAAACAGGCATGATTCCCAGGAGAACAAAACATCTTATATTTTAACGCCGCGCAGGAAGGTTATGAGCCGCAAAGAACAGAATTGCCTTTCAGAAAAGGCGCATTCGGCGTTATTCAATGGAAAGGAGGCCTGGAATTGATCCAGGCAATTTCCAGAAATCCGCGTTGTGTATTGACCATTGCCGGCTCCGATTCCGGTGCGGGCGCCGGCATACAGGCCGATCTCAAAACGATGGCCGCACACGGTGTGTACGGGTTGTCGGTGATTACCGCTGTAACCGCCCAAAACACCGTGGAAGTGTCCGACTTTCAGGTGATGCCCGTCGATTTGGTAAAGAAGCAGATCAATGCGGTGATGGAAGATTTTCCGGTGGCGGCGGTGAAAACGGGTATGCTGGCTTCGGGTGAAATCATAAAAGCAGTTGCCGAGAGATTGAGCCATTATGGAGTGCACAACCTGGTGGTCGACCCCGTCATGGTGGCCAAGAGCGGCCATCGTTTGCTTGAAGCCGGGGCACAGGAAGCCCTCTGCGCACGGCTTTTCCCTCTGGCCGACGTCATTACCCCCAACATACCCGAGGCAGAGGCCCTCTGCGGGTTTGCTGTGAATTCGCTGGAAGAGATGAAAAAAGCAGCGACGGAGTTGTTTGATTTGGGGCCTTCCTATGTTCTGGTGAAAGGGGGGCATTTCCCTGACAGCCGGGTGCTGGTCGATCTGCTCTTCGATGGCGAGCATTTTTTCTGCTACCGGGCAGTGCGCGTCGCTACAAAAAATACCCACGGCACGGGCTGCACTTATGCTTCCGCTATCGCCTCCCGCTTGGCGCTGGGGGATTCGCCGCCAGTAGCCGTGGAGAGGGCTCGAAAATACCTGCAGTGCGCTTTGCGCCTGGGACTGAAGTTGGGTAAGGGTCACGGTCCCCTGGGACATTTTAGCTAAGAGACCAAACAGGAAGCTTCGCTTCACCATCAGAAGGGCGAAAATGTTCCCTTTCAAACAGGAAATTCATTGCGGCGGAGTTGCATTTTCAAAGAAGAAGAAAGAAGAGGTCATCGGGTTGCGTGCTGAAGACTTCGCCGAACAGGATGGGTAATCCTTTTTAGGCCCTTAGTTCTCAAGTTCTTTGTAAATTTGGCAAAACTTTTTCAAGCGATCGTGTGAATGCTGATGTTTACTGCGTTTAGAAGGGGTCATTTTGAAATTCAACTTTTATGGTTCTGG
>PWTK01000101.1 GCA_003563895.1 Syntrophomonadaceae bacterium
GTTTTGAAGCGCTGTGAAAGCCCTTTCAGGGGTTATATGCCATTAGTATCATAACCGGTTGACGGGTTCAACTTTTTGGGAAAACTTTCTCTGAAACCTCCCAACTGCAAAACGTGGTTCGGCTTCATTTACCCCTCCTCTTCCTCCCACAAGCCAACCAGCCGGAAAGCCCTGACGTCCACCAGCCTCCGGTCGGTGATCTTCAGCTCGGGCACCACCGGCAGGGCCAAAAAAGACATGCTCATGAAGGGGTCCTCCAGCGTGCAGCCGATGAGGCGCGCGGCCTTCAGCAGCTGCCTGTGCCCTTGCACCACTTCCCCCACCTCCCGGTCGGACATGAGGCCGGCCACCGGCAGGGACAGCCGGGAAAGAACTTCCCCTTCGCTCACCACCGCCAGGCCTCCCCCGCCTTCGGCCGCGGCGCGGGCGGCCTGCTCCATCTCTTCGGCCGAGCCGCCCACCAGGATGAGGTTGTGGCTGTCGTGAGCCACGGTGGAGGCCAGGGCGCCTTTTAAGGGGCCGAATCCCCTCACCAGGCCCAGCCCCACCCCGGCCACAGCCCCGCCGACCACGGCAACATTCGCCCGGAGTATTTCCCCGCTGAACACATTGACCACCCGCACACCCCGGAGCAGCAGATCGGCGGGCGTTCGGCCTGCAGCAACATCAATGGTCCTTGAGGAATTCATATTTTTCCCTCCCGTCTAAGCGATGGCGCTTCTTCCATCCTCCATCCAGGCTTTTTTGCGTTCATATTTTGTAATATCACTCCGCAGATGGTATACTCTATGTAATAAAAATTATTTCTTTTGTCCGGGGTGGTTGAAAATGGATCGGAGAAGCTTTTGCTATTTGGGCCTGATGGGGCTGTTGGCCTTCGGCATCGGCTGCCAGCCGGATGAAGGAGGCAAAGATATTGCCCCGGGCCCAAAAGAGTCCAACGAAAACGGAAAAACCGGGGATGACCGCCAAGAAACCGCCAGCGAGCGAAAAGAAGGAGGAACAGAAAAAATGTCCCGCATCGCCGTGATCGCCACTACCAGCAGGGAAAAAGGCGTACGCAAAAGCCTGGAACTCCTGGAAGAAGAGCTTGATATTGGAGGAAAACGTGTCCTGGTCAAGCCGAACTTCAATACCGCCGACCCCGTCCCGGGCTCCACCCACAACGACACCCTGCAGGCCCTGCTGCGTGAACTGAAGCAGAGAGGTGCCTCGAGCCTGGTCATCGGGGAGCGCAGCGGCCCGCCCCTGCCGACTGAAGAGGTCATGAAAAAGAAAGGCATCTTCCATCTCGCTGAAAAAGAGGGCGCAGAGATCCTGAACTTTGAACGGCTGCAAGAAAAGGACTTCTTTCATTTCAAGGAAGAAGGCCTGCACTGGAAAAACGGCTTCCTGGTGCCCCGTGCCGTGCGGGAGGCCGAGGCCGTCGTCTCCACCTGCTGCCTGAAAACGCACGCCTTTGGTGGCGTGTTCACCCTGGCCCTCAAGCTGGCCGTGGGAATGGTCCCCCGGCGGGGCTTCGATTTCATGTCCGAGCTTCACGGCTCGCCCCATATACGCAAAATGATCGCCGAGATCAACCTGGCCTTCGACCCCCAGGTGACGGTGCTGGACGGCATCGAAGCCTTTGTGGGCGGCGGGCCGGCCACGGGGAAAAGGAAGCGGGGGGACCTTTTCCTGGCCGGGGGTGACCGGGTGGCCCTGGACGCAGTCGGGGTGGCCGCCTTGAAACACCTGGGCAGCAACCCGCAGATCATGGAGACCCCCATATTCGAACAGGAACAGATCGTCTGCGCCGCCAGGCTGGGTCTCGGCGCTGCTTCGCCCCGGGAAATAGAGCTCGTCCCGGCCGAAGACGAAAAAAGCCGTGCGCTAGCCGCAGCCCTCCGCAGCATCCTGGACCTCGGCTGAACCGCCGGCCCGCAGCGGAGAAGGGAGCACGAAGGGAAGAAGGCGGCCGAAGCGTGGACGGTCAAACACATTGAATGGGGGGCCCCGGTTTTTTTCTGCCCAAAAATGGCAAGACGGTTGCCGGGGAGTTCTCTAAACCCTTGTGGATCCGGCTGGTCCAGGACCAGGGCAGACCCCCCGTGCTTCCACCGCTGGGTAGCGGCGCCATCGGAAAAGTGAAAACAGATCTTTGGTTTGCTTCCCAAAAGCCTGTTCGAGGGTACTTTGGACTTTAAAAAGTTCCATGATAAGCCATTTTCTTAAATGTGGTTGTGCCGAAAAATGGCTTTTTGGGGGCAAATCATCTTTTATTTTTATCCTGACTGGTATCAACTTAACTCAGGGAATCTTTATCAAGCAGCCCAAAAAAATCGCTTTTAAGCAAAACATTAGCTCGTTTGTAAATGAAAACCTTAAGGCTCTTTATTAAAGATACTTCTTTCATTATCATCCTGGGCAAGCTTGATGGTCAGAATTTTTATAATAAAGACCATTAGTTTGCCCTTGTCCTGTTTTCAGAGCAGTCCCCCAAGCTTTCACAAGAGGGGCACCATTGGAGGGGCGAAAACGTATTTTTGTTCAGCAGAGCCATTTTTAAACCAGTATTGTTGACGACTTCAAATGCTCCATTTTTCTTGTTTCGTTTCCTTCTCCATTTTCTTCATGCGGAAGGATAAAAACTGTTTTAGCCGACCATCAACACTCGAATTAAAATGAACCTTCAGCAGCGGGGCTTTGTCTGCCTTTGTTCTGTTTCCGAGACAGCTCCCAGCAGTTCATCATGTTACAGGCGCAGCACCTTCAAGCCCAGCGTCGGATCGAGTTCCCTGGCCGTATCGATCCCGACCAGCTCCAGCACAACCAGCTCTACGGTCAGGTACACTTCCGCCTGTTCCCTCAGGCAGCCCAGGCAGTCTTTCCCTTCCCGCCCCGTCACCCCGTGCAGGTGCAGCAGGGGGGTTTTTCCCGCTTCATCCCAGGCCACGGTGCCGATACCGAGAAGCTCCCGGCCGTCATCAAAACTGTGCTGCAGCGGCTCGGGCGGCACCACCGGCTCCGCCGGTCCCCTCACAAGGGAAGCGCTTTTAAGCGCCCCGAGGGCAAAGACCACCGCCGCTTTGATGTTTTCTCTGCGCACCATCTCCTGGATCCCGTCGAGCAGGTCCTCACCGTGTTCGACCCGGGCCAGGAAAATCCGTCCCGGTTCACCCTGACGGTATTTCACCCGCAACTCCTCCTCCGAAAAGTATTCTTTATGATGCGCAAGACGGTTTCCGGAAGCCCAGCTCCAGGTCTGCCGCGCTGCGGGCGTGCAAACCCACCGTGTCTAAACCCGGGCACAGGGGAACGAGTCCTTCGCCGGGCAGGGCCAGGTTGGTGGGCTTCAAGCTAAGGTTGCCGCAGAAGGCAGCGGGTATGCGCACTGAACCGGCCGTATCGGAACCCAACGCCAGCCCGCAAAGCCCGGCGCTCACGGCCACTGAAGAACCGCTGCTGGAACCCCCGGGCATAAGTTCCATCCCCCAGGGATTAAGAGGTTTGCCAAAATGCCGTTTTTTCCCTGTTACCCCGTGTCCCAGCTCGTGCATGTTGGTGGTCCCCATGATGATCGCCCCGGCGCGCCTCAGCCTCTCGACAACCGACGCATCCTCCGGGCAGTGCCGGTCAAAGGCTCCGGATCCGGCGCGTATAGTAAGCCCGGCCACGGCGATGTTGTTCTTGATCGCCGCCGGGATGCCGTGCAAAGAACTGCGACGCCGCCCAGAGTAAAGTTCGCTTTCCAGTTCCCGTGCCTGCCGGAAGATCTCCTTCTCCAGCAAGACAATGAAGGTCGCGGGATCTCCTTCTCGCGCCCTTTTCAAGTTTGCTTCAGTGAGCTCCCGCGGCGAAAGAGCACGGCTTTTTACTTGAGCGGAAAGCCGGCTGACGCTTTCCAGGCAGAGCTCGTGATGGCTGGGCATCAAGGCCCCGCCCCGTTTCATGAAGATTCTGCCCGGTGCAGAGAAAAATTCTTAATAGTAACACGCCAAAATCTAGACCTCGCCGGCATTGCCCTTCCCAAGGGGCTTCCCGGCTTTTCGTTAACTATGAACTATCGAAACAAGCATCGGGCGCTCTACACAATATTCTGCATTCGATAATGCTTTTCCTTTACCGGGATCTTTTCCGGGAAAAATAAACCCCGGCTAAAAAGCCGGGGGCGTTCTCGTCTGCCCTCTGGAGCACACGGAATGTGCCGCATTTCGCTGCAGCTTAAAGCTGCACGTTGCGCAGCCTCTCTACTCTCTGCTGGATGGGGGGGTGGGTGCTGAAAAGGTTGGCCGCCTTCCTGGCCGAAAAAGGATTGATAATGAACATGTGGGATGCGGCTTCGTTGACCTGCAGGGGGCGCTTTCTGGCGTGGGAGTCCATTTTTTCCAGGGCGCTGGCCAGCCCCCTTGAGCTGCCGACCATGGCGGCAGCCGTCGCATCGGCCTGGTACTCCCGCGTGCGGGAAACGGCCATGCGGATCAAAATCGCCGCAATGGGCACGATGATCAACGCTGCCAGTTGTAATATCCCTCCGATGGGGTTGTTGCCGCGGTTTCCTCCCAGCATCATTCCCCACATGCCGATCCGCGCTATAAAGGTGAGCGCACCGGCCATCACCGCCGCGATGGTGCTGATCAGAATGTCGCGGTTGCGGATATGGGCCAGCTCGTGGGCGATAACCCCTTTCAACTCTTCGTAATCCAGGATTCGCCGCAGCCCCTCGGTCACCGAGACCACTGCTTTGCCGGGATGGGGCCCCGCAGCAAAAGCGTTGGGCTGCTCGGTGGGCATAATGAAAACCCTGGGCATGGGCAGTCCTTCTTTATGGGTGAGCTCTTTCAAGGCCCGGTAAACTTCGGGGGCCTGCTGCTCCGTTGCCGGTTTGGAGCGCGTCATGGTTACGGCCAGCTTATCGCTGAACCAGTAAGCTCCGGCATTGAGCACCACGGCAAAGCCCAGAGCGAGCACCAAGCCCTGCGTCCCCCCCAGGGCTTCCCCCAGGAAAATCAAGAGTACGGTTAAGAGCACCATCAGCAGAAACGTTTTTATATGATTCATGCAAACACCTCCATTTCACTTCATCCATTTCCGGACACCTATTACCTATTCCTCAAAAAAGGAACCCGCAAAAGTCCTTCGAAGAACATTTTAAAAAAACTGCGAGCGAAAAAAACACTGCAGCCTTCGAAAAACCTCCTGATCATATTTTACCAGTCTTTTTGGAATAGTCAATGTCGAGGAACGCCTGCCTCCCGGAAAGAACCCGCATTCGCCCCAAGGGAGCTCGATAAAAATAATGAGGCCGCCCCTTTCATGAGCGCCCTCCGGAGGAGACGCTTTAATTAAATTTTTTCTTCCGCTTCAGGGCGGTAAATGTTCCGGCAGTGGGTTTCCCGGATCTTCAACGCGATGACGAAGCTGACGAGCAGTACCAGAAGACACGTTCCGAACAACATGCGGTAGGCCTCCAAAGGGTAAACCCGAACCCCGTTCAGAAGATCTCCCTCCCAGCGCAGGTCGAGCACATAACCCAGCAGGGGCTGCAGGACGCCCATTCCGGCGAAAGGCCCCATATTTACCAGCCCGATAGCCGTCCCGGAATGGGAAAGGTCGTTGA
>PWTK01000040.1 GCA_003563895.1 Syntrophomonadaceae bacterium
CCTTGGAGCGGTTTTCTCCGCGGGAACGCAAATATGCCAGGATGAGCATGAGCCCCGTCAGTTCACCGTGCGCGCCGGCAGCGGGCTGGAAGGTGAACCTTTCCATGCCTGTAATCTCCGCCAGGATGCCTTCCAGGTGCCAGAGAAGCTCCAGTGAACCCTGGACCGTCTCCTCTTCCTGGCAGGGATGCAGAAAAGCAAAGCCGGGCAGAGCGGCGGTTTCTTCGTTTATCTTGGGGTTGTACTTCATGGTACAGGAGCCCAGCGGGTAAAAACCGGAATCCACCCCAAAATTCCGCCTGGAAAGCGCCGTGTAGTGCCTGACAATGTCCACCTCGGAAAGCTCGGGCATATCAAGGGGCAGCGAGCGTCTTCTGTGTTGGGGCAATACTTCTTCCAGGGAAGGGGCATCCACGTCGTTGGGCGGGAGGGAACAGCCCCTTCTGCTCTCGCGGCCCATCTCGAAAAGCAGCGCTTTTCCTTCTTTCATTTCCAACCCTCCAATCCTTCCACCAGGGCATCAATTTCGGCCCGGGTGCGGTTTTCCGTGACGCAGAAAAGAACCGTATTTTCCAGTTCCGGGTAATACGGGCCGATATCCAGTCCTCCCAGGATTTTTTTCTGCAGCAGTTTTTCGTTCAGATCTTTTGCTTTTCCCGGGAGGCGCACCGGAAATTCTTTAAAGAATGTTCCCTCAAAGGGTATTTCAAAGCCGGGCAGCCCGGCAATTTTTTGTCGTGCATAGGCTGCTTTCTGCATGCAGCTGGCGGCAGCCTCTTTCAAACCCTGCGGCCCGAGGGCCGAAAGGTAAACTGCGGCCGCCAGGGCGTTTAACGCTTCATTGGTACAGATATTGGAAGTGGCCCTTTCGCGGCGGACGTGCTGCTCCCTGGTTTGAAGGGTCATCACGTAACCCCGGTTACCTTCGGTATCGACCGTTTCTCCCACGAGGCGTCCCGGCATGCTCCTGAGAAATTTCTGTCGAGCCGCCAGAAAGCCCAGCAGGGGGCCGCCAAAAGAAGCGGGGCTGCCCAGGGGCTGGCCCTCTCCCACCGCTATGTCGGCCCCGTATTCTCCCGGCGCCGGCAGCAGGGCCAGGGAGATGGGGTCAACCACCGCGATAAAAAGGGATCCCTTGGGGTGCATCAGAGGAGCCGCCTTTTCCGGTTCTTCCAGCAACCCAAAAAAGTTCGGCGTCTGCATGATCAGGGCCGCCGTGTCATCCCCGCTCAGCTCGTCGACCTTCTCCAGATCCGTAAAACCGCCTGTAAGCGCCACTTCTTCCAGGGCAAGCCCCCTGGTATCGAAATAGCGCTGGAGGACCTGGCGGTAAAAGGGGTTTACCGCCTTTGACACGAGCACGCTGGAGCGTTTTGTAATGCCGCAGGCCATCAGGGCCGCTTCCGTTACAGCTGTCGCCCCGTCGTAGAGGGAAGCGTTGCTTATCTCCATCCCCGTCAACTGGGTGATGTAGGTTTGATATTCAAAGATGGCTTGCAGGAGCCCCTGGCTGATCTCGGCCTGGTAAGGGGTATAGGAAGTGTAAAATTCGCTGCGCCCCGTCACGTGCTTTACGATGGAGGGAATAAAATGGTCGTATACCCCTCCTCCCAAAAAAGAAGCACAATCCTGGAAGTTTGCATTCTTGTCCGCAAGCCCTTTCAAATGCCGGAATGCTTCTCTTTCAGAAAGGGCCGGGGGCAAATCCAGTTCTTTTTTCAGCCTGAGCTCCTCGGGGATATCCCGAAAAAGATCCTCCACAGTATCGGCTCCGATAAAGGCAAGCATTTCCCGGCGCTCCTGTTCCGTCAGCGGTAAGTAGTGAAAGCCGCTCATTCCACTTCCTCCTCCTGCTGCACGTGTTTTTCGTATTCCTCTTTGGACATGAGCCCCTCCAGCTCGCCGGCATTTTCCATTTCGAGCTTGATAATCCAGCCCTCATTGTAGGGGTCTTCATTCAACAGTTCCGGCATATCTTCAAGCGCTTCGTTTACGGAAACGATGGTGCCGGAAACCGGGGCGTAGACATCGGCTACAGCTTTTACGGATTCGATCACCGCCATGCTGTCCCCGGCTTTGATGGGGTTTCCGGGTTCCGGCAGTTCCACGAAGACGATCTTGCCCAACTTGTCCTGGGCATAGTCGGTTATACCGGCTGTGACGGTGCTGCCTTCCCCGTCCAGGCGAGCCCACTCATGCTGTCGGGTGTACTTGAGCCCATCCATAAAAGACCAACTCATCGCTTTCCCCTCCTGTAAAAAGGTAATTTTACTGTGCGGGCGGCCCTCGGCTTTCCGCGGATTACCACCTTTACTTCTTCACCGATGCGGGCTATGTGGGGGTTCAAAAAAGCCATCCCGAGGCCTTTTCCAAGGGTGGGGGAGTGGGTGCCGCTGCTTACATGGCCGATTTCCTCTTCCCCCATTAGAATCGGATACCCGCTTCGCGGCACACCGCGTTCCAGCATTTCCACCCCCATCAGCTTCCTGGTAAGCCCTTTTTCTTTTTGGGCCTCCAAAGCTTCTTTCCCGATAAAATGCGTTCCCTTGCCGAAAGAAATAAATCTTTCCAGCCCCGCTTCCAGGGGCGTGATGTCTTCGTCCAGCTCGCGGCCGTAGAGAGGCAGCGAAGCCTCCAGGCGAAGGACATCCCTTGCGCCCAGCCCAACAGGACCAGCGCCGTTTCCGTTTTTTCCCGCTTCAAACAGGGCCTCCCACAAATGCAGCACTTCCCCGGCAGCGCAGAAGAGCTCAAACCCATCCTCGCCCGTATAGCCGGTGCGGGAAACGAGGCACTCTGCCCCGCCGACCTTCAGCTGGGGGGAAAAGGCAAAAGGCTTGAGTTTCGTGAAATCATTTTCATCGTCTGCTGCTTTTTCCATGATCTCCTGCGCCTTCGGGCCCTGGAGGGCCACCAGGGCGTATTCCCCGGAAAGATCCTCAATTCTCACTTCCTCCTCTGCGTGTTCCAGCAGCCAGCTCTGGTCTTTTTCCTTGTTGGCGGCGTTTGCCACCAGCAAGTATTTTTCCTCTCCCACCCTGTAAACCATTATGTCGTCAACCGTGCCGCCGTGGTAATTGCAGACGGGGCTGTAACGCACCGCGCCCTTTTCCAGGCTTGAGACATCGGCTGTCAGCAGTTTGTCCAAATATGCCGTGGACTGGCGGCCCCCCACCAGGAACTGCCCCATATGGGAGACGTCAAATAACCCTGCAGCACGGCGCGTTATTCGTACTTCTTCTGTGATTTCTCCGTACTCAACGGGCATCAACCAGCCATAATAGTCCACCATCCTTGCGCCCCGGTGCTTATGCCATTCGTAAAGAGGCGTTTTGCGGCCTTGCGCCATCTTAACCGGCTCCTTTTCAAAAATTTACTCAACCCTGTAAACAAGCTCCTCCTCGTAGCCCGTTATTACCTTTAAATAACCCCTGAGCAGTTCGTCCGCTTCTTCTTCCCCCGTATCCACCAGGAGGGGGCGCCCTTCCAGGGAAGCCATTTTCCCCTTTGTCGCCACGACAATGATGTTTTTTTTGCCCACTCTTTTTATGATTTCTGGACCAATTTGCTGGTTCCCCCGGCCGAAAATATAGCCCTGACCCCCGATGACCGTCACCACGATCCTGGCTTCCCTGTCGGCAACAAGTTCCAGCAGCTGTTTTTCATTTGCGTCGGCTGCCACCAGCTGCCCGTTGCGCACGACATCAACGCCCAGCAACGTGCAGGAGAGCCCCATCTTATCCATGACGGGTTTGGTGGAAGTCCCCGGCCCCACGATGTATAGGGCGTCCTTTTCCATCATTTCAACCAGGTGCTCCGCTGCGGCTTCCAGGGTGGCCCGTTCATCCTCGACGACTCCGCTTTTCTGGCCTTGAAGGAGGGCGCTTTCAAAAGGGACCATCAGGTAGCCGAAAAGGTTCGCTGAAAGACGCCCCTCCCTGAAAGCATCTTCGTCGATATCCAGCACCTCTGCCTCCTTCAGCTCCGTTCCGGTTCCGCGCAGGTAGGAAAGGGTCAGCCTCCCGGCGCTCTTCGGGTTAATGGCAAACACGGCAGAATGAATTTTCACCCCGGCGGGGATACCAAGCACCGGCATATTCAGGCCTACGGCGCGGCAAATATCCCTGGCTGTCCCGTCACCGCCGGCGAAAAGGAGGAGATCAGCACCGAGCTGCAGCATCTGACGGGCTCCCGCAGCAGTGTCTTCAGGACCTGTTTGCTTAAGGCCGCTGTCTTCAGGCCCCACCACCCGGGGTTCAAACCCGCACAGCCGGGCCTCATTTTCTCCCATTTCTCCTGCACAGCAGAGGAGTTCCAGTTCATTTATTTTCGGCGAAATTTCCTTCAGCGCCTTCACGGCCCGGGCCGGCGCGTGGGGAAGTGCTCCCAATCGCCTGGCCTTTTCCAGGATATGGTGCCCATCTGTTCCCTTCAACCCCACCCTGCCGCCCATCCCGGCGATGGGGTTGACGATCAATCCGAGCTTTTTTTTCAAATTGCCCCCCGCTTTCAATGCCTCATGTTAACGAAAAGGACAGGAGAAAAAAACCGGCCTGTAGCGCGGCTTTTTCTCCTGTCCTTGCAGCCTGAGAGATTTTTTCCCGAAGCAATCCGGGAAGAATTACCCCTTCGGCGCCTGCTGCCAGGCAGCAGGAACTCTCCAGGAGTCCATCCACCGGGGATACTTTTACCTGAGAGTTTCCCTCCCGACGCCACACGGAAGGTTACTCCTTCGGTGCCCCACAAGCGGGATCTCTCTCCCCGGCTTCATCTGTCCCATTATTTGGTTTTGGCGCGGTGAAAAAAGTAATGCAGATAAATTTAAATTTTTTGACATTTTATCATTAACGGGGGATTGTGTCCAAGCCGGACAAAGCCTCACAAATATCGAATGAGCAGGAAATAAGTGAAAATTACAAATCACCTTGAAATGGCTTTCTTATTCTCCTGTTTTCTGATTGATCTCCCCTCATTGCTCGCTGTACAAATCACATTTTGAATCATTCGTTGGATAACAGCGTCCTCCTCAGGCCCGCCCCGTGATTCTCCCGCTAAAAATTCCAGTTTTTGAGATGGTTTTCAGAATATCCAATGGTTCGGAAGGAAGTGTGCTTTTCTGCGGCGAATTAAAGCTTTAACTTAGATCCAATTTATTTTGTCGTTTTTCCGCCTGCCCTTGCATGACTCGCCGCATTCGCATTTGAGGAACGCTTCGCCTGGGAGGATAGCTGGTAATGATCGGGGATCTTTGGAAGCGCTTTCCCCGTTATACGTTTAATCTCATCTCCGGACAGGGGCGCCAGTCTTCCCAGGAGCACAGGAACGTTATTGAAGCCGTTCAGAACGGGGAAACGAAAAGGGCGGGCCGGTTGATGCAGCTTCACATCGAGAATGCCCAGCAGGCATTAATCAGAGAAGTGAAGGCCAGGGAAACAGAAAGGCCGCAATAACGCCGCTCGTCCGCCCGCTCCCCCCGGGGCGAAAAAGTCCTTCCCGGAAAGACACTCATGGTTGAAACCTGTTGGAACCTGGCGTCCAATCCACAATTTGCTTTCGCAGGGCAGGTTTTCCCCCATGAGAAAGAAAATCTTGAAAAAATTCTCGCAGTGAAAGGGTGTTTTGCGATGGAAGAGATCAGGATGCTGGCCCCTACGGCGATTCTGGGCTACGGGTTTCCCCTGGATAGTTTCATGAGGGGGATGGAGGAGAAGCCCCACCTGATCGGTGTCGACGCCGGCTCAACCGACCCCGGCCCTTTTTACCTGGGCAAGGGCAAATCTTTTACCGACAGCGTCGCGGTAAGAAGGGACCTGGAGGTGATATTGGACGCCGCCTGCAAAGAGCGGATCCCGGTAATTATCGGCAGCGCCGGGGGCAGCGGCGCGAATGTGCACCTGGACTGGAATGAGCAGATCGTGCGCGATGTCGCGGCAGAAAAAAGCCTCTCTTTTACAATGGCCCGTATTGAAGCCGAGTTTTCCCGTGATTATTTGCATGCCAGGCAGCAGGCCGGTGATATCACTCCCCTGCCGGGTGTTCCCCCCTTGACCGAAAAAGAAATCCGGGAAGCGACACGCATCGTTGGGCAGATGGGCCTGGAGCCCGTGCAGGAAGCGCTGAATGACGGTGCCCTGGTGGTGCTGGCAGGGAGGGCTTACGACCCGGTTTGTTTTGCGGCTCTGCCGGTTCTGCGGGGCTTTGATCCCGGCCTGGCCCTCCACGTAGGGAAAATTTTGGAATGTGCCGCTATCGCCTCTACTCCCGGAAGCGGCAGGGACTGCATGCTGGGCATACTCCGAAAAGATCATTTCCTGCTGCGTCCCTTAAATCCCGAACGCCGCTGCACCCCTGAATCCGTGGCGGCTCATTCTCTCTACGAAAAATCCGATCCCTTCCACCTCCACGGTCCTGGAGGCAAGCTCGACCTCCGCGAAACGCAGTACGAACAGCATGATGAACAAACGGTAAAGGTATGGGGCAGCCGTTTTGTGCCCGCCCCCTATTCCATCAAGCTGGAAGGGGCAAGGCCCGTGGGCTACCGCTCCATCTGTATTGCCGGTACCAGGGACCCGGCCATGATCGATAATATCGAGGACATCATTAAAGGGGTGGAGAGCAGCGTGGCCGACAATTTTGAGGAAACCGAGGCCTACCTGCATTTTCATCTTTACGGGTACCGCGGGGTAATGGGGGAGCTGGAACCGCTGCAGCAAAAAGCGCACGAACTGGGCATTGTAATGGAAGTGGTGGCTCCAACCCAAAAGAGGGCCAACACCATCTTGAGCTTTGCCCGTTCCACCATGCTGCATTACGGTTTCCCCGGTCGCATCAGTACGGCGGGGAACCTGGCCTTTCCCTATTCACCCTCGGACCTGGAGGCCGGAGAAGTGTTTGAGTTCTGCATCCACCACCTGCTGCACAATGTGGACCCACGGGAGCCTTTCCCCGTTAAGCTGGAACAGCTGGGAGGGATAACGGTATGAGCGACGAAAAGAAGAAATTAAGATCTGTGGCCGGGGTTATCCGCAGCAAGAATGCCGGCCCCTACGAGATCACCTTCGATATCATCTTCGACAGCTATCCGCTTTTTGAAAGCGTCGTTCGCGGAGGCTCGCTGACAGAAGAGACCGTGGCCCGGCTCTACAAGGTGCCCAGGGAAAAGGTGGTGGGCATCTACCATTATTCTCCGGCCAAGGCCGTGAAGATCACCATGGAGCGCCCGCGGCCCTCCGGCAGCCTTGGCGAAACGGATGTATACGGCGCGCAGCAGCATGCACCGCTGCTTGACCTGGAAGTAGAACTGGGTTAAACCGGTTTCGGGGATGGGCGGCCTTTGCCATTGATACAGGGGTTGAGGCGGCAGGATTGGCCGAGTTCAAAGCAGAAAGGGGAGGTTATTGTGTATACGGCCGGCATGAGGGATCTTATCCAAAGAGTAGAAAAAACCCGTCCTTCCCGCCTGGGCCAGGAATATAAACGTATGACGCCTGAAGAAAGGCAGGAGGTGCTGGAAAGGTTCCATCCCGATTACATCAAAGAAGGTTTTTTTGAGATTGCCATCGGGCCCAACAGGGGCTATCGGGCTCCCCGCGAGCTGGTTGCGCTGCTCCATTCCAAAAGCCCCCTTGCCGAGCCTTTTGACACCGAACGATGCGATTACAGCACCGATGTGCTCATTATCGGCGGCGGGGGTGCCGGCACGGCGGCGGCCATCATGGCGCAGGAGGAAGGTGCGGGGGTGCTGGTGGCAACCAAGCTGCGCTTTGGTGACAGCAACACCGTAATGGCCCAGGGCGGCATCCAGGCCGCTACCCTGCCCCACGACTCTCCCCTTATCCATTACCTGGATGCTGTGGGGGGAGGCCATTTCACAAATGTACCCCGGCTGGTCTACAACCTCGTCCGTGAAGGCCCCCTTGTTATCAAGTGGCTGGAAAATTTCGGGGTTATGTTCGACAAAACAGAGGGCGGTACGCTGATGCCCGTTCACGGTGGAGGAACCTCGCGCAAAAGAATGCACGCGGCCCGGGACTATACGGGGGCGGAGATTATGCGCATTTTGCGGGATGAAGCTCAAAACAGGGGAATCGAGGTGCTCGAATTTTCCCCTGCCGTGGAGCTCTTGCTGGATGAAGAGGGAAGAGCAGCCGGCGCAGTGCTTTTGAATCTTGAGACGGGAGAATACAACATTGTGCGGGCGAAAACCGTCATTTTAAGCTGCGGGGGTTCAGGCCGGCTGCACTACCAGGGCTTTCCCACCACCAACCACTACGGGGCCACCGCCGATGCCCTGGTGATGGCATATCGGGCCGGAGCAAAACTTAAATACATGGACACCATCCAGTACCACCCCACAGGTGTTGCCTTTCCGCCGCAAATTTTGGGCGTGCTGGTGACGGAAAAACTGAGAAGCATGGGCGCCACACCGTTGAATGTAGACGGAGAACTCTTTGTGCACCACCTGGAGACGAGGGATGTGGAGGCGGCTGCCATTATCAGGGAATGCCGGGAAAGGGAAAAGGGCGTTGAAACCCCCACCGGCATGAAGGGTGTATGGCTGGATACACCGCTGCTGGAAATCCTTCACGGAGAGGGAACGCTGGAGAAAAATTTCCCGGCCATGGTGCGGCAGTTCGGGCGTTTTGATATTGACCTGCGCTGCGATCCTCTGCTCATTTATCCGACCCTGCACTACCAGAACGGGGGGCTCGAAATAAATGAAGAGGCCGAAACAGACGTGGAAAACCTCTTTGCCGCCGGTGAAAATACAGGCGGCGTACACGGCCGCAATCGTCTGGCCGGCAACTCTCTGCTGGATGTGCTGGTTTACGGACGCAGGGCAGGGGTCAGCGCTGCCCACAAAGCCGCAGGAATAAAAGAAAAACCGGGAAAACTGAGCCTGGAGCACGTGCAGGCATATCACCGCTTTCTGGATGAAGCGGGTATTACAGCGGATGGAGCAGCCCCGTTACTGCTCCCCCGATATACACACAGGGAAAAGGTTTGAGGAGGTAAGGCTTGGGAAAGGTGTTTTTTGAACCGTTGTTGCGGGAGGCCAGGTTCCTGCGCCGCATAAACCGTTTTGCCGCCCTGGTGGAAACTCCCCTCTTCGGGAAACAACAGGCCCACGTGCCCAATTCGGGACGGTTGAGCGAGCTCTTGATGCCCGAAGCCCGCGTATGGGTTGCGGAAAAGAGGGCTCAGGGCAGAAAAACAGGTTTTGACTTGACCCTGGTAGAGTTAGAGAGGGGCGGCTGGGCCTGCGTGGATGCGCGCTTGCCGGGCAAAATACTGGAGAACACCTGGGAAGCGGTCAAAAGGGATGCAACCTTTGAAGGCTGGGGAATAATTGGGAGGGAACCGTCATACGGAAAAGGGCGCTTTGATCTGCTGCTAAAGAAGGGAGCCGAACAATGTTTTGTTGAAACAAAATCGGTGACCCTTGCAGAAAAACGCACGGCCCTTTTCCCCGATGCCCCCACCGCCCGGGGGCGCAGGCATATGGAAGAGCTGGCAAAAGCTTGCCGTGAAGGCTGCCGGGCGGCTGTTTTTTTTATCGTGCAGCGGGGAGATGCCGAGTGCTTCGCTCCTCACGACAGAATGGACGCTCTCTTTGTGAAGGCCCTGCGCCTTGCGTGCAGGGACGGGGTGGAGATTTATTCTTTTCTGTGCAGCGTGGATTTTGCAGGCATTGCCCTGGATCACTCCCTGCCCTTGAAATTATAGCTGTACACCGAAGCAGCGCACTGAAATCCGGACGGTGAGATGGGATGGAAAAAAGCCTAACAAAATTGTCGCGTCGACAGATGCTTTCAGCGGCACTTGCCCTGGCCTGTTTTTTGGCCGTATACCTGCTGGGAGTTCCTTCCCTGGGCAGGGAACTGGGGGCAACCCTGGCCGTGGTCATCGCTGGTGTTTTATTGTGGGTGCTGGAACCCTTCCCCCTGTCATACACCTGTTTTTTGGTTATCTTTGGGCTTTTTGCTACCGGTGCGGCTCCGCTGAACGTGGTGCTGGAAGGGTTTAGCTCCAGCGCTGTTTTTTTGGTGCTGGCCGGCCTCATTATCGCCCAGGGGATCGGAAACACCACCCTCGGGGAGAGGGTGGCCTACCAGTTTGTTTTATGGTTCGGTGCGTCTCCCCGACGAAGCCTGGCGGCGTTTTTGATCACCCTGCAGTGCCTGGCATTTTTGATCCCGGCGACAGCGGTAAAAGCCACCCTTTTGCTTCCGGTGGTTTTTTCTCTTTCGGAGAAGTTGGGCAGCAGGGATGATCGGGCGGTATTGACCAAAATGTTTCTTCTGGCACTGGTGTTCGGCACGCATATCACTTCTCTGGCCGTTTTGCCTGCGGCCATCGGCAATGTGATCACCGTGGAGCTGCTGGAAATCCACCTGGGCCAAAGCGTCGGGTTCGCGGGTTGGCTGCTCCTCTTTTTTCCTGTGAGTGTGCTGGTCCTTCCGTGCTGCTGGCTGATCCTTTTGAAGGCCTACCCGACCGGGGAAGAGGATGTCGCTGAAAAAGAAAGGGGTTTGAGGGAAGAATTGCAGAAGCTGGGGGCACTGAAGCTTCCCGAAAAGCGCTTGCTGGCCATTTTGCTGTTTACCGTCGCCCTGTGGCTGACCGATTTCTGGCATGGGTGGCCTCCGCTGGCACCGGCGGTGCTGGCCGTGGTGCTGATCGCATTTCCGGGGATGGGAATTGCTTCCTGGGAGCGGCTGATGGGAATCAGCTGGGGCAATATCCTCATGGTTGGAACGAATATCTCCATGGGAATTGTGCTCATTGAAACGGGTGCTTCCGGGCTCCTGGCCGGCTCACTTTTCCCTCAAGGCTTGATGCGCCTGCTCCTGGAGTATTCGCTGCCCGGCCTCTTGATTTTGGCCGGCCTGGTCCGTTTCTATCATTTGTTCATAGGAAATGTGTCTACCCTTAACATTATCATGGTTCCCATCATTTTTGAGCTGGGCGCCGCGGTAGGGTTTGATCCTTTTTTCCCGGCCATCCTGGCCGGTGGAGCGGGACTGCTCGGTTTTGTTCTTCCCATCCAAACCATGCCGGGGGTAATAGCATTTTCCACCGGCAGGGTAAAAACGCCGGATTTTATAAAAACGGGGCTGCCCCTGACCCTGGTGAGCATTTTCATCCTGGCCCTGGTGGCGCGGTACTGGTGGCCTTTTGTGAGCGCCTTGTTTTAACCTTACAGCAAAAGGTTGCAGTCAGCGCGGTCATGGGGCGGTTCGAGCGTCACCGGAGCAAAGCGGGGGTTTGAAGGGAAGAGGACGGAACCGACCCCTATGGCCGTAGAAGAGACAAGCCACTTTTCGCTGTAGGTTTAAGCCCTTTGAAGTGTTTCAGCAGTTTGCTTTC
Source organism: Syntrophomonadaceae bacterium (assembly GCA_003563895.1). Lineage (GTDB taxonomy): Bacteria > Bacillota > Dethiobacteria > DTU022 > UBA8154 > CSSED11-181. The sequence continues at coordinate 11,371 of PWTK01000040.1, forward strand.
GCTCTATTTGAGGGAGCGGCTGCCCGAGCGGCTTTTCAGGTAATCCTGCAGGGAAAGCACGTTCAGCTCTTCAAACCCGTGCTTCAGCTCGTCCAGGATCTTTACCGCCGCCAGGGCCGTATCGATCGAGGTAAAGCAGGGGATATTATACTCTACCGCCGCCCGGCGTATGCGAAAGCCGTCCGTCTTCGGCATTTTACCCCTGGTAAGCGTATTGATCACCAGGTCTACCTTGCCTGAATAAATGACATCCACCACGTGGGGAGACCCCTCCCGGATCTTGTTCACGCGCTCCACCTGCAGGCCGGACTCTTCCAGAAAAAGGGCCGTTCCACGCGTGGCCGAAATGTTGAAACCCAACCTGGAAAGCGTTTGGATCAGAGGAAGAGCGTCGTTTTTGTCCTTGTCGGCGATGGTGACAAGGATGTGTCCACTCGATGGCAGCTCGAACCCCGATGCGACCAGGGCTTTGTAAAAGCCCTTGGAGAACTCATGGTTAATGCCCATGACTTCTCCCGTGGATTTCATTTCCGGTCCCAGCGACGTCTCCAGCTGGTAAAGTTTGGCAAATGAGAAGACGGGCGCCTTGACGCTTACATAGGAAGGGGGCTCCGGCAGTCCTCCCCCGCAGCCCAGCTCGGAGAGACTCATCCCCAGGGCGATTTTTGTGGCCAGGTTCACCATAGGGATGCCGGTCACTTTGCTCAAAAAGGGAACGGTCCGGCTGGAGCGGGGGTTCAGCTCCAGCACATACAGATCATCGTCCTGGTAGACAAACTGGATGTTGAGAATCCCCTTGATTTTTAAAGCCTTTGCCAGCCGTGCCGTATATTCCGCCAGCATTTCGCGCCCCCGGTTTGATATGTTTACAGGCGGGTAAACCGCGATGCTGTCGCCGGAGTGTATGCCAGCCCTTTCGATGTGTTCCATGATGCCGGGGATGAGGCATTCTTCCCCGTCGGAAACGGCATCGACTTCCAGCTCGATCCCCTTCAAATACTTATCGATGAGCACCGGGTGCTTTGGGGAGACTTTTACCGCAGAGGTCATATATTCCCGGAGGTCCCGGATGTCGTAGACGATCTCCATGGCTCGGCCGCCCAGCACGTAGGAAGGGCGGAGAAGAACGGGGTAGCCGATGCGTTCAGCGATTTTTTCTGCCTGGGCCGTGGAGTAGGCCGTGCCTCCCGGCGGGCGGGGGATATCCAGTTTTTCCAGCAGGTTGTCGAAGCGATAGCGGTTTTCGGCATCATCAATATTTTCCACGGCGGTGCCCATGATTTGAATCCCGGCTTCGGCCAGGGGTTGCGCCAGGTTGATGGCGGTTTGTCCCCCAAACTGGACCACCGCTCCCGTGGGGTTTTCCAGCTCGATGATGTTGCGCACATCCTCGCTTACCAGCGGCTCAAAGTAGAGGCGGTCGGAGGTGTCGAAGTCTGTGCTCACCGTTTCAGGGTTATTGTTAATAATGATGGATTCCATGCCCGCTTCTCGCAGCGCCCAGGAGGCGTGCACCGAGCAGTAGTCGAACTCTATGCCCTGTCCAATGCGGATGGGGCCTGAACCGAGCACCACCACCTTTTTCCGCGAAGAAGGAAGGGCTTCGTTTTCGGTATCGTACGTCGAGTAATAATAGGGCGTTTCGGCATCAAACTCGGCGGCGCAGGTATCCACCATCTTATAGACCGGCTGCAGCTCGTATTTTCGTCGCAGCGCACGTATTTCGGGCTCGGTTGTCTCCAGCAGATCGGCCAGGGATTCATCGGCAAAGCCGTAGTATTTGGCTTCAAAAAGCAGCGCTCTGTCCAGGTCGTTCAGGCCCCTTTCACGGATTTTGTTTTCCAGCCGAACGATGTTTTCGATTTTATACAGGAAAAAGGGGTCAATCGAGGTATGATAATGAACTTCCTCGACGGTAAACCCCTTGCGGAAAGCCTCTGCCACCGCAAACAGCCTGCAGTCAGTGGGGTTGGACAGCTCTCTTTTAATGGCCGCAGGGGAAGCTTCTTTCAACTCGGGAAGCTCCAGGTGGGACACCTCGATTTCCAGGGAACGCACCGCTTTTAGCAGCGCCTCCTCAACAGTTCGCCCCAGGGCCATGACTTCACCCGTCGCTTTCATCTGCGTGCCCAGTAATCTGTCGGCCGCGGAAAACTTGTCGAAAGGCCAGCGGGGATACTTCACCACGCAGTAATCGATGGAGGGCTCAAAGCAGGACCAGGTTTTGCCGGTGATGGAGTTTTCTATCTCGTCCAGCCGCAGCCCGGTGGCGATTTTGCTGGCCACTTTCGCAATGGGGTAGCCGGTGGCCTTGGAAGCCAGGGCACTGGAGCGGCTTACGCGAGGGTTGACCTCGATCACATAGTAGTCGAAGCTTGACACATCCATGGCGAACTGTACGTTGCAGCCCCCTTCGATGCCCAGGGCGCGGATGATCCGCAGGGCAGAGCTGCGCAGGAGCTGGTATTCGCGGTCCGTTAAGGTGAGGGCGGGAGCAACCACGATGCTGTCGCCGGTATGAATGCCCATGGGGTCGATGTTTTCCATGCTGCAGATGGTGATGCAGTTGTCGGCGGAATCTCTCATTACCTCAAATTCAATTTCTTTCCAGCCGGCAACGCTCTTTTCAATTAAAAGCTGGTGAATAAGGCTGTACTTCAGCCCGCGCCAGGCCACTTCCCGCAGCTCTTCTTCGTTCCTGGTGATGCCGCCGCCGGTGCCGCCGAGGGTGTAGGCCGGCCGGACAATAACCGGGTAGCCGATTTTTTCCGCCAAACTCAAGGAGTCCTCCAGGGTGGATACGATGCCGCTGGGGGGAGCGGGTTCCCCGATCTCTTCCAGCATCTGCTTGAATTTTTCGCGGTCCTCCGCTTTTTCAATGGTCTCCAGGGGGGTGCCCAGCAGTTTAACGCCGAGGTGGTCAAGAACCCCTTCAAAGGCGATTTCCTTGGCGATGTTTAAACCAATCTGCCCTCCGAGGGTGGGCAGAAGCCCGTCTGGCCTTTCTTTCTCCAGGATGCGGGTGACAAATTCCGGGGTCAGGGGCTCCAGGTATACCTGGTCGGCCATGTTCACGTCTGTCATAATGGTGGCGGGGTTGCTGTTTACCAGTACAACCTCCATGCCCTCTTCTTTCAAGGCCCGGCAGGCCTGGGAGCCCGCGTAGTCAAATTCAGCCGCCTGCCCGATCACAATCGGGCCCGAACCGATGACCATTACCTTTTTAATCGTTTTATCTCTGGGCATGATGTACGGCCTCCTCAAATAGTATCAGCAGTCCAGGGAAAATTGGACGGTCTCGCGGAAGGTTTACCCCCTGAAAGACCTCACCTTTTCCAGGAAAGAGGTAAAAATGTATTTCGAATCAACAGGTCCGGGAAAGGCTTCTGGATGATACTGGATGGATAGAATGTTCATGTCTTCAACTTCCACCCCTTCTACCGTTTGGTCGTTGATATTGCGCTGCGTGACCTTAACGTTACCGGAAAGGCTTTCTTCATCCACCGCAAACCCGTGGTTTTGTGCAGTAATATAAACTTTGCCGGTGTTGTAGTCGTAAACAGGATGGTTTGCCCCGCGGTGGCCGAACTTGAGCTTGTATGTTTTGCCGCCCATTGCCCGGGCCACCACCTGGTGTCCCAGGCAGATACCCAGGATGGGCACCCTTCCAGCAAGGTTCTCTATAACCTTGATTGGTCCGGCTGCCATTCGGGGATCGCCGGGGCCGTTGGAAAGCACCAGGCCGTCGGGGTTCAGTTCCATGATATCCTCAGCCGCGAAAGAAGCGGGCACTACCGTCACCCGGCAGCCGGATTGGTGGAGGGAATTTCCAATGGATCTTTTCAATCCCAGGTCCAGGATGACCAGGTGAGGCCCTTCATTTTTCAGGCTGTAAACTTCCGGCGTGGTGACTTCCGGGATAAAATTTACCTCGGATATTCCGGGTGTTTGGCGAAGGATTTCCTGGAGTTTCCTGGGGGGCGCGCCGTTGGCGGAAATGATGCCCTTCATGCTGCCTTTCTCGCGCAGGTGCCTGGTGAGTGCGCGGGTATCGATTCCTTCCAGGGCGACAATTTCGTTTTCCAGCAGGTATTGTTCCAGGCTCATCACGGAGCGCCAGTTGCTGGGGTTCGAACAGATTTCGCGCGCAATAAAGCCCCTTAAAAAGGGGCGTCTCGACTCAAAGTCCTCTTTGTTTATTCCGTAATTGCCTATGGTAGGGAAGGTCATGGCGACGATTTGCCCACAGTATGACGGGTCGGTGATAATCTCCTGGTACCCCGTCATGCTGGTGTTGAAAACCACTTCTCCGGCTGTTTCCCCCCTGGCTCCGCGCGATTTTCCTTTGAATACGGTTCCATCTTCCAGCATAAGCACCGCTTCCAACGGCAGCCCCTCCTTTTTTGGCACAAAAAACCTCCTAAGCCGAAAGGGGCTCAGGAGGTGATATAGCCTTCCGAAATAATCGTATTATTCCCATATGGTATATACGTATGCTGCACCGGCAAGCTCCTTTCCAGTCTCTCCGGACCGGTTTAAAGGCAATTTAATTCTTCGTTTTATTTTAACAGCTGGCCGGTGAAATGTCAACAAAAAATCTCGTGTGTGTGGAAAAAGCTTTGGAGAACTGTTTTCCCCCACCAAAATATATGTTATTATTAATATCTGGAGGAAGCATACCGGGGTTAGGGGTGATTTGAATGATCATGTTCCTTCTCAACGAGGCCAGGAAGCATCTTTCTGATATCGTGAATGAGTCCAACAATAAACTGCGCCTGTTTTTTATAAAAGACGAAGAAAACTCAACGCGTTCCTGGGTAATGGGCGACAAATTCATGGAACTCCTATTTGATGGCTTTTCCTGCCAGGTGGAGTGGGAAAAGGAAAACAAGCTGGGATTTTGGACGGCCTACGTGCCCGAACTCGACCTTTGGGGAAAGGGCGATACGTGGGAAGAAGCCGCCGAAGACCTGGTATCCGCCGCGCTGGATTACATGGATGTGTTTTTAAACAATATACCTTTTTACCTGAAGGCAGGACGCAAAAAACACCTTCCTTACGTTTTCCGTTTGCTTCAAATCCAGGGCAACCAGGATAAAATGAAAGAGTTTTTGGGGTTGGTTTGAAAATGCCGGTGGCCAGGAGCGGGGAAGGGTTGAGGTAAGGATTGGATAAGAATTATGCGAAATGGTTTTTGACGCGCGTTAAGCGAGACATCAAAAAATATGATTTGATCAATGAGGGGGACCGCATTTGTCTCGCTGTATCCGGCGGGGAAGACAGCAGCGCCCTCCTCTTCATTCTCTCTATTATTCGGGAACATACTGATTTCCCTCTTCCCCTTCACGCTGTTTATATAGACCTGGGCTGGGAGATGGACATTTCCCCCCTGCGGGTGCTCTGCGCCAGGGTGGGAATTCCCCTGCACGTAGAAAAAACGGTCATTGCCCGCATCGTTTTTGAGCGGAAACAGGAAAAAAACCCCTGCTCTTTATGCGCCAAGCTGAGAAGGGGAGCCCTGCACAAAGCAGCCCAGGATTTGGGCTGCAATAAGGTGGCGCTGGGGCACCACCTGGACGATGCCATCGAGACGTTTTTTCTTAACTGGCTGCAAACCGGGAGGCTGGATACCTTCAGGCCGCATACTTTTTTGAGCAGGCGCGAGCTTTTCTTGATCCGCCCCCTGATCGGCCTCAAAAAGAAGCCCCTCGCTTCCCTTGGCCGCCGGGAAAACCTTCCTTCCCTGCAGAATCCCTGCCCGGTGGTCGGTGAAACCGAAAGGGAAACAATGGAAGAAATCGTCTCTTTTATCGTTTCCCGTTACCCCGAATTTTACAAGCGCTTCGTTACATCTATGGATAAAAGCGGCCTTTGGAGCCCTCTCCCCCACTTAACAGGCAAATAGCACTTTCTGGAGAAAGGAGCCTCGAATTATGGAACAGTTATGCCGCGATATCGTGAAATGGCTCAGGGAAAAAGTATATTCCTCAGGAGGGGCAGGGGCGGTGTTCGGATTGAGCGGCGGGGTGGACTCTGCCGTCGTTGCGGCCCTTTGCCGGGAGGCTTTTGGCAACCAAAATTTGGGAGTCATTATGCCCTGTTACAGCGAACGGAAAGATGTGGAGCATGCCGAACTGTTGGCCCGCAAGTTAGGCATCCCCTACCGCATCGTTGAACTGGACGCCGTGTTCGACCGCCTGGTAAAGGAGGCTGGGGAGGTTGAGGAAGAAGGTGACGTGGAGCAAATACACCTGGCGCGAGCCAATATCAAACCGCGTCTCCGGATGACCGTGCTCTATTATATGGCTGCCCTGAAGCACTACCGGGTGATCGGTACGGGCAATAAGAGCGAAGTCATGATCGGGTATTTTACCAAGTACGGTGACGGCGGTGTCGACCTGGAACCGCTGGGCGACCTGCTCAAAGAAGAGGTGCGGGAAATAGCCCGCTTCCTGAAACTCCCCCGGGAAATCATCGAAAAAAAACCCACAGCGGGGCTGTGGAAAGGCCAAACAGACGAAGGGGAAATGGGATTTTCGTATGAAAAACTGGACCTCTTCCTGAAAGGAGGAGAAGTGGAGCCCTCCCTGGCGGAGAAAATAAAAGGCTTGATCGAAAACAGCGCGCATAAGCGCCTCATGCCGCCTATTTTTCAAAAAAAGGTTTGACCTCCTCGCAGAGCTCTTCAGGGTAATACACCGAAAAAGGTTCCTGGTAAGCCACCTGCAGCACGTTCGTGTCAGGGGGTTTCAACTGCAGGTTCAACACGGTGCGCGGAATAATTCGGGCATGCAAAGAAAAGTGCCTTTCATTTTGGCGCAGCGGTGCGAAAAATAAAGCCAGGTTGAAGCTGGAGATGTTTTTTTCCTCAAAGTAGCGAAACAGACAGAGCAGCCCCTCAATGAAGTCGTGCAGGGGCTTATCTGCCAGTTCCCGGACGGTATGGACGCCGGGCAGTATCGCCAGGTATTCACCCAGCACTCCGAGGGGTGCAAAAGAAACCAGCCAGTGCGACGCTCCTTTTCGGCCGATAAACCTCTCTCCCTTTTTTTCTTCTACCGTACAGAGCTCTTCCCAGTAGCTGTGTTTATTGCGGCGGAAGAATTCCTGGCTTCCCAGGTAGGCTCTGCGGTAGAGGTTTCCCGGGTCTTCAGTGAGGAACACCTGCTGGTGCGGGTGCACCAATCCCCCTCCCGAGGGCGGCATGTAGTTCCACCCGAAAAGCTGATAATCCAGCTGCTCTTTTTCTGAAACGAATTGAGCAAACTCAAGACCGGCTTCGAAGGCGTCCTTCAGGATGTTGCGGGTGATGAGGTCCAGCGTGAGCAGGTGTTTGTGACTCATAACCACAACGGCATTATACTGATCGTAGGGGGCGATGTTGGCGATTACGCGCGTTTCCCCCTTTTGAATATAGCCTTCCGGCAGGATTTCGGGGGCGAATTTTGGGGTCATGGCGTCGATATTGGCAGGGCAGAAAGGACACCGCTGGCTGGCTTCAGGGGTATCCTGGGCGGAAAGGTCTTCCTTTTGCGGACGGATCATTCCAAAATGGGACAGCCGGGAGCTTTCCCCTGTAAGCGGATCGTAACGCAGTTCTGCATCGACGGTTTTGCGGGAAAAGTTTTCCCGGGGATCCATGATTACACTGGGTTTTTTCCATTTTATAAATTCGATCACTTTTTTCCCTCCTCTTGCAGCGGAATCAATATTCACATAAATATATTCTTTGTTTGCGGTTGAAAACCCTTTTTTTAGAGACGGGACAGCATTTCATCCTTTCGAATCCGGCCAGCCAATGGATCGGCAAAGAAGGACAATCCTCCCAATTTGGGCAAA
>PWTK01000102.1 GCA_003563895.1 Syntrophomonadaceae bacterium
CGGGCTGCGGACCGCGCCGGGGTCGGCTGCGGGCTGCGGGCCGGGGGCGGGGCGCCTGCCTGTGGGGCCCGCGGGTTCGCCTTCGGCCCCGCCGGGCCGGGCCTCTTTCTCCCGGGGCTCCGGGGGTTTTGGCTCGGCAATGCCGGCGTCCACCTCCAGGCGGTTGACGCCGGCCAGGGGGCGGCCGTTTTCCAGGCGGTACTCTCCCGCAAAGGCGGCCTCATCCCCCGGGCGGCCCCGGCGGTCTTTTTCGAAAAAGAAATCGTAGATCATCTCGCCGCAGCCCACCGCTTCGCGGCTGAAGGCCTCCACCGTTTCCCGCAGCCGTTCCCGGATGGGCTCCCGGTTCCGCCAGGTCTCCAGCACCGAGCGGTAGAGGTCTTCGGCGGTGAGCTGCTCCACGCTCCCGGCCGCTTCCAGCCCCAGGCGGTCCAGGAAGGAGGAAACTTTGGGGTCGTAGCCCACCCCTACGGGGGGCGTGCCTACCAGCGCGGCGAAGATGAGCGAGTGCAGCCGCACCCCGATGAGCAGGTCCAGGTGGGTGAAGAGGGCCAGCATCTCCCGGGAGGAGAGGTCCTCCTCCGCCACCCGGGCCGGGGCCTCCATCATGGCCGCTGTGCGGCGGGAGACCTCCAGGTCCTGGCCGGGGAAGAGCGGCACAAAGAGGATCCCCGCCCCCAACTCCCGCGAGAGCATGTCGGCGGCGCGGGCGATCTCGGGCAGGAAGTGCTCCTGGCCGGCCCACTCCCGCACGGAGATGCCCAGCAGGGGGGCGCCGGAAGGCGGGCGTGAGCGTTCCAGCAGGGCCTGCACCTTCTCGCCGCCGTCGCCGCTGGCGGGCATCAGGAAGAAGGCCGGGTCCACCGTCACGTGGACGGGAGGGCGGGTCACTCCCAGGGACTCCAGCTCCCTTTTGGATTCGGCGTCGCGCACGGTCACCAGGTCCACGCCGTTGATGATCCAGCGGGCGATGATGCGGTTCACCCGCCTGGTGATGGGTCCGATGCCGTGGGCGTAGAGGACGGTGGGCTTGCCGCAGAGGCGGGCCAGAAACACCAGGCCCAGGTAGTAAAAGACGGAGAGCCCCTTGCCGGTCTTGTCCTGCAGGAGGCTGCCGCCGCCGCTGACGAAGAGGTCGCAGCGCCGGATGGCCCCCAGGATGGCCGGGAGGCTGGTGCGGTTGACGGCGTGCACGCCGTTGGTCTGGCGGGTCTTCTCCGGGTCGGCCGAGAGGACGGTCACCTCCAGGGAGGAGCCGCGGCGGGAGGCCGCCCGGCCCAGCACCTGCAGGATGCTCTCCAGGATGGCCTCGTCGCCCGCGTTGTTAAAGCCGTGGTAGCCGGAAATGAGGATTCTGTGCATGGCCTGGCCTCTTTCGCTGTATTCCACCCCCGCCCTCCCCTTCCCCGCCGGATGCCGGAAGGGGGAAGGAGCGGGGGTTCGGTGGGTTCTTGGGGTCTGAAGGTCAAGAACATTTGAGAACATCGAGGGTCAAGAACATCATAGTAGAAAAACCGCCCCGGATCAACCCCGGAAAAAACTCCCTGCGTCTTAGGTTTCTCTTATCTTTCGGCAGGAGATATTTCTGTATTGATAGTCTTTAGAAAAGCTGTCAAGAAAATGTCCCGGCCGCACTCGCTCATGACTAAAACAGCTTTCCCCTGCCTTCCCAGTATTACCATCTATTTGGAGTTTTATAAGTTCCTATACGTTTAAAAAAGTGATCAAAGGAAGTAGAAGTAAAGGAAACATATAGCCGTGCTGGCGAACAGCCATCCCAGAAACCAGGGGCGGGAAATCTTTTGAAGGGCTGTCATAACATCAGATCTTTTCCCGTTACAACTCCTGGAGGAGCGCATGCCGAGGGAAAAAATGCCCGAGAAATGGTCAGGGGACAGGCCTCCTGCGGGTCGCAGGGGAATGTCCCCTTGAATTTGCTGCGATATGGCGGGCAAACAATGGACCGCTGCCGCGTGCCTGGAAGCTGCGGCCGGGCACGTCAAGAACCGTCACTTTTTGCCCCGCCAGCCCCGCGTTTGCCGGGAGGGCGCCTTTCTACTCGCCCCGTCCCCGCTTCCGCTGCCCGTATTCGCCGCTGCTCGCCAGTTCCATGGGGCCCGACTGGCTGTAGAGCCTCTTCACGGCCAGGAAGAAAAAGAGGAAGATGAAGGGGATCAGGTAGGCGGCGTAGCCGGCAAAGCGGTTGAAGAGAATGGCCGACAGGCCGAAGTAGATGCTGCCGCAGTAGAGCACCAGCACCGTCTGGCGGGTGCTGAGGCCGAGGGCCAGGAGCCGGTGGTGGATATGCCCGTTGTCCGCCTGGAAGATGGGACGGCGGCTGCGGAAGCGGCGCCAGATGGCAAAGAAGGTATCGGCCAGCGGCAGCCCGAAAATGAGCACGGGGATGGCCACGGTGGTGAGGGTGGCCTGCTTGGTCACGCCGGCGATGGAGAAGCCCGCCAGCATAAAACCCAGGAAGAGGCTGCCCGTATCGCCCAAAAAGATGCGCGCCGGATTGAAGTTGTGGGGCAGAAAGCCCAGCGCCGCCCCGGCCAGGACCAGGGAAAGCAGGGCCAGGACGGGAAACTCGCCCCACATGAGGGCGAACATGACGACCGCGGCGATGGCCGACACACCGGCGGCCAGGCCGTCGATGCCGTCGATCAGGTTGACGGCGTTGGTGATGCCCACCACCCACAACAGGGTGAGGGGCACCGCGATCCAGGGGGCGAGGTAGATGGTGTCGCCGAAGGGAAAGGTGATGAATTCGATGCGTATGCCGGCGGCGAGCAGGATCAGCGCCGCGGCGAACTGCCCGCCGAACTTGGCTTTGTAGGAGAGGCCCTTGAGGTCGTCATAGAAGCCCAGGGCCAGGATGACGGCGCTTCCGGCGAATAGGCCCAGCATCTGGCGCTCGGCGCCGCCCAAAAAGAGCACCACCGCCACCGTGATCCAGAAGGCGGCAAAGACGGCCACCCCGCCCAGGAGGGGGGTAGGCTCATAATGGATCTTGCGGGCCGACGGCCGGTCCAGGGCATCCAACCTGTGGGCCAGCCGGATGACAATAGGCGTCAGGGAAAAGGCCAGGACGAAGGCCAGGGCCGGTGCCAGGAACTCACTCATGGCAGTCATTTCACCTTCTTATGCGGAGATCTTTGGTGCGGCCGATTTTGCGGCTTGACGCTTTTCGGCTGTGCTGCGGCGGCGCAGCGGCTGAAATGCGGCGAAGCCGAAAACCGCAAGAGGCGGCCGTCCTTATGGTCCATACAGCTGTTTTGCAGTGCTCCCCCCTCGCGGCAAGGCCGGGAGGGAGGTATCCGGTCATTCCTTACACCAGGTCACGCCATGTAATGCAGGTCCGCAGATTGCACAGTCTGTACAATCATAACGCAGTTCCCACAAATTTGCAAGCGGGAAAAAAAACGGTACAGCCAGATGCCCCTGCTGCGCCCCGGGAAAAAACCGGAACCCCGGAGAACTCCCGGCATCCCGGGCGCTGTGGGCAGGGGGTACTGTGAGCTTTTTTACACATCGGCAGTGGCGTGTTTGTGGCACTAAAAGGTATTCCACTGTACCTGAAACTGCTTATTTCTTTTTCAGGCGGACCGCATGTGGTGCCGAATTTATGTGGGTGGGGGGCCGGGCTGCCGGCACGGGGCCGGGGTCCAGGCCGCTCGAAGCAGGCGCCGGCCCGGCCAGGGAGCCGACCCGCGCGCTCAATGCCCGTTCACCCCCCTGCGATTCACAGAGAGGGCAGCCTATCCGTGCCGCCGGCTACCCCCACCAGCCGCGCACTTTCATGACATCGGCCAGGCGCTGCAGGGCATACATGAAGGCCGCCTCGCGCATGGTGATCTTTTCGATGCCGCACTCATTGCGGAAGCAGTAAAGCTGCTCGAAGGCCTCGCTCATTTTCTGCCTAAGGCGGGCCTCGATCTGCTCTTCCGGCCAGTAGTAGCTGTAGTTGTTCTGCACCCATTCGAAGTAGGAAACGATCACCCCGCCGCTGTTGGCCAAAATGTCGGGGACCACCAGTATGCCGCGTTCATCGAGCACCTCGTCTCCTTCGGGCGTGGTGGGCCCGTTGGCGCCTTCGCCCACGATTTTGGCCCGGATGTTGCGGGCCACCTCCGCGTTGATCTGGTTCTCCATGGCGGCTGGGATGAGGATCTCGCAGTCCAGGGCAAAAAGCTGCCGGCTGTCGATGTTGGTGCTCTTCCCGCAGCCCTTGACGGAGCCGGTGCCCTTTTTGTGGTGGAAAAGCTCATCGGGCTCCAGCCCTTCTTCGCTGTAGGCGCCGCCGGTGGTGTCGGTGACGCCGATCACCCTGCACCCCTCGTCGGTGAGGAAGCGCGCGGCGTAGTAGCCCACGTTTCCATAACCCTGGATGGCCACCCGGGCGCCCTTCAAGGGCAGGCCGATGGTCTCGGCCGCCTGGCGCACGGCGTAGAAGACACCGCGGGCGGTGGCCGTCTCGCGGCCGATGCAGCCCCCCACGTCCACCGGCTTGCCGGTGATGACGCCGAAATCATTTTGGCCGCGGATCTTGCAGTACTCGTCGGCCATCCAGGCCATCACCTGGGCGTTGGTGTTCACATCGGGCGCAGGGATGTCCCTGTTCGGCCCCAGGATCGGGGCCATGGCCTGCATGTACTGGCGGCTGAGCCGCTCCAGCTCCTTTTGGGAGAGCTCTCGGGAGTTGCAGATGACGGCGCCCTTGCCCCCGCCGTAAGGGACGCGGGCCACGGCGCACTTGAAGGTCATCCAGATGGAGAGGGCCTTCACCTCGTCGGCGTCCACGTTGGGGTGGAAGCGAATTCCCCCCTTGTAGGGCCCCAGCACGTTGTTGTGCTGCGAGCGAAAGCCGGTAAAGTTGCGGATGCTGCCGTCGTCCATCTCCACCGGCAGGGCGGCCTCCACCAGCCGGTCGGGGGATTTGAGCAGCTCGTAGACGCACATGGGCAGGCCCAGCTGCTCCACAGCGCGCCTGATGCGCCCCTGTGCCACGTGATAGGTGTTGACTTTCTCCTCAGAGCGGGTTTCCATGCACATTTCTCCCTTCTTCGTCCTTGTTTTTGCGGCGAAAAAATCGTGGTTAACTCGGGTAAAAAAAGAGGCCCGCTGGCGCCGGCACTCTTTCGAGCCGGTTCCCCGGCCCTGCACCATTCTCCAATTACCTCATCCGCACGCGGAAGGCAGCGGAAGATCGTGTCTGAAAAAAGACCTTGCCCGAAAAAATGCTGTCATTAATTATTCGCTCTCAAAGGGCGCCATCCCTGCCAAGCGGAGCCGCATTTTGCAAAAAACCTGCCGCGGGGAGTCGCTGATGGGGAGCCGCCCGGGAAGTGCCGCCCGAAGGGTGCCAGCCAGGAGGGGCCGCCGGAGGGAAGCCGCGGGAACCGTCAACCGCCGGCAGCACAACGCATCCGGCGCGTGGGGCAAAAAAGGGGGAAATGGCGGGGGCAGAGCGGCCCGGGCAAAGGGAGAAATCCACCGGCCCAAGTTGTCAGAGGCGCAAAAAAAAGATAAAATAGCTGTGAAA
>PWTK01000082.1 GCA_003563895.1 Syntrophomonadaceae bacterium
ACAATTTCCCCCATTGCCGTGGGGGTAATGCCCTTGTTGTTCCGTGCCAAAAGGACCGTTTGCAATTGATTCTCCAGGTCGCGAATTTGCAAGCTCAACGCCGGTTGACTGATGTGCAATTTCCGGGCCGTTTTCGTGATGCTCCCGGTTTTCACCGCAAGACAAAGGGCTTCAAGATGGCTGATATTCATAACAATCCCCCATGATTATAATAACTTATTATAGCACCAGAACACTCCAGGGTAAAGCGCTGTTCCGGCAATTGGGAAAATTGAGCCGAATTTTTTTTATTATGCGACACTTTGCTGTTCAGAAGATGCCGTATCTCCCCCCTTAAAGGTGTGATTAATTTCGTTAATCGATATAAAATACTGCTGTGATAGAGATGACCGCAGTGAACGGAGGATTCAATTTTTGCTTGAAGAATATGCTCTTTCCGGGGTTATTATCGCCCCAGCAAGTTGCTCCCAGAAACAAGCTGGGCCGGGAGAAAACCTGGAAAGATGCCGGCACCGGATCGCGAATATTTTCTTCTGGGGGCCGGTTCTTTCAAGGCTTCCGCCCGGGTATTTTGCCTTTCCCGGGCGGAAAAGCAAGAAAGGCAAAAAACCCCGGCAGGGAATGGAACTGCAGTAGCGAAGGATCATAAAGCAAAAGAATCCCGGAACGAAACGGAACGGAGAACAAATGAAACGTTTTGGGGAGGGGGTCCGGGCATGATCGGGAGCATGGGGATATATATTGCCTTCGCTGCAGTGTCTGCTGCCGCCGTTTTCTTTCTTCTTTTTTCTGCACTTCATCCCCGTCCCTGGGCGTTAACGGTTTCCCGTTATGTATACGCTGCCCACGCGGTGGGCGTAAGCGCTGCTTCCATCTACCTGCTGTACGCCCTGCTGGCGCACAAATTCCAGTACTACTACGTTTTCGCTTACACAGAGAGGACCCTGGAACTGAAATACCTCATTTCCGCCTTCTGGGCTGGCCAGGAGGGCACCTTGTTGCTGTGGGCCTTGATCGGCGCGCTGATCGGGCTGGTCATTCTCCGCAAGGGAAAAGAACTCCAGGCGCCGGTCATGACCCTTATCTGTACCGGGCAGTTCTTCCTGCTGCTCTTTTTGGTGGTGGAAAACCCTTTTCGCCTGCTGCCCCAGCTTCCCTCCGATGGGGTGGGATTGAACCCGTTGCTGCTGGATCCCTGGATGGCCATACATCCCCCTGTGATCTTTATCGGCTATGCCCTTTTTTTGGTGCCGTATGCCTTTGCGGCTGCCGCGCTTTGGAAAAATAACTTTGAGGGATGGGTTGATGAAGCGCTTCCGTGGTCCCTGGTGGGCTGGCTTTTCCTGGGGGCCGGGATCTTTATCGGGGGCTACTGGGCGTACCGCGTCCTGGGCTGGGGAGGCTACTGGAGCTGGGACCCGGTGGAGAACGCTTCCCTTGTACCCTGGCTTACGGGAGCAGCCCTGGTGCATGTTCTGCTCCTTCAAAAAAGGCTTGGTAGGGTGCTGCGCAGCAGTTTGCTGCTGGCGGTCGCAACTTATGTGCTGATCATCTACGCCACTTTTTTGACGCGCAGCGGTGTGCTGGCCGATTTTTCTGTCCATTCTTTTGCCGAAACCCCTCTCAGGGGCTACCTGGTTGCGTTTATGCTTTTCTTTCTGGTGGCAGGACTGGGACTGTTCGCCTTCCGGTGCAGCAGCTTACAGGGGCCGAAGCAAAGCCCGACCGCCCTTATGTCCCCTTACTGGCTCTACACGGGAGGGTTTATCCTTTTCATTTGTGCGGCAGGGTTTGTCGCCCTGGGGACATCCTCACCGGTGATCACCGCTTTATGGGGACAGCCTTCTGCCGTTGACGAGTCTTTCTATACGAACACCAACGCTCCTCTGGCCGTTTTGCTCCTGCTGTTGCTGGGTCTTGTGCCGTATCTGCTTTGGAAAAAAGAGCCTGCTCCCGCGGTGTTAAAGCGTGCCGTCCCGGCCGTGCTCTGCGGGTTCGCCGGTGTCGCCTGTGCCTTTTTTGCGGGCATAAAAGGCCCCTTTGCCCTTCTTTTTGTGTTTGCCGCAGTTTTTGCCTTTGCGGCTGCGCTGCAGGGAACGTATCAGGCCCTGCAGCGGGGTGGCCTGAAATACTGCGGGGGGCATTTAGCCCACGCCGGTGTGGCTTTGATGCTGCTGGGAGTGCTCGCCTCCATGGGCTATACCGGCAGTGAAGTGGTCGGCCTTACTCAGGGAAGCAGCCGGGAGGTCCTCGGGTACAACCTGACCTATGTGCAGAAAATAAGCGGCGAAGCGCACGAACACGACGAGCTTTGTGAACAATGCGACGCTGCCGGGCAGGAGAGGGACATTTTTGAGGTGACAATAACAAGGGGAAATGAGCGCCTGACCGCCTACCCCCAGATGTATACCGCTGGCCGCGAAGCAAGGCTGATGCGCGAACCTTTTATCAAGCGTTACTGGTGGGGGGATCTCTACCTGAGCCCCCTGGAACTTCAGCAGCAAAGACAGGGCTTGCTGCTGGACTTTGCCGTTGGAAAACAGTACAATGTAAGAAACATGGACGTCTTTTTCTCGGGATTTGAGGTGCCCGGCCACGGGGAAAAAATGGAGGTAGGCGCCCTGCTGGAAATATCCCACATGGGGGAAACGTACACGGTGATGCCCGTCATCACCCGCATCGATAACCGGTGGGAACCCCAGGAGGAGGCCACCCCGGAGGGGGGCGTGGTCCTCCTCGAAGGCTTCGATCCCGATGAGGGCCGGGCCCACCTGCGCTTCATTTCTCCTTTTGAGGACAGGTGGGTACAGGAGGTTCTGATGGTGGAATTGAGCCGCAAACCCCTCATTTCCGTCCTGGCTGCCGGGACCCTCCTCATTATGGCGGGAACCCTGGTCGCTTTTTGGAGACGCTTGGCCGAAAAGGCCGGAAGGCGCGTGAACCGTTAAATGGACTTTAAAATAAAGCTGCATGAGGTTGGCAAGAATTATAACGGCCATCCCGTGTTTCACAACATCAGCGGCATTTTTGGGCCGGGCAAAAGCTATGTGGTTGCGGGGCCTAACGGTTCCGGGAAATCGACCCTGCTGCGCATTATTTGCGGTTTGCTCCGTCCCAGTGCGGGAGAAGTCCGGGTTGAGGTGAACGGGGCGCTGCTGGACCAAACCCACAACAGGGGTCAGTTCATGGGCTACCTCTCTCCCTACATCAATCTCTATGACCGGCTCACCGCCCATGAAAACCTCTCCTTTTTTGCCGCGCTCCGGGGAATTGCGCTCAAGGAGGAAGATCTCGCCGAACTCCTGGACAGGGTCCGGTTAAAGCCGTTTTTGCACCGCCGGCTCGGGGCTTTTTCCTCGGGGATGCAGCAGAGGATGAAGCTGGCGTACGCCCTTTTACACCGCCCGCCGGTGCTCCTGCTGGATGAACCGTCCACAAGCCTGGATGACGAGGGCAAAAAAATGCTTGCAGCAGTAATCGCCACACAGCGGAAGCTGGGAACGGCCATCATAGCCACCAACGAAGGGGAAGAAGTTGAAAAATATGGAGAGGAAATCATCCACCTGGACAACCGTATTGAGAGCGCTGGTGTGGAAGGATCTGCTGGAAGAGTTTAGGGCTCGCTATGCCATCAATACCCTGCTCATGTTCGCCCTTACCACCCTGGTGATGGTCAGCTTTGCGGTGGGCATCGATACCCTGACGCCAAAACTCCACGGCGCCCTGCTCTGGATTATCATTTTTTTTGCGGCCATGTCCGGCCTGGCCAGGCCCTTTGTCAAGGAAGAGGAAAGAGGGAGTGCTCACGCCCTCCGCTTAAGTGCCGCCCCTGAATTAATTTTTGCCGGAAAATTTTTCTTTAACCTGCTGCTGGCAGGAGCATTAACTGCCCTGATCTGGCCGCTGTATTATATGATGATGGCTCCGCCCCCTGTCCGTCCGGGGCTGTTCCTGCTGCTCCTGCTGGCCGGCATATTTTGCCTGGCCGCAGCCACCACCATCCTGGCTGCTATTGTGGCGCGGGCCGGAGGGGAAAATACGCTGCTGCCCATCCTTTCCTTTCCCCTGCTGCTGCCGGCTCTTGTTATGGCCATCAACGGCACTGCTGCTGTGATGAACCAGGGCAGCTGGGATGAAGTGAAGCAAGTGTTGTTGTTCTTAACCTCTTACGGCGCAGTGCTCTTGACAGCGTCTTTGCTCCTTTTCGGTTACGCGTGGAACGATTAAACTGACGGAAGGCATGATCATTTGCTATGGCATGGAAATGGATTCTCGGGCTTTGGATGTTGATGGTGATTGTTGCGGCTTTTCTGTACGTGCCGCCTGCCATGGGGCTGGGGGAGCTTTCCCGCATCATATTTTTCCACGTACCGCTTGCCTGGGTGGGTGTGCTCGCGTACCTGGCCGCAATGTTTAATGGCGCCCGTTACCTCAAATACAATGAGGCCCGCTACGATCAGCAGGCTGTTTTCAACGCGGAAATCGGGATCGTTTTCACCCTTTTGGCAACCATAACGGGCGCCATCTTTGCCCGCTTCACCTGGGGCATGTACTGGAACTGGGATCCCCGCCAGACATCTATTTTTATTCTCCTGTTGATCTATGGCGCGTATTTCATCCTGCGCTCCTCGGTGGAAGATGAGGAAAGGAGAGCGCGCCTGGCTTCCGTTTACAGCATATTGGCTTTTATCTCGGTCCCTTTCCTGACATTTATCATCCCCCGCCTTTATGCAACCCTGCACCCCGACCCCATTATCAATGTGGAGGGGCAGTTGAGGATGGACAGCGGGATGTTCCTCGTCTTTTTGGCGTTTCTCGCTGGATTTACAGGCATCTATTACTGGATTGGAACCCTGCACGCCAGGCTGGTGCGGTTGCAGGACACCAAAAAACGCCGGGAGGTAGATCGGGATCATGCCTGACATTTACGTGGTTATGATCGTTTCTTTGCTTTCCTGGGGCGGCATCTTTTTTTACCTGCTGCGCCTTGATTTCCGCTTGAGGGAGCTGGAAGAAGATGAAAAATAAGAAAGTATTCATCGGGATTGCCGTCATCGCCGTTTTTTCCGTATTTGCGATTTACTCTTTCCGCTCAGCCCTCAACCCGTATGTCACTTTTGCCGAGGCGGCAAAAGCCACCGGCAATGTTCAGGTTTCGGGACGCCTGGTGGGAGAAGGGCCGGGCTACGACCCGGAAAGCGGCGTCCTGGCCTTTTACCTGGAGGACAAAGAGGGAACGCGCGTGCCTGTCCGCTACGAGGGAGCCAAGCCCACCAACCTGGAACATGCGGATAGTATCGTGGTTATTGGCGGCATGGAGGGGGATGTTTTTAAAGCGCAGCGTCTGCTGGTGAAGTGTCCTTCCAAATACGAAGAAGAGGGGTGAAAGGGGGGAAGCAAGGGCCGGCGACTGGGTTTACCCATTTTCTTCACCCCGCTCGCCCAAAAGGCAGGCCAGATAGTACCTGGTCAAGGGGCAAACATAGACGTGCTTAAGGGAAAGCGCTGGTTTGTTGTAACGGTCCATCCTGCCCCTGCCCGCAGTTTCCCCAAGGTAGAGCCAGTTCGCTGCCCGGTAGGAGGTGCCGCTATATTTTTCCGTATCCACAAAGGTCTCCAGAAGAACCGGCCGGTAGTTGTAGCGCAGCTGCCAGTCCTGGGGCACCCGCTTTGCGGCCAGGGATAAAACCCGGCTGGCCAGATTCCTATTTTCAACGTAGACGGCCATGCCCCCACACAACGGGGGCACCATCAGGAGAATGAAAATCGATTGCTATTACCAGAGAACCTTTGTGTGTACTTTGTGTGTATTTGTTCTATTTTCAAAGTAGCCTAACAGATTTATTTCGGACTTCTGTCAAGGCTCCAGAATTGGCCGGCTTATATTATAACTTCTTATGGCTATAATGTTTGCTTATGCCATTCCAGGCTGCTGTAACGTGCCGAGGGCTTGTTTGGAAAGGGCTCAGCCATTTTCAGGGTTGGACCTTAGCGCTTAGGCACTCAAAAACTCCTTATACCCTAAGGAGGAAACACGGGCTGGCTAGAGAATAGGGTAACAAGTCCCCAAAGCAAATACGGTCGAGGTTTTCAACAATACATTCAGGATAACGCCGGAGGAAAAAATACATAGAAAAGAATATAAGACAGGTTCCTGCCGCCTTTGACAGGAAAGCCGTTTTAAGAGTCACGGCAGCCCTTATGTTCTCCCTGGCAATATTTGAGGTGGGATAAAAGGGGGTGTTAACTAGACCGCAGTTGCATCTCTGTTCTTAAATGGTTGCATAAGGTTGGGGTCAGCATGTAAAAGCCATTCCAGCCGCTTAATCACTTGATAGGGGGTGTTGTATTGATGTCGAAGGAGGAAAAGAGATTGTTGTTGAGCAGGAAAAAATTCATCACCGGAACCGGTGTTTCCCTGGCGGGGATTGCGCTCTTGGGAGGGGCGGGCACCCTGCTTTCCGGATGTGCTCCCGAGGAACCGGTAAATAACGATGTTGCCGCGCCCAGCTATCCTTTCCAGTATGTCAAATTAGATCCGGAAAGGGTCGCGGAAATCGCCTACGAATCTTACAAGGCTGGCAACGGCTGAGGCACGGCGGTAGCCGATGGTCTTATCGGCCAACTTGCCGAAGAAGTAGGGTACCCCTTCAATCAGGTACCCACAAAAGCTTTCTGGACCGCCAGGGGCGGCGTTGCCGGCTGGTCCTCCATCTGCGGAACCATTCCGCCTGCCCAGGCTGCCATCGGGCTGGTTGCGGATACGGAGGCCCAGATGGAAATGGTGAACGAGCTCATGGGCTGGTTCAGGGTGCACGCTTTCCCGGAGTATCAACCGGCGGGGCTGGATTTGCCCCAAGTTGTTGCGGATTCCAGTCTCTGCCACGTCCAGGTTACCACGTGGAGCCATGAAACCGGGTTTGGGACGGGCTCTGAAGAGCGCAGCGAACGCTGCGGAGGGGCCAGCGCGGATGTGGCGAAATTCGTGGCCCAGATGCTGAACGATTATGCCGACGACGTGTTTGAGCCGCAGTACGAGCCGGCTGCAGTGGTCGGTGAGTGCATGGAGTGCCACAGCGAGCTGACGCGCGGCAAAGAAACCTGTACGGCCTGCCATAAGCCTCCATTAGAACCGGAGGAACTTCACGAGGACTTCTTTTAAACATAGAATTATGAACAGATCTGCATACGAGGGCCGCAGGCTGCAGAAAAAGATCGCCTGCGGTCTTTTTTAGGTTCGAACAGCCGCAAGCCCCCGCTGGGAAACGTGAAGGGGGGTGTTGCGGTAGAAACTGAGAGCGCCCTGAAAGCTTTGCGTTTGGGGCCGGCAAAATCATTTTCAATTTTGCTGTGCAAGAGGCCAAAAAAGTTCAAGGGCAAGTCAAAAACCGTCACTTCCTGCCTGCTCAAGGTGGGGGGATGGTGGTTGCGGGAAAAACAAAGGGCGCCCCAAGGCTTTGGGGGCACCCCGTCAATTTCCTATTTCTGCTGCGCGAGCAACCTAACAGGCAGCCAAAAAGCAAGTCAAGAACCGTCCCTTCTTGCCTGGTGGCTGTTGGCAGGCAAGTTGTGTACCGTCCCTTTACCGCCGGAACAGGTCGATGATCTGCTGGAGGAAGTCTGTTATTACTTCCAGTATCCTGGCCAGCAGAGACCTGGCAGCGGGGCTTTCGGCAAATGATGAGATCTGTTCTTTTAACTGTTCCAGGGCTATTTCCAGGTTATTGAATTTTTCCAGAAACGAGCCAGACGGGAGATCTGTTCCTCGCTCAGGTCGATCTCTAAATCCTGGGCCAGGCTGTGGATCAGCTCCTTGATTTCTTCGTAGTCCAGGGGGCGGTTTTCCACTATTTCTTCCTTCGCCCGCCGTGCCTTCAGGGTTGTTGACTATGTCATTGGTGTTATGTTATACTAAATATCGCACCAGGAGGGGTGTCCGAGTGGTTTAAGGAGCCGGTCTTGAAAACCGGTGACTCGTCAAGAGCCGTGGGTTCGAATCCCACCCCCTCCGCCAGGAAGGCAGCCCACCCTTGAGGGCTCACAAACGCCAACACCCACAGACGCGGAGAGATGGCCGAGTCCGGTCGAAGGCGGTCGCCTGCTAAGCGACTAAGCGGTCTTAAACCCGCTTCGAGGGTTCAAATCCCTCTCTCTCCGCCATTCATGCGCCTGTAGCTCAGCTGGATAGAGCGTCTGACTACGGATCAGAAGGCCGGGGGTTCAAATCCTCCCGGGCGCACCACGTAAAATGGGCATCCGCCAAGGATGCCCATTCTTAAAAACAGCAATTATTAACGTTTTGGCATTCATTTGGCACACTTTATTAAGAATAACAAAAAAAACCGGGAGCGACAACTCCCGGCGATAACCCAAAAGCGGGTTATTTCATTAAGCAGGAAGCTAAAAGCTAAAAGCCCCCAATTTTGCTTTAGCTTCCTGTTTCATTTTTTCGGTAGCTTTACTGTAAACATCCAGGGTAAAGGCTGCTGAGTGATGGCCTAATGTTTCCTGGTCTGTTCCAATTCATCTTCCGCACCCTTAAACATAAATTTTCTCAATTTGGGATAGAAAAGGAGAAAGCGAAAAAATATGGTCCTCCGCAGAGTTGCCGTATCCATTTTTATATTAAACGCCTTGTTCTTCTTCTTTCAGGCCCTCACCAAAAACGTCTATCCTCCCCTGCTGCTCCCCATTAGAGAAACCTTCGCCGTGGGACACAGCGAAGCAGGTCTGCTGGTAACCCTGGTTTTTTTGGGCTACGCCCTGGCGCGTTTCCCTTCAGGGGTTATGGCCGACAAATGGGGTTGTACCAGAACCATTCTCTGGGGAAGCCTGGGCATGGCGGTTTCTTTTGCGGCGGTGGCTTTATCACCCGGCTATTACAGTGCTGCCTTTTTTACTTTTGTCTTGGGGGTGTGCAGCGGCATCTACGTTACTGCCGGCTATACCCTGGCGGTAATCATTGGCGGGCGAGCCCGGGCGACAACCGCTACCGCTGCCTTTGAATCTTTCGGCGTCTTAGCCGGCATTATCTCTCCATTGATGGCAACCGTCTTTGTGGTCTACTTGAACTGGCCCCTGCTTTTTGCTGTTCTGGGCATGGCGCTGGGGCTGCTGACCCTGCTTTATTTTGTTAAAAGAGAGTCCTCCATCAAACTGGAACGGGACATCGCGGATGCTTCCGGGGATAGCAATAACGATGTCATCCCGGAAAAATCGCACTCCGGGGGGATCTGGGGAGAAATAAGAGCCTCCATGGCGATATTCAGCGATCCTGCAGTCAGGCGCTTTATCATTTGGAGTACCCTGGTAGGGGGGCTGGGAGCCATCTCCTGGACCGGGGTAAACTCCTTTATTCCCACTTTTCTGGTGGAGGAAAGAGGTTTAAGTTACGACCGGGCGAACCTGATGTACACCCTGGTGGCCATAGCCGGGCTGGCCACCAAGATCGTTATAGGACGGCTGGGCGACCGCCTGGGAGACACCCGGGTGCTGGCTGTTAACCTGTTTTCCACCATCATTCTGTTTTCATTGTTAACCCTGGTGCAGCAACACTGGCAGCTGCTGATCATCCTGGTCTTCATCGGGGCAGCCTGCTTAAACACCAACACTCTCATTAACTCCCATGTACTGCGGAATATGCCCCCCGGATACCAGGGTGCGGGTTTTGGCCTTTTCTGCAGTGCCTATACGATTATTTACAGTGCCGGGCCGTATATCACGGGTTACTTTTCCGAGCTTTGGGGCTTACCCTGGGCTATCAAACTGAGCCCTATCGGGGCAGCCATAGCCCTGCTACTGATTCTTTTGGCCCGGTATTCGGTTATCACAGTGGAAATTGGCGTGAATGGCTTTGAGTAAAATAAATAAGCGAGGGCTGCGACGAGAAAGACGGGTTGAAAACGCCTTCAAGCCTTAATAACCTGGCTCGTTTTGCCACATATAACTTCTAACTTCTCGCTGACCCCACTTGCTTCATCATCGATAAAATCTGGCGCCCATTCGTTAGATCCGTGGATTGGCTCCGAGTAAAGCTCGCAAGTGCCATCGGAATTACGATGAAGAAATTTTTCGATATTGGATGGTGAATGTAGGCCTTCGGGTTGTTACAACGCAAGCGTAAAAGTGTGCTTGGATGGTGGAAGCCTTCCGTTGTCCCGGAAACTCTGTATTAACATGGCGCTTGGTCTGGCTTGTGGTGGCGGTTCCTCCTGTAGATTCAACATAAGCACGGATTACCTGTGCCATGGTTGTCATTGTTCTATTTCTCACTTTTTTCTGTGCGGCTTTTGTGGTATAAATAGAGAAAAAGGACAGGGGCTAACCTTTATGAAATGGCTTGCTTTTTTCCTGACGATCCTCTTTGTCGGCATGACCGCGGGCTGCCAGACGGCCGACTCACCCGCGGCGTATACCGATATTTCCGGGGAAGAACTCCATTCACTGCTGGAGGACGGGGAACAATTCCTGCTGGTGGACGTGCGGGAGGAGGAGGAATACGAGCAGGGCCACATCCCCGGTGCCATCCTGTTTCCCCTCGGGCAGCTGAAAGAAAACCATGCCCTCCTGGACCCCGAAGAGGCCATTGTGCTGATCTGCCGCAGCGGCCTGCGGAGCGCCGAAGCTGCTGAATTTTTATCGGAGCAGGGCTATGACCGGGTCTACAACCTGGAAGGCGGGATGCTGGACTGGCCCGGCCAGGTTGTCCAGGACGAATGCTTGCCCTGATAGAAATACCTGCCAGCCGTTGGCTGGTTTGCAACCCGGTGCGAGCTCTTTTTTTGCGAAACCGGATTTTCTGCCTGCCCCTGGCCGGTGCGCCTGCCTGCTTCCCTGCCGATCCCAAGGGGCAAATCAAGAACCGTCACTTTTTGCCGGCATTTTTCCCCGGCAAGACGGGAACCGTCACAAGTATGATAAAAATAACCACGAAGTTGTGGATCAGTGGCGGCAGCAGCGGGGTGGGAGCTTTTGCCCCTTTTGCCGCTGCTTTTTCCTCCCATGGGCGGGCGAGGCGGCATAATGAACCGTTGTTCCCTGCTGGAACCTTTTTTTCAAGGATGACCCCCGGCAAGCGGCAGGCGTTGTTAACACGCAGGCAAAGATGACCCCCTGCAGGCGGCAGGCGCCGGGGACGTGCCGGGAGATTGGGAGGTTCCCGGCAGGCGGCATGGAACGAGGAGGCGCAAATGTGGAAGTATTAACCGATCTCCCTTACCGCTTCGAGGCGGAACAGGTCCTCTCCCGGGCAAAGGCAAAGCAGAAAAAGCAGCATCTCGAAACGGTGGAAAAGCTGCTGGAGCAGGTGGATGGAATACTCTCCCCCCGGGTACTCTACAGGACGGCCTATATCGACCAGAAAAAAGAAAAAGCCCTCGTCATCGAGGGCCTCACCTTCACCAGCCGCATCCTGCGGGTCAACCTGGATCCCGTCGAGCGCGTTTTCCCCTACATCATCACCTGCGGGGAAGCCTTCGAACGATTCGCCGCCTCCCGGGAAGACCTGCTCGAAACGTATTTCCTGGACGAAATCGGCAACCTCGCCCTGGGGCGGGTGCAGGAGGCCTTTCTCGGCTTCCTGAAGGATAAGTACCTTTTGGAAGAGGTGGGCCGCATGAGCCCCGGCTCCCTGGAAGATTGGCCGCTGGAAGAACAGAGGCCGCTCTTTGCCCTTTTTGGGGGAGGCCGGGTCAAAGAGCTGCTGGGGGTGGAGCTTAATGAGCAGCTCATGATGCACCCCCAAAAGTCCCTCAGCGGCATGGCTTTCGCTTCCAAAACGGGGTTTAAAAGCTGCCGGCTCTGTCCCCGGGAAAGCTGCCCCGGCCGTAGGGCGCCGTATGACGAGGCAATGCTGCAGCGGTATCTCAGTTAAAAAGTGCCGCTGTTGGGGCTTTCTATGGCGAGAATCCGTCCCGAAGGAGGAAATCACGGTGCATCAAAAATGTCGATTGGTGGAGCAGGGCTTTCAGCAGGGAAGCTGCGCCACCTTCCACAAGGCGGAACGGTTCGTCTCCATCGGCTATACGGAAGACAGGGCCTGCAGCGTCACCCTGAAGTGGGAGGGTGAAGTTCCTCTCCGGAAGATTAAATCCGTCCTGCTCTCGCGGCCCGAAGACTACCTGTCCATTTACCAGTCCGGCTGCAACCTGTCCTGCCTGAAGTGCCATTCCTGGGAATTCAGCCAGTACAGGACGGGGGATTGGGCCTCCCCGGAAGCCGTCGCGGAGATAGCCAAAGAATATGCCAAACACGTCACCGTTCGGGAGCCGAAGGAAAGGGCCACTTCTTCCCACGCCCTCGGCTTGTGCAGGCACTGCGGGCAGTGCATCCTGAGGGGAAAAAGGGCAGACCATTGCCCGGAGCAGCTGGAGCCGGAACAGGTCATCCTGTCCCCCCAGGGGTACGGCCCGGCCCGAAACATCGTGGCTTTCACGGGAGGGGACCTGGCCTGCCAGCCGGAGTGGTACGGCCGGTCGGCGGAAAAGATCAAGGAGCGGGACCTGGGCCTGTGGGTGCTGCTCGAAACCAACGGCTACGGGTTGACCCCCCAAAACCTCGATACCTACAGGGACTCGGGGATAGATTCCTTCTGGCTGGATATCAAGGCTTGGGAGAACGAAACCCACCGGAAGCTGACCGGCGTGGACAACCGGCGCATCTTGCGCTTGCCCGAGGAGATATTGAAAAGGGGGTTCACCCTGGAGGTGCTCTCCCTCTATATTCCCGGCTGGGTGGAAACGGACCAGCTCAAAAAAATCGCCGAGCTTCTGGCAGAAGCCGATGAGGGGATCTTCTTCACCATCCTGGCCTTTTTCGGCCAGTACAAGTTGGAAGGCGTGCCCAGCCCGAATTTGCATCAGATGCTCGAGGCTTACCGGGCATGCAGAGAAGCGGGGCTGCAGAACGTCCGGCTGGGAAATCTCGGGCAGTTCATCAAAACCGAACAGGATTACCAGATCCTTTTAAGGCACGCGGGGGAAGCGATTTGAACGGGGAACCCCCGGGGATGCCTCGGGGCCTGCCTCGATGCGGGCGAAAAAGCCGCACAAAAAAAGCGTTTTCCGCCCGCGCTTCAGCAGGCGGCCCCGCCGGCGACAATTTGCACCCGGCGCTGCCGTGGAGAGGCTTCGAGCGGGCTTCCGGCCAATCGCGCGCGGATCACCCACCGCTTTCATCCGGAAGCGCTGCCCTGCAATACCCTCGGTTGGCCATGCGCCATGCGAGAATCAAGCATACACCCGCGCGGGAGCAAATGACGGGTAAACGCTCATGGGGCTGGTTGTGGCCCCTGCCGGGGGAGTAGGGTCGTGTATCACCGCAGCGCAGCGGAAGGCCCGGGGTTTATTTTCCCGGCTGCCTCTTCGAGGAATGGATGCCATGGCCTGCAAACAACTGGAATACGCTGTGAAGGAGGAAAGACCGGATGAAAAGGACGGGGGTGTTTTACCACGATGTTTGCGGCAAAGGGGCTTATAAAACCCTGGCGATGAGCGTGGAGGAAGGGTTTCAAAGCCTGGAAAGAGAAAATGTTCTTTCCTACCCCAATGTCATTTTCTACGAGTCGAAGCCGGCAGATGAAGAGGTGATCGGGAAAGTGCATGCAGAAAACTGGATCTCCTACGTGAAAGGAACGCCGTGGTGGGAAGTTTCCCTTTACTCCATGGGCGGAGCGGTTCAGGCCACGGAGGAGGTGTTGAGAGGAAAAATTGACAATGCCCTGGTGTTCGGAGGGGTGGGCGGGCATCACGCCCACAGCGATGATGCCTGGGGAGGCTGTTATTTTAACGACAGCATGATCGGCATACATTATGCCCGGGAAAATTTTGGCGTGAAGAGATTTGCCATCATTGACACGGATACCCACCACGGGGACGGGACCAGAAGTCTTGCCTCTGGCGATGAGCATATTCTCCACATTTGTTTTTGTGGCAGCTTCTTCGGCGGCTGGATGTCTGGAGAAAAAACTGGGGATAGGACCAAGCTCTGTTTTTCGCACGGCTTTTCCGATGAAAAAGAACTAGAAAACGTGAAAAAAGAGGTGCCGGGCAGGGTGGAAGAGTTTAAACCGGACCTTATTTACTGGGTGTTTGGGTTGGATACCCATAAAGACAGTTATGGAACGGCCACCCTCACCGAGAGGTGTTACCCGAAATTGGCCGGGATGATCAAGGAGACCGCGGATCGGGCCTGTGACGGCAGGTTAATCGTCAAAACCGCCTGCAATGCACCGGCCTGGGCGACCGCATATGCCATGCCGAGAATCGTCGATTTGCTGGCCGAGCTGGGGCACTTCGCTGGAGAGTCGACGTGACCGCCGGTTGAAATGGAGCGGAAAAGATTATTTAACAGTATCAGACTATCGGGTTTGCTCAGGATGACAATGAAAGAAATCCCGCAAAAAATGAGGTTTTAAAAGGTCACACTTACAAAAAGGCCTTGATCTGCTAAAAAGCTGTGTTTTGGGGGCCATCCAACAAGAACTCCCTGAGTTAAGTTGATAATCATGTAACAGTCTTCGACGCCGCTCTCCTGGTGGTTGTTCCTGGTTTTCGGAATTCCCGGCCCTGCGAAAACACAGGTGGGAAAGCCTTGTCCGGGGGGGCTGAGCTTCACCCTGAATGCATCTGGTATAATGTAAGCAGGCGCGTTTTTCCTGTTCAATCGCATGGTTCCAGGATGGTTTCGAAAAGATGCCGGGGGGAGAAAGGGATCATGTACTGGAAACAGATCGCCGCTTTCCTGGCGGTGCTGACGGCTGCATATGGGGCGGCTTCACGCTGGAGGGCCCTCGGCAACCCGTACCTGCGCTTTGCGGTCAACCTCCCGCCCAGGGCCGCCGGCATGCTGGCCTATCTCCTTCCCTTCCTGGAGCAGCCCCGGCTGGAAAACCTGGATCTGAACCTTGCCCTGGGCGGGGGTCTGTTTGCGGCCGGGGTCGTGTTCCGCCTCTATGCCGTGATCCACCTCTGGCGGATCAACAAACCCTTTGCAAGGGGCCGAAAGCAGGTCCTGGTAGACAGCGGCCCCTACCGCCTGGTGCGCCACCCCCAGCTCGCGGGCAGCACGGCCATGCTGGGCGGCTGGTTCCTGCTGTTCGGAGCGCTCTACAGCCTCTGCCTGCTGCCGCTTTTTCTCCTGCTGACCGCGCTGCAGGCCGGCATCGAGGAGCGGTTTGTGCTCCAGGAGCGGTTCGGGGAGGAATACCGGGCCTACCGCCGGGAGACCTCCGCCTTTTTCCCCCGCCCCTCCGACCTGCGCCCGCGCTGAACCGCATCCTAATGAAGAGAATTGCTTCACCTGTCGGTCCCGGCCGGCCTGGTAAAAGGCCTCTACCGTTTTGAGCCGGGAAGATTTCCGGGTGCCCCTTTTTCCCCGCACCCTGCCGGCAGCCCTGGCGCAAATCACATCTGCCGCTGCACAGAAAAGCAGGCCGAGGGGCAGGGGGCAGAAACGAAGACCGCAGGGCAACGCAAGGCAGCTGCGAGTAAAACGGAGCTCTCCGCGCGGCATTTTGGGCAAAAAAAGATTTTTAAACAGGGAAGGTAAGGCGGCCCCGTTTTTCCGCCGTACCGTTGAGCAGCCGGGCGGCCTGTGCTAAGATAAAAGCATCTGCGGATTCTCTACGGATGAGGAAAAAGGGAGAAAGACAGTTTGGCGGGACAGGGGGGAACAATCACCGTGGACGACGAGCGTTACATGGAGCTGGCCCTGCGGCAGGCCGTGCGGGCTGCAGAAAAAGGGGATGTCCCCATCGGGGCGGTGCTGGTGCTGGAGGGCGAGGTGCTGGCGGAGGACCACAACCGCCGGGAAGAGCGGAACGATCCCACCGCCCACGCCGAAATATTGGTCCTGCAGCAGGCTGCCCGCATCGTGAACAGCTGGCGCCTCATCGATACGGTGCTCTACGTCACCCTGGAGCCCTGCCCCATGTGCGCCGGTGCGCTGGTACAGGCCCGGGTGAAGCGGCTCGTTTACGGCGCAGCCGATCCCAAGGCCGGTGCGGTTGATTCCATGTTCGGCATTCCCGGCGACCCCCGGCTCAATCACCGCGTGGAGGTAACGCGGGGCGTGCTGGAAAAGGAATGCGCCGTCCTGCTGCAGGATTTTTTCCGCTCCCGCCGCTGAGCGGGGAGCAGGGCTTATGTATCGCCTGTGGCGCTTTCCCCGGACGACCAGGTCTGCACGCTGTCTTCCACGTCCGACAGGGCGGCGCGGTGAATGCGCACGGCGATGACCGCGATCTGTTCGCCCAGGATGAATTGACCCATCTCCTGGTGATTCCGGTAATGCCTTTCCCGGTAATAACGATCCCGGTCGGGGTGCAGCACCTCGGCCGTGCCGTAAAGCGTGCAGCTCAGGGGAGGTTCCCCGTCGCCCCCCAGGGTGTACAGCAGAATCGACACGGCCGGGTTGTTTTGCATGTGGCGCACCTTGGACGTGTCCGCCCTGCTGCTCAGGATGATGAGCCCTTCCTCCTCCAGGAAGGTGAAAACCATCAGGAAGACATGCGGGTGGTCCCGGTGGCTGGTGGCCAGGGAACAAAACCGCTCCTTCGTTAACAATTTAAATAGTTCCGGCGGCATCTTCATTCTATCCCTCCTGCTCGCGCTGATCTGCTGCCCGGAACGTTCCCCGGAAAAAGCGAGGCACTGCTGCCGGCAAAACCCGGCAGCGGCCGCTCCCGGTTAAGATCGCTCCAGACCAGGGCCTTGCTTGCTCCTGGCCGGCGCGGTGCTCGGCCGGGCTGCGGCCTGCGCCGCAGCATCAGCTCATTCGGGGGAGCTCACAAGCAGCGGCTTATTCTCGTTTCATTCTAACACGCCTTTCGGTTTTTGAAAACAAAAGGGAGAACAGACATGACCGGTGAGGAGAACAAAAAAACCCCGTTGCCCCGTCAGCAGCCCCTGGCGCCCATCAGGGAGACACTGCTCCTGTGGTACGACCGACATGCCCGGGATCTCCCCTGGCGGGGGGAGCCCGATCCGTACCGCATCTGGCTCTCGGAAATCATGCTGCAGCAGACCCGCGTGGAAACCGTGCTCCCCTACTATGACCGCTTCCTCAGGGACTATCCCACCCTGGATGCGTTGAGCGCCGCCTCGGAAGAGGAGGTTTTGAAACGCTGGGAAGGGTTGGGCTATTACGCCAGGGCCCGGCACTTCCTGGGGGCGGTCCGCGAAGTCCTGGCCCGTTACGGGGGGCGAGTTCCGCCGGACCCCGGCGAATTCAAACGCCTACCCGGTGTGGGGGATTACACCGCGGCGGCTGTGCTGAGCATTGCCTACGGCCTCCCCCTGGCCGCCGTGGATGGCAACGTCAGGCGCGTGATCAGCCGCCTGTTCTGCCTGGAAGGAGAAGAGGACAAAGGGGCGGCGGAGAAGGAAATAAAACGCCGGGCCGGTGAACTGCTGGACACCGGGCGGCCCGGCGATTTCAATCAGGCGCTCATGGACTTGGGCGCCTCCTGCTGCACCCCCCGCCATCCCTCCTGCGGCGGCTGTCCCCTCTCCTCATTTTGTCTCGCCCATCACAGGGGCAGGGTGCACGCCGTCCCCCAGAGGAAAAAGCAGGAACCCCCGCCCCTGCAGGAGATGACCGCCGTGGTCCTGGTCCGCGGCGAAAGGTGCCTGGTCCGCCGGCGCCCCCCGGAGGGCCTCCTGGCAGGGCTGTGGGAATTCCCCACTCTCACCGGCGGCGACGCCCTGGCTGCATCCCAGGTGTCCCTGGGAGAGGAGTGGGCGGTCCTGCACCACCGGTTCAGCCACCTCCGCTGGAAAGTATCCGTTTGCTGGGGGCGGCTCCAGGGAGAGCCTCCGCAGGGCCCCTCTTGGCGCTGGGCAACGGCGGCAGAGCTGGCCGCCCTGCCCTTCCCGGCCGTTTATCACACGGTCGTTGAAGCCGTCCAGGACCGCCTGGCCCAGGGGCGGTCTGCAGATCCGGCCGCATTTTGGTCCCCCCGCCTTGAAAAAGGAAAACATCCGTAGTAAAATAGATAGGCGCGGGGCGAAACGCTTTCTGCCGTACGGCCTGTGAGGCACCGCAGGCCGGCATCGTGTGCGGGCACCCCACGCCAAAAAACAACACGGAGAGATGGCCGAGTCCGGTTGAAGGCGCTCGACTCGAAATCGAGTAGCGGTTCGTAGCCGCTCGTGGGTTCGAATCCCACTCTCTCCGCCATCAGATCCCAAGAACAAAGGGTTTGAAGGGTTTTTATCAGCCCCAAGGTTCTTTAAATA
>PWTK01000060.1 GCA_003563895.1 Syntrophomonadaceae bacterium
AAAGAAAAGCTCATAATCGCTCCACACAGCATTCAGCCAAAGCGAAACTATACCCTGCATCCGGAACAAAGCCAGGTCTTTGGGTTGGGTGAGGTCAGTTGTCAAAGAACGAACGAAAAGGATAGCGACTTATTAGCGATGCAAAAACCGGAAGTTATTTTTGCGTGAATCCTTAGATAGGCTCATTTTGAAATTTAATTTCATGACTCAACTTAACTCAGGGAATTCTTGTTGAGTGGCTCCCCAAATACAGCTTTTTAGCAGATCAAGGCTTTTTTTGTAAGTGTGACCTTTTAAAACCTCTTTTTGCGGGGTTTCTTTCATTGTCATCCTGAGCAAACCAGCCTAATTCAATTTTTATGGTTTTGGCTTGTCCAGGTCAGGTTTGGGACACACATCCTGCGGAGGGATGTTTTATTCAAGGAACTTGCTCCGCTTCGCTACAGTGACGCTCGGACCGTCCCCGCGGCAACGCTCCCCTAAAAACCTGCCCTTCACAGTTGCTTTTTTTTATGAACAGGTCACGCTTATTCACTGGATAAAGGGTGACAGAAGAGGCGGGGTCGGCGGGTTGCTTTTTTTTATGAACAGGTCACGCTTATTCACAGTCATTTGGAAAATATTTTGCTTCCGGCTTGCCCGGGCCAGTTAAAGCCATGAAGGCGGGAGGTTAGGAGACCGTTTTGCAGCATAAGCTGAAGGCGTTTTTTAGCCCAAAAGAGCTGGCGGCTTCGCTGTCGCTGGCCAATTTGTTTTTCCTGAGGGTCTGGCAGGAATTGATTTTTGCCGAGCCGGCGGAACAGTTTTACCTGAAAACAACAACGGTTGACAGCCTGCTCGCCGTTATCTTGAACGTCATCTTGCTGGCTTTGATCTTCAGGCTGGCTGTCTATTATTACCAGCGCCGCCTGGACGATATGCCGGCGGGGAAGTGGGGCGGGCTTTTTTTGTTCCTGGCACTGCTGCCGCCTTTAAATGCCCTTCGTCTTTTAATGCCCGGGCTTTCCTTTGCCGAGCTTTCGGGATTGCTGGGAAATATCGGTCTGGCGCTGCTTCTGGTTCTTTTCTTTTCCACGGCAATTTTTGCAGCAGCCCGCTGGTCCAGGCAGTTCGTGCGCGCAACTGTTGTGGTTTTGCTAATTTTTTCCCCCTTTTTGTTTTTTACTTTTTCGCAAGCGGTGTGGGGCATGATTTCAGCAGACCCTGCCCACGCACCGGGGAGGGCAGATCCGGATTCTGCCGCTGCGGCTGATGAGCATCGCCCTGACCGGCGTGTTTTGTGGCTCGTCTTCGATGAGCTGGACCAGCGCATGACCTTTGAAGAAAGGCCGCCTTCTGTAGAAACCCCTGCCCTGGATGCCATTTTGGAAAAAGCCATTTTTGCCGATGAAGCATATGCTCCGGGGGAGGACACCCTCGTCTCCATGCCTGCGTTTATCACCGGCCGCAAGTTGACCGACGCTGAACCCGTCAGCCCTGACGAACTCATGCTCTTTTTCGAGGGGAAAGAAGACCGCCCTGAACCCTGGAGCGAACAGGAAAATGTATTTTCGCGGGCGGCAGACCTGGGCTACCAATCCGGCCTGCTGGGGTGCTTTCTACCCTACTGCCGGGTAATCGGCCATACGGCAACCCGCTGTTACTGGCAGCCTTTTGGCACAGTGGAGCTGAAAAAAGATCTCAACCTGGCACAAATTATGGCAGCCCAGCTGTCAAGCACCTTTTCGCTGTCTCCTTTCAACAGGCGTGGGCATGCGCTGAGCCTGTATCGTCATATGTTGGACGAAGCGAAATGTGCAGCAGCCGACCCGAATTTGGGGGTGGTCCTGGTGCACTGGTCCATTCCTCACTATCCCTGGATATACGACCGCCATGCGGGAGACCATACCATTTTTAACTATGACATGCAAAAAGGCTATTTTGATAACCTGGCGCTGGTCGACCGCACCCTTTCCAAGCTGCAGTCGGCCATGGAGAAAAGCGGCACCTGGGAGGACACCCACCTCATCATTACCTCCGATCACCCCTGGCGGATGGAGCTTTTCCCGACTTTTGACGGCCAAACCGACCCGCGGGTGCCCTTTATTGTCCGGCTGGCGGGGCAGGACCATCCCTGCCATTACCGGCTGCCCTTTGACACCACAGCGACTCATGACCTGGTTTTGCATTTGCTGGAAGGGCGTTTTTCGCATCCCGAAGAGGTGATGGAATGGATGGAAAGGCAACCGCCGCCGACGGTGCCTGAAGAAAAACGTTAGGGGTCGGACATTTTGGGGGGGCAGGGGATGGCGCGGGTTTTGACAGGCGTTCGCGCCTGCAGAAGTATTATGTGAACATTTTCTTTTTCGCTAGAAGGAGAGACGGGGACCGGTGTCGTATCTAATATAAGCGGCAATGGTAGAAGGAGGGTTGACTCATCATGAAGAAAATTGTTCTCGCCTTACTGGTGCTCATTTTGGCCGTTGCAGCCTCCGGCTGTGCCGTGGTGGAAGAAAAGGAAGTGGTGGCCAGCTACCGGCCGGACAGGAAGTGGGAAGAGGTCTGGGTAATTCGGGAAAGAGAGACGGACATTGAGGTTCGGCCCGAGAAGGCCGTCCTGGAAGGAAGAACCCTCATTCATTATCGCGGAGAGGAAGAGGCAAAAGAGGTCAGCGTAATTATGAGGAGCCCCCTCGCCTACGATTTTATCGAGGAAGAGGAAGCCTGGCTCTACGGAACGGTGTACCCGGGGGATTTTTTGGAGTATGAGATCAGCTTTGAATGTCCCTACTGGAAAGAGCGTGTGCCGATCGGGGTGACCGAAGAAAGGCTGAAAGACGACTTTCTGCATAACGCATACGTTGGCGTGCGCTGGACCCAGGACGGGGAAAACTACAACATGCGCTTTTTTGAATGGGGCTACAAATAAGCTTCCGAAAAAGGTACCCGGCTACGCATTGTGCACACGGTCCGATCGGGACTGCAAAATCAGCCGTGCAGCGTTTCGGGTTGTCGTTTTTCAGGCTCCCTCCGGCTCAACCGGCGTGCCGAAGGTGAGTTCAGGGCTTGAACCAGTGGGGAAGTTTTTCCCTGGGGTATGCACAGACCATCCAAAGCAGGACCGAAGCAACCGGGGACAGCATTCTGTGTTATCGCTAATCGGGGACAGTTCTTGCTTTTCCTGAATGTAAAGAAGCAGGAGCTGTCCTTTTTTGCGGTATTTGAGATGCCTACGGCAATCCCTGTGCCTTCTGGGCCGTTTGGGCGCAGTGCCCGGTTCCCCGCTTCGGGCCGGCCGGAAAGAGTTGACTCGTGGAGTGGTCGATCATGTACATTTTTGCCGGGGCTTTTCTGATGGTTTTTTTTGCGGAATTCGGCGACAAGTCCCAGCTCGTCGCCATGTTTTTGGCTACGCGTTATTCGGCGAAAATCGTCCTTGGCGGTGTAGCCCTGGCCACCTGCGCTGCAAGGGCAGCGAAAAGCTCCGGGATGGCAGAATCATTGAGGCACGCTACAAACGGACGAAACGAACTACCTGAAAAAAAGAAGGCCGGCCGCGGCTCCGATGCCGATCAATGCCAGAGGATGTATGCGGCTGAACAGGGCGAGCAGCAGGCAGGCGAAACCCAAAAGGGCGCTTCGATAATCGAAAAAGGCGCTTTTGCCCACCACGAAAGCCGCCAGCGCGATCAGGGAAATAACCGCCGGCTGTATCCCGTAAAGCACCCGCTGTACCCTTTCGTGCTCGTAGTAACGCATAAAAAGCTTGGCGGCCGGAATGATCAACAGCAGCGAAGGAGAGATGACCCCCAGCGTGGCCAGGACGGCCCCTGCCGTTCCGGCCACGCGGAATCCCACGAAAGTAGCCGAGTTGATGGCTACCGGCCCCGGGGTCATTTCGGCTACGGCGATAATGTCGACAAATTCGGTCATGCTCATCCAGCCGTGCACCTTGATGATCTCGTGTTCCATGAGGGCCAACATGGCGTAGCCCCCGCCGAATCCAAAAATCCCAATTTTAAAATAGGAAAGAAACAGATCCAGAAGCAAGTAAAACAATGGCGTTACTCCTTTTCCGGCCTTTCCGGCTCTACATGTTCTTCCGCTGTCCTGGTCTTCGCTTTCAGTGGGAGGAAAAGCCCCGCCGCCGCACCGGCGGTGATGACAGCGATGGGGTGAACGCTAAAACCGATCAGGACGGCAATAAAAATGATGAAAAGCAGCAGCAAGCGACGCTGTCGAAAAACATTGCGTCCCAACCTGTAAGCTGCCGAAGCGATAAGCGCAACCACCGCCGGGCGGATGCCCTGAAAGGCGGCCTGGACCATTGGCCGGTCCTGGTACTGCCAGAGGAAAATTGCGAGGAGCAGAATGATTAAGAAAGACGGTAATACAGTTCCCAGCAGAGAAAAAAGCCCTCCCGGCAAACCCCGCAGCCTGTAGCCGGTGAGCAGGGAGAAGTTGACCACGATCGGGCCCGGGATGGACTGGGCCACGGCCAGATTGTCCAGGAAATGGCGCTCGTCAACCCAGCGTTTTTTTTCGATCAATTCTTTTTGGATGAGGGGGATCATGGCGTATCCTCCGCCGATGGTGAATGCCCCGATTTTGAAAAAAAGGAGAAACATTTCCGGGAACTTTGCAGCCGGGTTTTCCTGGCTCCCGGACAAAATGAGTTGCTTCTTCATGCTTCTTCTCCTTGCCGGTCATTTTCGTATGTTCCTGCCGGGGAGTTTCGCCCGGCGGCGTGCACTGCGAAATAATTCTATCATTCATCCTCCCCCGATGCAAACAATCTGCTGCCCCTTCCCTTCTCCAAAAAGTTGCGCGCGCTCCCCTGATTTAAAGGGTTTTGGCTAGCCGGTGACGAAAAGATCAGTGGTGCCGGTCGGTAAGATGCCCGAGCCCACCGTGCTCTGGAAAATTGCGCGACCCGCATGCCCCGGGTTTGCCGGGTTTGGCTGACGTGATCCGCCATAAGCGGTTTTCAGTCGGCGGCTGAAGATCCCGCAGCAATCAATATATGAGAAAAGGTGATAAAAAGATGCCCGTTCCCTCCAGGACGCTCTGGGAAGGATTCTGGCAGCTGGCGGATCCTAAAATATGGATTGCTTCCACCGTGCCCATGGCCCTGGGGGCCGCCATGGCTTTCGGCCTTGAGAACGCGTTCCATCCAGGGTGGTTTATCCTCACATTGCTGGGCATTTATTTTATCGAAATTGGCAAAAACGCTGTCAACGAATACGTGGATTACCGTTCCGGCGTGGACATTTTTGTCGACGCGGACAAAAGAACGCCTTTTAGCGGCGGCAAAAAAGCCATCATTGACGGAAAACTTACCCTGCGCCAAACAGCCATCATTGCTGCCGCCACCTTGAGTGCCGGGGCGGGGGTCGGGTTGGTCATCGTTTTTTACCGCGAACCGGCCGTTTTCTGGATCGGCTTGGCCGGGGTTTTCACGGCCCTGTTTTACAGCTTGCCCCCCTTCAAATTTTCATACCGGGGATTGGGAGAGCTGGTTGTCGGATTTACGTTCGGCCCGTTAATCCTGTCGGGCACCTACATGGTCCAAACCGGCAGCCTTGCCCCCGAACCCATCCTGGCATCCCTTCCCATCGGCTTCATTATCGCCAACGTCCTCTGGATAAACCAGTACCCCGATGTTGAGGCTGACAGGAGAGGAAAGAAGCGCAACCTGCTGGTGCGCTTGGGCAAAGAACGCGGCCTCAATGTCTTCATTGCCCTTTTTGCCGCTGCGTATTTTTCCCTGCTGCTGCTGGCGCTGTTTACTGGAAATCCGGCTTGGCTGCTGGCCCTGTTAAGCATCCCGCTGGCCGTCCGCGCTGTCCGGGTAGCCCTGCACCATTATGATCACATACCCCGCCTGGTCGAGGCGAATGCCAAAACGGTTCTCACCTACCAGGTGACCGGTGCCGCGATGGTGCTGGCCGCGATCATCTCCCGGTTCGGTTTTTTCTCTTTATAAATTGTTATTCCCTGAGGATAACTTTGAAATGAGCCGAAAAACGAGGAAAAGTGCCGTGAGCGGCGGATTTTGTTCATCTCCGTACGTTAGACAATTTTCCTGAAATCGTTTAAAATACGGTTTATTCTGATGCCTGAGGAGGAAAGACTTTGGCTGCTTTTTTGAACCCCACCAGGCCTTTAAGGCGTGCCCGTTCCTGTCCCGCCCTCACCCTGTTTTTTGCGGCGTTTTTGCTTTTGCTGTGGCTGCCCGGGTGCAGCGCTTCCCCCTTTGCCGGCCCCCCCGACGCAGGGCAAGAGAACTCGACAGATAGGCCTGTCCCGGAAAGCGGCGATGAGGAACAGGGGGTCGCAGGCAAAACCGGGGAGGAGGGCTGCCGGCAGGAACAGGAAGAGGCGCCGGTATGCCCTGAAGAGGAACGAGCTGCATTGGAAGAGAAACGCAGGGAGGAGCGCGGAGATTTATATGTCCCCCTTCCTGCCGGCCCGAAGCGGGAGAACCCTCCCGTAAAGGCCAGGGGCATATATATGACGGGACACACCGTTGGCCTTGAATCGCGCTACCGCAGCCTGCTGGAGATGATCAAATCCACCGAGCTGAACAGCGTGGTGATCGACGTCAAAAATGACCACGGAAACGTAACCTACCAAAGCGACATCTGTTTTGTGGAAGATATCGACTCCCACAACCGGGCGCCCATCCGGGACATGAGGGCCGTGCTGGAAGAGCTTGAAGAAAAGGACATTTATCCCATCGCCCGCGTAGTCGTTTTCAGGGATCCCTACCTGGCAAATAAGAGGCCGGAATGGGCCATACAAAAAAAAGAAGGCGGGGTGTGGGCAGACCGCAAGGGGATGTCCTGGCTGGATCCCTACCAAAAGAAGGTCTGGGATTACAGCATTGCCGTGGCCCAGGAGGCCGCGCTGCTCGGCTTTCGTGAAATCCAATTCGATTATGTCCGGTTCCCCGAAAATGCCGAACGGGTAGAGCAAGAGGCCCGCTTCCCGGCCCGCAGCGAACTGCTAAAAGAAGAAGTGATCAGGGAGTTTTTGATCTATGCAGGCGAAAAACTGGAAGACTACAACGTCTACCTTTCAGCCGATGTCTTCGGCGTCATCGCCACTTCCTGGGGGGACAGCGACGATATCGGGCAGACCTGGGAAGAAATCGCCCCTTATGTCGATTACATGTGCCCCATGGTTTACCCCAGCCATTATGGGTCCGGCTATTTTGATTACAGCGTCCCCGATGCCCATCCCGCCGGGACGGTCAGGTATGCCTTAAGAGATTCGATAAAGCGCAACGCCCCCCTGGGAAACCCCGGCATCATCCGCCCTTGGCTCCAGGGCTTTACCGCCGGATGGATTCGCGGCAACATCCAATACGGCCCCGCCGAGATACGTGCCCAGATCGACGCGGCCTTTGAACTGGGCATAGACGAATTTCTGATCTGGAATGCCCGGAACCGCTATTACCCGGATGCCTTTTTGACCGAGGAAAAAGCGCGGGAGCGCTTCGAGAGTTATGAGCGTTCCAGGAAGGAAGCCGGCTTGGACGCGCTGGGGAACACCCCAACCGACGCGGTGGAACACTTTTTGGAAGCCGCGGCAAACGGCGATTGGCGGGAGGTTTTTTCTCTCCACCGCACCGAGCGCCCTGTGGATTTTCGGACTTACCGGGAGTGGTTTTTCGACTGGCGCTATCTTCCAAAGGAGCACCGTGTACGCGAGCTTCAGCTGGAAGGCGGAGCACCGCCGTCCAGGACAGAAACCCTGCAGCTAAACGTGGATCTCAGGCTGACCGGTGACGAAAGGGAGTTTCGGCTTTCCCAACAGGAATTTGAAGTCAAGCTGGAAAACCAGATTTGGAGGGTCACGCCTTCCGCCTTGTTCTACAGCCTGGTGGCAGGTCCCGCCAACCCTGAGGGGGAGGGCGGCAGGGGGTTGAGCCACAGGCCGTGAACCCCCGCATTTGGGAAAATAGAGGCGCCCCTGTATAAAGGGGCGCTTGTTTTTTCGCTGGACGGACGGATAAGTGGGAACCGTCAGCCAGAAGAGGCAAACAAATTACGGGAGAGCCGCCCGCTGCCGGACGCCCCCCGCCCCGGTCCTTACTTGAGAAATTACCCCATAATACGTAATCCTGCCTCGGCTGTGTGACGTGAAGCCTTTCCCCTGGGTAGGGGTGCACTGCCATCGCTGTGGGAATCCATCTGTTACCCAAGCGCTTGTATTTTTCCCGGGCAGGGCAGTGGGCCTGCCGGCTTCTGCTCCGCTGTGCCGGTTTGTCCCGGCGTATGAGCTGTCCCTTCTTGCCCGGGGGCTGTCCGGCAGGCAGGTCAAGAACCGTCCCTTAAGGCGCCGAAAAAGGGCTGCAGGGCACTGCGGTATTCTTCATTCAGGTGCTTGAAAGTTTCTTTCCACTGTTCGTGTTTTTGGACATTGAAACCTGCCAGGGCCGAACCCTTTATTCCTTCTCTTGCGTATTTGCGGCGCAAAAAATGTTCTGCCTGTTCTTTTAAGGTTGTTTCCTGTTCTTCCAGTTCCTGGCGATATTTTTTGTGTATTTCCCTGGCACGGGCACAGTTTTCCCGTGTTTTTTCATCCCCGCTTAAAAACTCGATGGCCTCCAGCACCTGCAGAGTATTGTGGAGATCCATCCCTTCGGCGATTTCCTGGATGAAGGTTTCCTTCGAGGCTCCTCGGCAGTGCTCGGGGTGGCGTTCCAGTCCATCGCGGGCCTTTTCCTTGTCCAGCTTGCCGTCGAGGAAAGATTGGGCAATGACCCGGGCTGCTCTAAGGTACTGTTCTTCCGGCATTTCTCGGGAAGACTCTTTTTCATCGCCCATTTTCCGGGCTTTTTCCAGGGCCAGCTCCAGGGAGGACTTAATCTTCTTCACCGATATCATCTCCTTTCCATGTATGGTATAATTGTGCCGTGGAGCTTACTGCGCTCTTCAAGTGAACCAATTCATGCTAAAGGAGGACCCCGGATGCAACTTACGGAAAAGATTTACGGCTACTTCTGGCAGGGCCAGGGCAACAACTGCAACTCCTATCTCTTTGCCGGAGAGAAATTGGTATTGATTGACCCAGGCCACATCAGGAACGAGTTCCGCGAGAATTGCCTCGAAATGTTAAAACAGGGCTTGTCGAACGACGGTTTTGCCCTTGAAGACATCGAAATGGTTCTTTTAACCCACGGGCACCCCGATCACAGCGAGGCGGCCGCGGCGATCAAAGAGCAGAACCAGACTCCCGTGGCCCTCCACGGGGACGAAGAAGAGCATATGATCATGCTGGCCCGCCTGTTCGAACAGATGGCCGGGAAGAAACCGGCACACCCTGAAGTGGATATTTATCTCCAGGAGGGTGACCTGGAACTGGGTGATTCAGATGTGGCCCAGGTTATCAGCACTCCGGGACATTCCCCCGGTTCGGTCAGTTTTTACTTTCCCGCTGAGAAGGCTCTGGTCACCGGGGATGCCGTTTTTAGCGGCAGTATCGGGAGGACCGACTTCCCCGGCGGCAGCATGAGGACGCTGGGGCAGAGCATCCGCAAGCTATCCGAGCTGGACGATGTGGAATGGCTGCTGCCAGGCCACATGCAGGCGGTGAAAGGGAAGGAACAGGTAAAGAGAAACTTCAGCCTGATCGAGCGCATGTTTTTTGTCTGAACCCGTACGGTTACCGCATCAGGTGCGGCAATTGCACCGGTGATAGGGCCTTTCACATGGCGCGCAGCCTCTCGATGCGCTTATCCGGCGGCGGGTGGGTGGCGAAAAGGGAAGAGGTTCTGCCGCGGGTGCCCATGGCCGGATGCATGATGTAAAGCCCCTGCAGCGCCTGCTTGTCCAGGCTCCCCCCCGGTTCCTGCTGGCCGGCTATCTTTTCCAGTGCGGAGGCCAGCCCTTCGGGATAGCCGGTGAGATCCGCCGCGCTGGCATCTGCCAGGTATTCTCTTTCGCGCGAGATGGCAAACTGCAGCATGCGGGCAAAAAGTGGGGCCAGCAGGGCCAGCACCAGCACCAGCACCATGACCAGTGCCTGTCCCCCGCCACCGCCGCGTCCTCCCCGCCTCATGCGTCCGCCGCCGAACCACAGGCTGCGCCTGGCGACCTCGCTGGCCAGAACGATGGTGCCGGCCAGGACCACCGCGCTGGTGGCGATCAAAATGTCGTAATTTTTTATGTGGGAAATCTCATGCGCCAGGACACCTTCCAGCTCCAGGCGATTCAGCCGGTTGAGAAGCCCCCTCGTTACCGCTACAGTGGCCCTGTCGGGGCGTCTTCCGGCTGCAAAAGCGTTTGGCGCTTCGGTTTCAATGATATAGGCCCTGGGGGCAGGGATGCCGGCGGCGATGCTCAGCCCTTCCAGGGTGTGGTAGAGGTAGGGCTCCTGCTCCCGGGTGACGGGTTTGGCGCCGGCCATAGAGGCGAGTACGTTGTGGCCCCTGTAGTAACTGATCAGGAAAATAACTGCGGCAAGAACGGCCGCGGTGATCACCCCGGGCAGAGGATCAGCTGCCAGAAAGACCCCCAGCGCATATCCAACGGCCAGGAAGAGAAGCGCAAAGGAAAAAAAGAAAAAAAAGGTGCGGCGCCTGTTGGACTTAATATGGCTGTAAATGGGAATCTGCATCAAAAGGCACCTCGCTGAAAGGGCCCGCCGTTTGCATGGGGCCGTTCCTGATTAAAATTCAACCGTAACCGCGCTCCTAACCGCCTCTTCTTCGATTTCGAAGTAATCCCGGGGCATGAAATTAAATATGCCGGCCAGGATATTGGTGGGGAACTTCTGAATGGAGGTATTGTAGGCCATTACAGTGCGGTTGTACCGCTGCCGGGCATAAGCGATCTTGCTCTCAATTCCGGAAAGCTCTTCCTGGAGCAACTTAAAATTTTCGTTGGCTTTTAATTCGGGATAGTTCTCCGCCACGGCAAAAAGCGATTTTAGCGCCTGTCCCAGCATGTTTTCCGCTTCGGCGTTTTCCTTTACGCTGGAGGCGTTCATCCAGGCCGAGCGCGCTTTGGTGATGTTTTCCAGCACCTCCCTTTCGTGGGTGACGTAGCCCTTCACGGTATTAACCAGGTTGGGCACCAGGTCGTGGCGCTTTTGGAGCAGTGTGTCAATGTTGTACCAGCTGTTGTCCACCATGTTTCGCCGGCTCACCAGCCTGTTGTATCCACCGACAATAAAGGCGGCTAAGGCGACCACGATGGCAAGAGCGATGTAAAGAGCCATTCTTTTCTACCTCCCGTGACTGGATTTCTATTCGTTCGGGCTCAAAAGGGCTGTAATTATCCAGGTTGCGGAGCAGTGGCTTAAACATGCCTGTATTCCGAGGCACCCCGAGCCCTGACCGTAGATGGGAATCATGTATTATTATACACCCGTTGGGCCTTCTTCGCCACTCCTCTTTTTTGGTTTTGAGCGTGCTTAAAAGCAGCGCAAGAAGGTAATTACTGAAAGGAGGGCTTTGGCATGCTGGCGCAGCAGTTTGACCTGGACCGTGCAAAGATCGGGGTTGTTGCCGATACCCACGTTCCGGTGCGGGCCGGACACCTGGACCCCAAGATCTTTGAGCTTTTCGACGGTGTGGACTTGATAATTCATGCCGGAGATCTGGTCGAGGATCATATCCTGGAGGAACTGGAAGCCCTGGCCCCCGTAGCAGCGGTAGCCGGCAATATGGACCCTCCAGAACTGAAGAAAAAACTGGGCACAGAAAAGTTGATCCGGTTGGGGAGCGGCCTTTCTCTGGGTCTTATGCACGGTGCCGGTGCTCCCTGGACAATGCCCGATCTGGCCTTTCGTAGATTCAGCAGTGCCGGCGTGGCAGGGGTCGTTTTCGGGCACAGCCATGAACCTTTCCTGGAAGAGCGGGAAGGGATATTGCTGCTAAACCCCGGCTCTCCATCGGACCCGCGACGCGAGGGTTACTCCTCCTGTGCTTTCCTGTACGTTGCTGACGGCCGCTTACGAGGGGAGATCTGCCCGCTCTAGGGAAGCCCGTTGTGTGTGCCTACCCGCGTTTAAACTACAGGGTTGCGAACAAGCCGCCTCTGCGCCTGACCTGGAAAACCAGAATTATAAAAGTTGAATTTCTAAATCAGACTATCGGGTTTCCTCAGGATGACAATGAAAGAAGCCCCGCAAAAAAGAGGTTTTAAAAGGTTACACTTACAAAAAGGTCTTGATCTGCTAAAAGGCTGTATTTGGGGGGCCACTCAACAAGAATTCCCTGAGTTAAGTTGATATTCATGTTTGTGGCTATCCGATTAACTCAGGAAAGGGCAGTTTCCTGGTTACAATCTCGTAAGTATGCTCATGCCCGCACCTGTGGCACTGGAATCTATTTTGCCAGCGCATCATGTTTAAAGGGGACCTGAGCTAAATCGATAATCATATTCATGTTTCTAAATAAACCTCCCTAAACGTAAAAAAATCAGCTCTCACGAGATCGCTTGAAATAGTTTTGCCAAATTTGCGAAGAACTTGAGACTTAAGGGCCTAAAGGCCGCACTGCAGCCCTGTAGATTGTGCAGCCTCCCCGTAAATGAGCGGCAGGGTTTCCCCTGGCCGCTTGTCCTGGAAATGTGCAGTTTTTTCAAGATGATGTAGGATTATCGGCCTGAATGGAGAAATAAAACATATGGCTTAAGCTTGAGCATAGAAGATAAGGGGGTGTGAAGATGGAAGCAGGCAGAGAAACCGCAGGCAGGGAAGAACTATGGAGAGAAAACTATGAAGAAGGCGTTCGCCCCGAGCTTAATTTTCCGGCGACTTCCGCCTTTTCCTTGCTGGATCGCACAGTAAAGCGTTACCCGCAGCGGGTGGCGATTAATTTCAATGGAGCCAAGCTTTTCTACCGCGACCTGCTTATTCATACGAACCGCCTGGCGACAGCGCTGGCTGTCATGGGCGTGAAAAAAGGCGACCGCGTGGGCGTGATCCTGCCCAATTGCCCGCAGGCGGTCATCAGCTATTTCGCCATTTTGCGCCTGGGTGCGGCAGTGGTCTTTATTAATCCCATGCACGTGGAGCGCGAATTGATTTACCAGTTAAACGATGCCGACGTGCGCGTGCTGATCATGATCGACACCCTCTACCGGCGGTTCAGCAATATTCGTGACAAGGTTAACGTGCAGAGCCTGGTAGTCACCAGCATCCACGACTACCTCAAGTTTCCTTACAGCGTTCTTTACCCCTTAAAACGGCAAAGCGACGGGAGTATGCCGGAAATACCCAAGAGGGA
Organism: Syntrophomonadaceae bacterium; assembly: GCA_003563895.1. Classification (GTDB taxonomy): domain Bacteria; phylum Bacillota; class Dethiobacteria; order DTU022; family UBA8154; genus CSSED11-181. The sequence continues at coordinate 13,223 of PWTK01000060.1, forward strand.
AGGCATTTACCGTTTTAACCAGTTGGTACGCGGCGCCCCGCCCAGCCCGCCCGAAGTAGAGGTTCATCCCAAAGAAGATCCGGCTCTTTTGATGTATACGGGCGGGGTTACGGGCACGCCCAAGGGGGCGGTGATCACGCATTACAACATCGTCTCCAATGTCATGCAGTTCCGCGAATGGTTCCGGGCCTGTAAGGACGGGGAAGAGCGCGTGTTGGGGGTGGTTCCTTTTTCCCACATTTACGGGCTGACGTGCGTGCTCAACTTCAGCGTGTACATCGGGGCCACACAAATCCTTTTGCCGCGTTTTGATCTTAACCAGGTGCTGAAGATCATCGACAAAACCCGGCCCACGTTTTTCCCCGGCGTTCCGACCATGTACGTGGCCATCAACAACCACCCCCATGTAAAAAAGCACCATGTGTCCTCTATCGATTACTGCCTCTGCGGGGCGGCGCCCCTGCCGCTGGAGGTGCAGGAAAAATTTGAGAACCTGACCGGCGCCAGGCTGGTGGAGGGCTACGGGCTGACCGAGGCTTCCCCTGTGACCCACTGCAACCCGGTCCGTGCAAGGCGTAAAGTCGGGAGCATCGGGCTGCCCCTTCCCAATACCCTGGCGAAGATCGTCGACCTGGAAGAAGGCAAAGAAGAGCTGGAAGTGGGCGAGGTGGGAGAGCTGGTCATTAAAGGCCCCCAGGTGATGAAAGAGTATTGGAACAAACCCGAAGAGACTGAGCTAACCTTGAAAGACGGTTGGCTCCACACCGGTGACATTGCGGAGATGGACCGGGATGGGTATTTCTTTATATTGAACCGCAAGAAGGACATGATTATTTCCGGCGGATACAATATCTACCCGCGCGAAGTGGAAGAAGTCCTCAACCGCCATTCCAAAGTGCAGGAAGCGGTGGTGACGGGCGTCCCGGACGATTACCACGGCGAGGTGGTGAAGGCATATGTCTTTTGTAAAAAGGGAAGGAAGTTATTGGAAGACGAATTGAAGGATTACTGCCTGAACAAACTGGCGCGATACAAGACCCCGTCCATTTTCGAGATCAGGGGGGAACCGCCGCGCCGCCTTACGGGACCGGAACTGCGGCGCTACGTGCTGGAAGGTCCTCGCGAAGAGTAGCAGGGGGGAGGATGGGGCTGCGTTTGCCCATTACGGCAGCCCCGCAGCAAATGAAGGTCACTCTTTGATTTCGCTGCTCTCGTCTTTTGGGACCTTCTCTGGGGGTGTAGAGATACTTTCCAGTTCTTCGAAGCCCCGCAGTACCGATTTTAAGGAAACGACGAGCATTTCCCTCTCTTCGGGGTCCAGGCGTTCGGCCAGGTTGTTAAAGCGTTTGGTCCTCCGTTCGAACACCAGTCGGGCCAGTTGTTTCCCGTAGGAGGTCAGAGAAACCCTCACCACGCGCCGGTCATATTCGTCCCCGCGGCGTTTTACCAGGTTCAGGTTAACCAGGCGGCTCACCAGCCTGGTTAACGCGCTCTCGGCGAGAAATATTTCCTGGCTGAGCTTACCCATGGTCAGGTTGTCGTTGAAATAGAGTACCAGCAGCGCGTTGATCTGCCGCGGGGTTACGTCGAGCCCTGTTAACTCCCTCATCTCCTCCGTGTTCAGGTAATGCATCAGCTTGGGAAATATGGACTGAATGGCGGCGGTGAAGTTTTCGACTTCTTTGTAGTCGATCATCATCTCGTCAACTCCCTCCCCTCGGCCCCCTTGCCTTTGAAAGACACAAACGCTCTCCCTCGTGGCGGGGCAGATTATACATTATAATATGTCAACAGCGCATCTTTTGTCAAGGCGGCCGGCCCGTTCGCAGTGCTGAAGCATAAAAAATGCTTACAAACCTTACTCTTTCACAGCGTTGTTAGTAAAATAACGCGAAAAGTTCTTCCGTTGCAATCCTTGCAAGTCTTGATATGTCTGTGTTTTATAAGTCATGCGTCAGCGCCGGACCGTTCGCGGGATGACCTCTGCCGGGCAAAAAAATACAGCATGACAGCTTTTTATTAAAGCAAAAATTTGGCCCTCGTTCTGTTTTCAGACCCGGAGGGCTTTTTAAAATTTTTTTTGCTCTCCGGCAGGAATCAGGAAATAAGAATAGAAATCATAAAGACAGATATTTTCTCAGGTTAAATATTAACCTGGTTAAGTAAAAGGGGGAGGTGGTTTTTCGCAACCGCATGTCCGGAAAGTTCGTGCCGCTAAATTGCAAAGGTTGCTGCTTGCAAGCAGCATGCACTGAGAAGCGAACAACGCCATTTCTTTTTAACGCCTGGCAAAGCTTTTATGAAAAGGAGGAAGGAGTATGGCTGGAAGAAAAATCCGCAAGGCAGCTGTTTTGGGTGCAGGGACCATGGGGGCCGCCATCGCCGCCCACCTGGCCAATGTAGGGATCCCGAGCTATTTGCTCGATATCGTCCCCAAGGAGCTTACAGAGGAAGAGAAGACCGCGGGGCTGACCCTGGAAGATCGCAAGGTCCGCAACCGCCTGGCGCAGCAGTCCATTGAAAACTTGAAGAAAATGCGGCCGGCCCCGTTTTACGACAGCGATGACGCAAAGCTGATCACCCCGGGAAACCTGGAGGATGATTTGCCCAAGCTGTCGGAGGTGGATTGGATTATCGAGGCTGTTGTAGAAAACCTGGACATCAAGAAAAGGGTCTTCGCCAATATAGAAGAAAACTGGAAAGAAGGCACCATTGTCAGCACCAATACCTCCGGCATATCCGTGAACCGCATGGTAGAGGACTGTTCTGAAAACTTCCGCCGTTATTTTTTGGGGACGCACTTTTTCAACCCGCCTCGCTACATGAAACTGCTGGAGATAATCCCCTGCAAGGACAGCGACCCCGAAGTGCTGCGCTTCATGGAGCATTTCTGCGAAATAACGCTGGGCAAGGGGGTTGTCTACGGCAAGGACACGCCCAACTTCATCGCCAACCGCATCGGCGTCTACGGCATGGCGGTCACCACCCGCCTCATGGCTGAAGAAGAGCTCAGCGTGGAAGAAGTAGACGCCATTACGGGCCCCGCCATGGGCCGCCCCAAGAGCGCTTCCTTCCGCACCATGGATATGGTCGGGCTGGACGTGTTCCTGCATGTCGCCAAAAACGTCCAGGACAGAGGGGAAGAAGAATGGGAAAAGAAAGCGTTCGACGTGCCCGCCTTTGTCCAGGACATGTTCGAGCAGAAGATGCTGGGCGAAAAAACCAAAGCCGGTTTTTACAAGGCGGAGAAGGGCCCGGAAGGCAAGGAAATACTGGCCCTGGATTACACGACCATGGAATACCGCCCCCGCCAGAAGACCAAGTTCCCCAGCCTGGATGCGACCAGGGATGCCGCCACCGTCGGGGAAAGGATCAATGTCCTCCTGCAGGGCAAAGACAAGGCGGCCGACTTCGCCTGGAAATGCCTGAAGCCGCTGCTGACGTACTCCGCCGTAAAGGCGGAGGAGATCGCTGACGATATCGTGGCCATTGACCGCGCCATGCGCTGGGGATTCAACTGGGATCTCGGTCCCTTTGAAATATGGGACGCCATTGGGGTGAAGGAAGCGACCGAGCGCCTGGAAAGCGACGGCGAAAGCGTTCCTCCCTTGGTGCAGGAGATGCTGGACAAGGGCTTTATCAGCTTTTACAAAAAAGAGAACGGGCGCACTCACTATTACGATTTCAAGGTCGGGGAGTACGCCGAACTTCAACCCCGCCCGGGAGTGATCATCCTCTCCGATCTGAAAAAAGAGGAGAACAGGGTGGTTAAATCCACCTCCGGCGCCAGCCTTGTCGATATCGGTGACGGGGTGCTCTGCCTGGAGATTCATTCCCCCCGGCAGGCCATCGGGCCGGACGTATATGCGATGATCTCGCGCTCGGCCGAAGAGGTGGAAAAGGGTTACGAAGGGCTGGTGATCGCCAGCCAGGAGCGCAATTTCAGCGTGGGCGCCAATTTGATGATGGTCCTGATGGAAGCGCAGGCGGAAGAGTGGGACGAGCTGGACCTGGTGGTGCAGCAGTTTCAGCGTTCCCTGATGCGGCTGAAATACTGCGAAAGGCCCGTGGTGGTAGCTCCTCACGGCATGACCCTGGGCGGCGGCTATGAAATCTGTGCCCATGGGCACCGCATCCGGCCCGCTGCCGAAACTTACATGGGCCTGGTAGAAGTCGGTGTCGGCGTTATTCCCGCCGGCGGTGGCTGTAAGGAGATGGTCCTGCGCAGCGTGGAAAATGTCCAAGACAACCCCAACATAGATCTGCTGCCCTTTGTGCAGAAAGCCTTCGAAACGGTCGCCATGGCCCGCGTGGCCACCAGCGCCAAGGAAGCTTTCAAGCACGGCTACATGCGCCCGGCTGCGGACAGCATCACCATAAACGGAGATCGCCACATTTACGAGGCGAAAAACGTGGTGCTGGCCATGGCCCGGGAAGGGTTTGCCCCCCCGAAGCCGGGCAAGATCCGCGTCATCGGCGAGCCCGGCCTGGCTGCGTTGAAAATGGGCATTTACTTTATGAAAGAGGGCAATTACATCTCCGAATACGATGCCTACCTGGGCGAGCAGCTGGCCTACATTTTCAGCGGCGGCCCGCTGCCCCCCAACACGTGGGTCGAAGAGCAGCACCTGCTGAACCTGGAGCGCGAGGTTTTTGTGCGCCTCTGCAGCCAGCGCAAGACCCAGGAACGCATGGTACATATGCTCCAGACCGGCAAGCCTTTAAGAAACTAAGACCTGAGGAGGGATTGATATGCGTGAGGCTGTGATCGTCGCCGGAACCCGCACACCCATCGGGCGTGCCAATAGAGGAACTTTAAGGGAAACCAGGCCGGACGACCTGGCCGCCCTGGTGATCAA
>PWTK01000001.1 GCA_003563895.1 Syntrophomonadaceae bacterium
CCGGTTGAGGTCGACCTCCATGGTGTGCAGGTCGCGGTTGTTGATGGCAATCACCTCGGCCCCGCACTGCACGGCGCGCAGCACCTCCTCTTCGCGGCCGGCTTCCACCACGGCCGTCATCTCCAGCTCGCGGGCCAGGGCGGCAAATTTTTTCAGCTCCGCCGGCACCAGCAGGGAGACGATGAGCAGCACCGCGTCCGCCCCCAAACATCGGGACTCGTAGAGCTGGTACTCGTCCACGATGAAGTCTTTGCGCAGCACGGGGATCCGCACCGCTTGCTTGATGCGCTGCAGGTGCGCGGGCGAGCCGGCAAAGTAATTTTCCTCGGTCAAGACGGAGACAGCGGCCGCGCCGGCCTCCTGGTAGAGAAGCGCCGTTTCGGCCGGGCCGGGGGAGCCTTCGGCGCCTCCCCGGAAACGGCCGCGCGCGGGAGAGGCCCGTTTGTACTCGGCCAGAAGGCCCACCTGTGGGTGACAGCGCCGCAGCGCCAGTTGAAAGTCTCTGGCGGCGGGGGCCCCCGGCAGCCGCTCCTTGAGCTCTTCCAGGGGCAGCGCCTTTTTGCGCCGCATCACCTCTTTCCACTTCAGGGCGGCGATCTCCTTAAGCATAGGCCCTGTCCTCCTCCGCCGTTTTTTGGGGGGGCCTGCCGGCCTGCTCCCGGGTGAAGGCGACCAGCCGCTGCAGTTTTTCCAGGGCGGCCCCCGAATCGATGGAGCGCGCCGCCTGGGAGATGCCTTCGTTCATGTCTTCCGCTGTGCCGGCTGCATAGAGGGCCGCGCCGGCGTTCAGCAGCACCGCACCCCGGCGGGGGCCTTTGCGGCCCTGCAGCACCTCCAGGCACCTGGCGGCTTCCGCGTCGGCGTCCTGGCCGCGAATCTGCTCCAGCGGGATGGGCGGAAGGCCGAAGTCCAGGGGGGTCAGGGTGTAGCTGCGCAGCCCCCCGTCGCGGATTTCGGTGACGCGGGTGGGCGCGGCGGGGGAAACCTCGTCCAGGCCGTCTTCCCCCGAGACGACCAGAGCCTTTTTGACCCCCAGCGCCAGCAGGACCTCGCCCATCTTAGTGGTGAGCGACGGGTCGTAAACCCCCAGCAGCTGGCAGTCGGCGCCGGCGGGGTTGTTGAGCGGCCCCAGCAGGTTGAATACGGTGCGCAGCCCCAGCGCCTTCCGGGCGGGGGCGGCATGGGCCAGCGCGGGGTGCAGGGCCGGGGCGTAGAGAAAGCTTATCCCGACACCGTCCAGGCAGCGCCCAAGCTGGGCCGGGGTGAGCTCCAGCTCGACCCCCAGGGCGGCACAGAGGTCGGCGCTGCCGCAGTTGCTGGAGACGGCCCTGTTGCCGTGCTTGGCCACGGCTGCGCCCGCCCCGGCCGCGACAAAGGCGCTGACCGTAGAGATATTGAAGGTGTTCAGGCCGTCGCCGCCGGTGCCGCAGGTATCGAGGAGCGGCCGGCGGGAGGTCTCCACGCGGGTGATTTTCTCGCGCAGGGCCAGAGAGCCGCCCAAAATCTCGCCGGCGCTCTCCCCCTTGCAGCGCAGGGCCACCAGGAAGGCGGCCACCTGGGACTCATTCAGCCCGCCGGCAATGATTTCCCGCACCACGCCGCGCATCTCTTCTGCTTCCAGGTCCTCTTTGCGGATCAGTTTTTCCAGCACTTCCTTTATCATTCTTCAGCACCGGGCGGCACCCGGTGCGCTCACCTCTCTTTTTCGTTTATTGATACAGCAGTCGATGACAGGCGTGAAAGAGCCGTCACCCCTTGCCCCTCTTTTCTTCCAGCCGTGCACCGGCCTTCCTTTCCCTCGCCTTGCCCGGAGGTGCGCATCGCCGCCACCCCGACTTGCCGGGCCGGCGGCGGAAAAACGGGAGCCGGAAGGCGAAGGGGAACAACAGGTTCTTGCCTGTTATTATATTCCGGGCACATCGAGAACCGTCAATTCCTGTCTTTCTTGCCCCTCCGGGGGCAGCAGGCCGGTCGTGCACAGGTAGTTCTGCACGATCCGTTTGCCGGCGGGGGTGAAGAGGGATTCGGGATGAAACTGCAGCCCCACCGTATCCCGGTGCCGCCTGTGGCAGAGGGCCATGATCTCCCCCTCTTTTGTGCGGGCCAGGACCTCCAGGGCAGGCGGGAAGTCCTCGGCGGCCAGGAGAAGGGAATGGTAGCGCATCGCTTCCAGGGGGGATTCCACGCCCTGGAAGATGCCTTCCCCGCCGTGGTAGACGGGGGAGGTCTTGCCGTGCATGACCCGTGCGGCCCGCTCCACGCGCGCCCCGCTGCAGGCCCCGATCACCTGGTGCCCCAGACAGATGCCCAGGATGGGCAGCCGCCCCTGGAAGCGCTCCACCGCCTCCATGCTCCGCCCGGCCGCGGCTGGCACGCCCGGCCCCGGCGAGATGACGATCCCCTGCAGGGGCAGCTCCTCCAGCGCCTGCGGCGCAAACTCGTCGTTGCGGAGCACCTCGATCTCCAGCCCCATGGAGCCCAGCAGCTGGACCAGGTTATAGGTGAAAGAATCGTAGTTATCGATCATCAACAGCATGGGTTTCCCACTCCTCTGCGTCGGCCACGGCCCGCAGGGGCCCGGCCAGTTTGTGTTCCGTCTCCTCGTACTCCCGGGCCGGTTCCGAATCGGCCACGATCCCCGCACCGGCCTGGAGACGGGCGGTGCCGCTGCGGGTGAAGATGGTCCGGATGGCGATGCAGGTGTCCATGCCGCCGTGGAAGCCGATGTAGCCGACCGCCCCGGCATAGGGGCCGCGCGGCTCGGGCTCCAGCTCGGTGATGACCTCCATGGCCCGCACCTTGGGCGCCCCGGAGACGGTGCCGGCGGGGAAGGCGGCCCGCAGCAGGTCGGCAAACCCGCGGCCCGGCGCCAGCTCGCCCTGCACCTCCGACACCAGGTGCATAACGTGGGAGAAATACTCCACTTCCAGCAGCTTCGGCACCTTCACCGAGCCGTAGCGGGAAACCTTGCCCAGGTCGTTGCGGCCCAGGTCCACCAGCATCATGTGCTCGGCTCTTTCCTTGGCGTCCCCGGAAAGCTCGGCGGCGAGGGACTGGTCATCTTTTTCGTCCCGGCCGCGGGGGCGGGTGCCGGCGATGGGCTTGGTCCAGGCCGTCCCCTGCTCCAGCTTCACCAGCATCTCCGGGGAGGAGCCCACCACCTGGAACCCGGGAAAGGAGAGGTAATACTGGTACGGGGACGGGTTCAGGCTGCGCAGCGCCCGGTATATGCTGAAGGGCGAGGCGGATGTGGGCACCGTCTTGCTCCTGGAGAGGACCACCTGGAAGATCTCGCCGGCGTGAATGTATTCCTTTGCTTTCTGCACCGCGGCGGCAAACGCTTCCTGCGGGAAGGGGTCGCTCCTGCCCTGCGCTTCGGCCGCGCAAGAAGGGTTTTCGCCATCCAGTAAAGACGCGGCGGCGGGGGCCGCGGCGTAGCGGGTCTCCAACGCCCCCAGGCACTCCCGCAGCGTCCGGCGGGCCCTGTGATAGGCCCCCTTCCTTTCCGCGTCCGAGACCGCCTCCCGCACATCCGTCAAAACGACGGCCGTCAAAAGGTGCCGGCGGTGGTCGTAGACGAAGACTTTGCCGGGAAAATAAAAAAAGGAGGAGGGCCAGCCGGCTTCCTCCTTCAGCAGCGGGAGTTTCTCCCACCGCTTGACGAGGTCGTAGGAGAGATATCCTACGGCCCCGCCCCAGAAAAAGTTCAAGTCCTGCGGCCGGTGCGCCTTGAAACGGTCAATAATATTTTCCAGCGCCGTCAGGGGGTCGCCCCCCCGGCGCCATCGCTGCTCGCCGTTTTCCCAGATAACGGTTTCCTCGCCCCGGGAATAAAAGGTCAGGAAGGGATCGCACCCGACGAAGGAATAGCGGGCCGCTTCCCCCAGATCGCCGCTTTCCAGCAGGAAGCTGCCCTCGCGCCCGGAGGTGAGCTTCAGGTAAAGGGAAATGGGGGTTTCCAAGTCCGCCGGGACCGTCTGGTAGACGGGGATGATGCCGTACTCCCCCGCCAGTCGGCAGTAGTCGTGCAGGTCCGGCTTGATCACAATTCAACACCTCTCTTCGCTGTGCAATAAAAAACGCCTTCCGTCTCCAAGGACGAAAGGCGATCTTTCGCGGTGCCACCCTGATTAAACCGCGGAAGCACGGCATGGTCTGAAAAAATGCGCTTCCGGGGTTTCTCTCTTGGGGGTACGGGAGCAGAACGGGTCAGCTCTAGGAAGTCCTCCAGTATCCCGGGGGCTGCTCCTTATACCCTGTCTTTTTTAACGGTAAGACATTCCGCAGGAGCCTACCGGCCGGCCCGCCGGCAGCGTGAAGCCTGCGCGGCGCGATGCGGCGTTCGGTCCTTTCCTTCGGGGCCCATTCGGCGTAGAGGGGCAATACCGGCTTTTCAGCAGCCGCCGGCTCTCTGGAAAAGCCCTCTATGCGTACTCTTCCCCTTCATCGGATTTGGCTGTAAGGATTGTGGGAAACAACTTGGGAATAATATTAACACGCAGCGGCCGCCGTGTCAACAAAAATATTGACCCATAAGAAATGAAGAATTGATCGTTTTATGCGGCCGAAAAAAACCTGAACTGCGCCATAAATGGGGTTTTGCCTTCTCCGGCTTCGCTCAAGAAAACAAAAGAAAAAAACTTGTGCCTTTCCATCTGCAAAAGATGCACTGCAGCAGACACCAATGCGGTTAATTCCCTGGATCCCTGGATTTGAGCGCCATTGATCGGAACAAGAAAAACAACAGGGAGCTTTAAATGAGACCATCATGAAGCTTCGCTTCACCACCAGAAGGGCGAAAATGTTTCTTTCCAAGCAGGAGATCCATTGCGGCGGAGTTGCCTTTTCAGGGCAGCCAAGAAATTTTTCTCTTTTGCCCTGCTTGACCCGCCGACTGTCCTGAAATGGCACGTCGCATCAACAGGCCCGTTGACGAGCCCGTGACCAGGCGGGTGCAACATCATTTTCCTGCTGGCATCCCCGTCGTTTGAAGGCACAGGAGTTTGTCAGCCCATGAAAACGCGTAATACATTCCGGTCGTAGTCTTCTTCACACCGTATTACCCAATATTACTCCTCTTCGCCGAGGATGCGCTCGATCCCGGTGCGGGCCATTTTCACGTTCACGTTGTCGGCAATGCGGACGACCACGGTATCCTCGCG
>PWTK01000104.1 GCA_003563895.1 Syntrophomonadaceae bacterium
AAGTATTTCGCTCGTCTTTACCGGAAAACAGATTTTTTTAATATTTTTTTAATAGGATTTAACAGGAAAAGACAGCCACACATAAAGAAATACGTTACAATAGGTGTTGGATAGAAAAGCCGAACGGTTTCGAATAAATAATGGAAACCGGTTATACTGAAACCGGCTGCGTGGGCTTGCAGGAAACCGACCAGGCAGAGCGCGTTGAAAAAAGGGGAGCTGTTGGGGATGAAGAAATTGCTGCCGATAGTATTTCTGGCCTTGTTTTCCTTCACTTCTGCCCTGGGCTGCGGGGTCAGGACTGTCCCGGAGGGGACCACGCTGGAGGACGTGGATGTTTCCGGGCTGTACTACAAGGAATTCCTGGAGAAGAAGGAAAGCATCGCCGATTCCTGGAACAGCAGGCAGATCGAGCTGCGGCTGGAAGAGAAGCAGGAGACGGTGGAGGCCCGGGAGCTCGGCCTCAACTTCTTTTTTGATGACGACAGGATTATGAGAGAAGCCGGGGAGTACCGCCTGGAAGTGGAACTCTGCGAAGAAACCGCCCTGGAAACGGTCGAAGCGCTTTTCCCCATGGTGCTGGAGGAACCGGTTGACGCGGAACTGATCGTGGAGGACGAGCCCAAAATCATTGAGCACCATGAGGGAAGGCAGGTCCTCCTGGAGGAGGTGGCCCCCCTTATTGCGGAAAGGGCCCGGGAAGATGACATAGAGCTCCCGGTTGGCCCCAAGATGCCGGAAGTGACCACCGAGGACATCAAAAACAAGGGCATCAGGGAAGTTGTCGCCTATTTCACGACCGAGTTTGATAGAGGGCAGCGGGACAGGGCCCACAACCTGGCCCTGGCCTCAGAAGGCGTGGATCACACCATGCTGGCGCCGGGCGAGGTTTTCAGCTTCAACAACACGGCCGGGCCGTATTCTTCGGCCAGGGGCTTCCTGTCCGCCCCCGTTTTCAGAGAGGGCGAGGTAACCACGGGGGTAGGGGGCGGAGTCTGCCAGGTGTCCAGCACGCTCTACAACGCCGCGCTGCTGGCCGGCGTAGAAATCGTGGAGCGGCATGCGCACTCCCTGCCCGTATGGTATATTCCCCTGGCAAGGGATGCCGCGGTTTCTTTCGGCGGAGGCGATTTGCAGTTCAGGAATTCCCTGGAGCACCATATCTACATCCGCATGGGGGTAGACCGGGAGACCGGGGTGATCGAAGCCAAAATTTTCGGCACCAAGGGGAAAAAAATCGAAGTCTACTCGGAGATCGAAGAGAGGATTCCGCCTCCCGTTAAAGAAGAAAAAGTGGAAGGCCTGAAAGAAAAAGAAGTGGTGGAAGAGGGGCGGTACGGTTATAAAGCCCGCAGCTGGAAGATTGTTGACGGGGAGTGGGAGTTCCTGTCCAGGGACACCTACCAGCCCCGGCAGCGTGTGGTGAAGGTGCCGCTGGAGGAGGAAAAACCCGAGAAAGAAGAGGCCGAGGAGGATAAGCCGGCACTTGAGGACCCGGAGGAAGAAAACGGGCAGCCGCCCGCAGAGGAGCAGGAAGATGAGGAATAAGGGCGCATCTGCAGGCCCGGCAGAAAAAGAAGGGTACCACATTTTGGAAGAACCGGGCGGCTCATTTCGGCAGCCCCCGCTTCCGGAGGGCCCTCAGCAGGGCATTACAGCGAGAAGCAGCGCAACCGTTCACAGAAGGGCAGGGCTTTTCGTGTAAAAGAATGCGCCACCGGTATGGTGTTTTAGATCACCTGGCAGATCAATCCGCACCGCTTCCCCCTGGTTTGGCCGATATCAAAGGTTTCTGCGGCCGGGATGCACCAGCTTGCGGCCCGGGGCCGTGAGAGTTTGGGGTGGTCAGGTTGAAGCCTTATTTTTCCCTGGGTCCCCTGACGATCCAATCCTATATCATAGCGATGGCTGCAGCCATTTTAGTCCTGGTGCTGCTCCTTTACTTCCGGGAAATCGCCCCCCGCCAAAAAAGGGGCGATCGGTTGCCGGGCAGGTACGCTGTCGAATTTTTCCCCCTCGCTTTCGTGCTGGCCGCCGCCGGGGCCCGGCTGCTCTTCGTGGTTACCCGGTGGGATCTTTTTGAGGGAGAGCCCCTGTGGAACGCGCTAGCGTTCTGGAGGGGCGGTTTGGTCTTTTACGGCGGCCTGCTGGCCGTCATGGCAGGGGGGATCCTCTACTGCCGCTACCGCAAGCTGCCCTTCCTGCCGCTCCTGGATACCGTGCTCCCCTACGCGGCGCTGGCCTATGCCATAGGCCGCGTGGGATGTTTTTTCAACGGCTGCTGCTACGGACACGAAACAGATCTGCCCTGGGCAATGGCTGTTTCAGCCTTTGACGACCTTCCCCGGCACCCCACCCAGCTTTATGCCTCCCTTGCCGCGCTGGCAATTTTTTGGGTGCTGCTTTCCCTGAGGAGAAAAGACCGCTTTCCGGGGTACGTTTCGGGGTGGTTTTTTATCCTGTACGGCGCTTACCGCCTGGGGATAGAGTACCTGCGCGTCACCGAGCCCGTTCTGTTAAACCTGACCCAGGCCCAGCTGTTTTCCCTGCTGCTCCTGGCCGCGGGGGGCCTCCTCTTGCTGTCCGGGAAGAGGGATGCGGCGGCGCTGCGCTGACAGCAGAGGGGCCGGGAAAACTGCCCGGAAAAGGCCCGGCGCTTCAGTGGGTTAAAAAGAATCGGGCTTTGGTGGCGCTCGACTTTAACATTTTTACCTGAAAGGAGGGAAGCGACATGGATGGAAAGCCCCGCATCAAAAAAAGGCTTGGAGCGGTGCTGACGGTTTTCGCCCTATTTGCCGCCCTGGCCCTGGCCTCGTGCGAAGTGGTCGAAGAAAGACCGGTAGAGCTGTCCTGGGGAATTCCCGAGGGGATGGAGATGTTTGAAGGGGCCGTCATGGAGCCGGAAGGCGAGGTGGTAGAGCGCCCCGAAGAGGGAGTGCTGGAGCTGACCTGGGTCAAAGACGAGAGCTACGTGCTCCCGTTCAGCGCATTTTCTGAGGAAGACGTGCAGGGGGTCCGCTACCTCGGTTCCGGGATTCCGGAGGGAACTGCGCTGGAGTGGAAGGATCCCTGGGAAGTGGAATGGTTCCCCTTTGAGGCCCTGCCCGAGGAAAAGATACGGGCGGAAATCAGGGAGGAAAACGGGTTCCTCACCGTCGATTTTGGCCCTCCCGGCGGCGCGGATTTCGAAGCCGGGATGACGCGGCTGGCGTGGTTCCGGGTAACACCTGCGGAAGAGGGCGATTTCGAGCTCACCATACACGGATACCGCGATAACGGGGAGGAACAGCAGGAGCAGGTGACGAATACGATCAAGGCCAGGGTCCAGGTCGAGGCCCCATAAGGCGCCCGGTTTTTTTGCGTTTGGGCGCAGCGGAGCGGGGAAAATAGAGGGGCTTTCCGGGGACCGGGAGGCACTCCGCCTCCAATCAATTGGCCCTGCTGCGGCCCATGGGGTCAACATGGCAAAAATTCATGAAAAGAGGGGAACGAAAATGGAACAGGCCGAGAAAAGCTTCCGGGAATATATCCAAAAAAACCGCATCAACGCCGAACACCTGGTCTTTGAAAATCCCTGCCGCTCCGTGGAAGAGGCGGCCGCTGCCGTGAGGGGCTCACCCGATGACTTCGTCAAAAACCTCTGCCTGGTGGATGATCAGGGGAACCTCATCGTGGCCATCGTCAAGGGCGAGGACAGGGCCAGCACCAGCAAAGTGGGCAAGGCCTTGGACACTTTGACCCCCAGGATGGCCACCCCCGAGGAGATCCTGGAGAAGACGGGCTTCCCGGCCGGAGGCGTGCCCTCCTTCGGCTTTGAGGCCACCTTCTTGATCGACCCCAGGGTCATGGAAAAAGAGGTGGTGTATTCCGGCGGCGGCTCGGAACACGCCCTGATCAAGATTGCTCCGGGAGAGCTGCAGCGGGTGAACGCCGGGAGGGTGGTAAGAATAAGGAAGTGAGGGGCCTCCTAACTTACGGGCCAGCTGCCGCATACTTATTGCGGTGCCGCCGTCCTCCCAGAATTATTAACTGAATTTTATAAAAATTTAACCAAATTTACCGCCCGGAGAATTGCGCCGGATGAAATTATCTGGTAATTTAATTTTAGGAGGGATACAGGAGCCTTTAAAAGCGCGTCGCAAGGGAGGCGGAGCATTTCACAACAGCAGGTTTCCCGGTCGCTCAGGAGGGTGTTCGGCTTCCCCCTGCGGGAGGTTGCCCGCCTGCCCGAGGAGTGGGGGAGGCAGCCCGGCAGGGCTGGAAGCGCTTTTTAGGCGGTCCCGTCTCGAAAGGGGCCGGCCCAGGGCGCCTTCCTGACATCGGCCGGGAGAATATGTTATAATAGTATTGATAACGGTATATCAGCCTGGGCCATAAATTTTTCAATAAATATTGCTGCCGAGGTTTTTTTTATCACTTTTGCCCTTCAGGAGGGAGGTGAAACGGTTGGCCGCATTAAGGATGAACCAAGAAAAAAAGGAGAAGCGCACCTTTGAGGACTTTTACGGCGCTGAAATGGAAGCCCTGGAGGTTGCCTACAACCGTTTCAACAACATTTCTGAAAGATACGTGGAACCGGAACTGGTAGAGGCGGCCATGCTTGAGTTAAAAGCAGCTGAGCTTAAAATGGAGGTGGCGGCCCGGCAGGCCAAGGCCGCTGCAAAAACCGCAGCCGCGGAAGCCCCGGCGGGGGAAGGAAATAAGAAGGGGGCCGCAGCGCAGGAGCCGCGCGCCACCCAGGGCAACGAGGCGCTGTGGTTCAAGTCCCAGACCTGGGACTACCTCGGGACCGAGAAACGCTTCGGCTACTCCTTCGATATCATCGTCCGCCGACAGTCCGCGGCCAGCAACGCCAACATCTTCCAGCACCGCCAGCGTGAGAGCTTCCGGCCCTGGTTCGGCTGGATGATGGACTCCCTCAACCGCCTCGCGATCTCACCGCTGAGCTACCACTACGATGTCGGTGTGCTCACCGACGACTTCCCCGACCCGCGCCCACGGCATGAGCTGCGCAGCACGCTTGAGTTCGACTCCTCGGCCTTCGTCGGGAAGATCGTGAT